>CAZBOX010000084.1:0-21404 GCA_964493595.1 uncultured Candidatus Obscuribacterales bacterium | reverse complement strand
CGCAGTGGGGTGAAAGTCGTGTCTTTTGATCCTCAATCAACGCAAAATGAAGAAGAGTCGCCTGATCCTGCTGTCAGCCTCTCTCAGATTGCCGATCCGCTGCCTTCGCCGGCGCAGAAGGTTGATCTCGACGAGCAGCAGATGATGATCGAGAAGACTTTGCTGGAATTGCCGGAAAGCCAGCGAGCCGTCGTCGTTTTGCATGATATTGAGGGCTTTCAGTATCAGGAGATAGCCGACATTGTCGGAACCAGTGTCGGCACAGTGCGTTCCCGTTTGCATTACGGACGTTTGAAACTGAGAGAACTGCTATCCCCCTATTTTGACAGTCATGGTGTCCAGACCGCTTCAAGGTGATTTCTATGTCTAGTAAGAATTCCCAATGTGAAAATTTCGCAGCGATGCTCGATGCATTCGTCGACAAAGAGCTGGACGGCTCTGAGGCGCAGTCGGTTGGAGAGCATATTTCTGGTTGTGATGATTGCCAGCGGCAGGTAAAGGAAATTGAGGCGCTGAAGTCGACGCTTTCTTCTCTTCCTCGCAAGCAGATGAAATTTGACCTGGCTGACAATTTCGACGAATTGCTCGCTAAGCAAACGTCGCCTGTCCTGCCGGAGCAGAGTAATGTAGTTGCCTTTAGTGGTAAGCGCAAATGGCTTGTTGCAACAGCTTCCGCTGCTGCTGTCGCCGTTATTGCCATAGCGGCTGCGATTATTTCCAATGATGGGCATCAGCAATTGGCCCAATTGCACTCTTCTGAAACAAAGAACGTGGCGACCAGGGATAAAGTTGATAGCCAGAATGGCGCGTTTGAAGAGTCTTCCGGCGGCAAAAACGCTCCTCAGAATCTTGATACGCAACCGGCAAAAGTCGCGTCCTCACCTGATTCTCTTGTCACGGCGAGCGATGCACATAAGACTGCCGGGGCTCATCTGAGTGATGAGACTGAGAGATTGGCAAAGGAAGTGCAGCCCGCTCCAAATCGGGAGGACAAATCCTCGGCACCAGTCGTTGCGCAACAACATGCTGGAGCATCGGTCGTGCCTGCAGCACAGAGTCTCTCCAGCAATCGACCGGCTGCTTCGGAGATCCTGGCTCTCTATGAAGATGATGACGGTATTAGTTCAGATATTGGTGTTAGCACAGATGAGGATGGCCTGTATGCGATCAAGCTCTAGTAAACGACTGCTTGGGTGTTTGGCGCTGACATTATTGCTGGCGGCGTCCAACTCGCCTGTATTCGCACAAGGCGGTGCCAATGCGACATCTCCGTCTGACACCGCGGGTAGTGCACCAGGGGCTTCGCCTTCAGGCGATAGTCCGTACGGTTTCAAACGCAGGGCGCGCTTTATGCAAGCTGACATGCAAGCACAGGGGGCTGGTGCCGATGACGGCACAGACGAAACAGCTCGCCGGGCTCGCATGCGAAAAGCAATAATGCGAGCTCGTCAAATGGGAGGAGCAGAAGGTCCGGATGGCGCTCAAGAGCCATTCGCTCGTAATCCTAATGCTAATTCCAATCTCGGTCCTAATTCCGGTCCCATGTCGCCGGGTGAGGGATTCGTCGGCGGTGGTTTCCGCAAGCGAAACGCATTCATGCAGGATGGTCAATTTGGTGGCAGACGTGGCTTCGCTCCACGAGGCGGAGGATTTCCGGGCGGCAGGAAAGCACTCGATCTTTCGGCGCTCAATCTTACGGAAGAGCAGAAGACAAAAATCCAGCAAATGAGAAAGAACACTGCCTCGCGAGCTCGTGAAGTGCGGCGCAAGCTTTTGACAGGCGGACAGGAATTGAGAGACATGATGTTCGATCCCGCTGCCTCTGACGAGCAGATACGTGCCAAAGGAAAAGAACTGCGCAGACTGCACGAGCAAGCTGAAGATATGAAGCTCGATGATTTCCTTGCCATACGAGGTGTTTTGACCGCGGAGCAAAGAAAGCGTCTGCCCGATGTAAAGCCGGGCGGACCCCGGGCTGCCATGGCCGGACCTTCTTCTGTTCGTAGAGGGGACGATATGCCGCCGCAGCCGGGCGGTGAGAATTTTGCTCCGAATCAGTAGGCTTACTGAGCTTTCTTTTTCTTCTTGCTCGAACCGGCCCAGTCTATGAGGAAGTCGCCTTCGCCTTCTTCATCCACGCTCGGAGCGTCTTTAGCATCTCTTACCGGTGCTTTCTCTTCTTTTGCTTCTTTCGGCTCGGCTTTTGGTTTTTCCTTTTTCAAGACCGCGCGTGTTTGAAGCATAGGAGCATTGGGGTTGTAACCCATGGGAGGTGGAGGCGGGAACATGCCAAAAGACGGAACGATTGGAGGCGGCGGGGGAACGAGTCCGTTTTTGGAGCGCTTAGGTTGAGGTTGCGTCGCCGCCACAACCGGTGGCGGTGGAGGCAATGACGGTGCGGCTTGCTTTTCTACTTTCTTGGCAGGCGGCGTTTTTGCTACTTCGCGAACGGGCTCCTCTTTCTTCGGCTCCGGTTTTTTCACTTCCGGCTTCGATTCTGGTTTTAATTCTTTCTTTGGCTGCTGAACAACTACAGGAGGTTTCGCCACCGGCTTAGGAGTTTCTTTCTTCTTGGCTGGCGTAATAATTCGCTTCATCAGCGCCGAAACAACGGATGGCGGTGCTTTGGGTTTTTCCGCCGCCTTGGCTTCGTTCTGCTTTGCGTCTGCCTTGGGCTCGGGAGCCTTTGGCTGTGTCGGCTCCTCTTTCTTGGCGGCGGGAGCTTGCCTTATCGCAGTGGCGACCATCGTCTGGGGCGCTATGCGCTTGTCCATTCCGCCAGCTATCTGATTAAGGACGTATGACTCTTGGGTTGCCAGCGCAACAAAACCCTTTTCTTGCAACCAGACAATCAGCGCTCGTCTTGCCGCTATGGAATTGCGGTTGCGCTTCAAGCACGTTTGAATCTGTGAAAGAGCCTGATCGTGTTTTGCACGCACTCTGTAGATTTCAGCCAATTTTATTCTGGCCATCTCAGAATTCGGATTGCGCTTTAATGACTCGTTCAGCCATGACTCGGCAGTATTCTCTTTGCCAGCATCAAATGCAAGACTGCCCATCTCGAAATAAATATCAGCAACAATCGTCGAGTCATCTCCGTACTCTTCGATAGCCCGCTTAACAGCACGCTGGTAAGTTTCCAGTGCTGACTCGGTCTGGCCCTCGATGTAACACTGAAATGCCAGAACGCGAAGGTTATACGGGTCGTCACCAGCCATAATCAGCCTGTTGTCTGCGTTGGCTCGCGAGTCAAGCCCAGCCGTCAGACAGAAAAGGACACCCAGAATGGCAATTGGTAATCGTCGCAAAGACTAATTTCTCGAGAAAATGAAAGTGGAGGTTCTTTGAGAACCGGGCTTTTAAGCCCTCTTATGAGCAAAGTATTGGATTTGGCGCAGCGGGCCGAGTCAGAGAGACAAGACGGCATACGAGAAACCTATACCCTGAAACTAAAGGCACATTCAGTGCTCATTACATTGTAAGACTAATTTGCGCTCATCAAACCGTAAAAAACCTAGTTTTTTGAAATTGATGTTTAGTACATTTGCGGGCTACATGGTCAGAAGTGTGAACTGGCGGGTTTTCCCTGGTAAAATGCTCAGTTCGCGCCTATTTTAATGGGCCGAGGTTGGTTTTGCCGGGCTGAATTCGGCAGCAAGGAGGATTATGCGTCGCGGAAGACAGAGACCACGAGGAAGTCGTGAATCAGCGCCCGCTCAGGTCAGTCAATCTCAACAGCCTCCGACCGCCAAATTGTTTTTGCGTCACGGTGTAGACATCAACACCAATATGGGCGAGGGTTTCGGTCCCTATCGCCTGCCGGGGGAATCAGATGTGCTCCCCTTCGTCACATCGGCCAATATCGCTTGCGGCGCTCATGCCGGCGATCCTTCGCACATGGAAGCGGCTCTTGAAGAATGCCGCTATTACGGTTTGGCGCTGGGCGCGCATATCGGTTATCCCGATTTGCAAGGTTTTGGTCGAAGAGAGATTCACCTTTCTACTTCTGAATTGCGTGCTTCTGTTCTCTATCAGATAGGCGCTCTTTCTGGCATGGCCAGGACATTCGGCTTTGAGCTTACGCAAGTGAGACCACACGGCTTTCTTTATCGCCAGATGTCCCATGATGTGCGCATCGCTACTGTTGTGGCTAAAGCTCTTGCGGAATTCGACCGCTGGCTCATCTTGATCGGTCCGTCCGGAAGTAATCTTCTGGCTGCAGGCGAGCGCGCCGGCATCAGGGTCGCCCAGGAGGCCTGGCTGGACAGAGCCTATGACAGCAACGGCAATCTTTTGCCTCACACTCATAGCCGTGCTCAAATGCGTTCTCAAACCGAAATAATGAACCAGGCTCGCTTGCTCATCAATCATGGCGAAGTGATTGCTGCCGACGGCTCAAGAGTAAAAATCGATTTCCAAACAATTCACCTGCATGCAGGCATGCCTCAGGCACGCGCCATTGCAGAGGAATTGCGATATATGATTCCAAACGCCTGTGCGCTTACGTCCGAGCCTTTCACGGTAGATGAGGAGAAAGACTCGCCTTTGCCCTATTTGATCTAGGGGATCAAGGCAGAGACTTCAAACCATCATCTTGCTGGGTCGCTTTAACTGCTTATGGCAGCCGCTTAGAAGGCGGCACAATCTCGTCGTACCAGCTACCGTAATATTCAGGGTAATCTTCGCCGGTTGTCGATGTAATGGTCTTCTGTAAGGCTTTCATAATTGCCTTTCGACCGCCGCGCTTGTAGCGTTTGAGCCATTCAAGTTCTTTCGGGTCGATCTTGACGCCGGCTTGAAGCAATTCTTTGACGATGCTTATTTCGTGGACGATTGCCTCAGTCTCTTCTTCAAGGCAACGCGTGACGAATTCTTGCCTGCCGGTTACTCCCGGCACCGGATCGATTGTGGGTCGGATAACGGCGTGGACGAATTCGTGGGCGATGCTGATCAGTTTGTAATTGCGTGGGCACCATCTGCCGATGTAAATCGTGCGTTTCTTGCGGTCATAGTATGCCCGGCAAGGTCCATCCACCAGCCTTATCTTGACGCCCTCTTGGCGAATGCGTTCGATGTCCTCTACAAGAGTCGGGCATTTAAGAGCGCACTCAACAAGGCGTTTTCCAAATTGGCGTTTCAGGTTTCTGAACTGTGATGCCGAGGTCATTTGAGGTTTCCCTTTTATATTAAATGAGCTTACATTAATTCTATACCAATTCGAGCCCGCTTTGAAACGTGCCGTAACGCCCGCTGTATTTGCGTTTTGGTGACTAGCCAAGAGGGGAGAACGTTTATAGCAAAAATAAACTTTTGCTAATCTCGCTTTCTCGCGCCTGTTTGCTGTTTGGCGGTGACTCTTTGTGGTGCAAGCGCTCTCGGCTCCGGCACCTGTTTGCTACTGACAGCTGTGTCTGGCTGTATGTTCCCGGCAAAAACCCCGGCCCACATTAGAGGTTCGGGGACGCAAAGGTGCTGATTCGCTAGGAAAAACCCGTATATGGACAGTACTGTATGTTATGGGGAAAATTGGGATATTGCTTATGCGGTCAGCCAATATGAAACTGCCAGAACGGTGCATTTTTTGAACATTCCTAAAGAAGCAAAATCTGATAAAGGCACTCACCTGTCTACCCTCTGGGCGTTGTCGGGCAAAGTCGGCGATCTTTTGCGTGGTTCGCTCAGGGCTCCGGAAGAAATTGCTGTTCTCGCTCGCAAAGCCGCGGAAGAGGTTGGCCAGGGCTTGGGTCTAGAGCGGTGTGCAATTTTGCTTTTCTCGGATGACGGCTCCTCTCTGGTTGTCACAGCTGAATATTCGCTCGGCCATAAAGCGCTGCATCTCGGCAAAAACTATCATCTCGGCGTCAGGTCGGAATTCTCTAAATTGCTTAAGGATGGACGTCCTTTACCTTTGCAGGACATTCTTTCCCAGGACGGCTCCCAGCTCGAATCTTTTGTCGGAGATACCAAAGGCGCTGTGATGGCCTTTCCTCTCATCGGTCGCAAAGGACCGATCGGGTGCCTGACCATGCATGAGGGACCCGGCTCGCAAAGCGGTTATTTCAGCGATCAACTGATCGAAGCCTGTGAAGGCTTGGTTCAGCAGGTGGCAATCTTGATTGAAGTCTGCAATGCGCTCAAAGAGCTGAATCAGAAGGCTGTCTTCTTTAGCGAAGCCGGCTCTGCTTGCTTGATAGTAAACCGTGAGACTATGGCTGTTCTCAGCGCTAATGCCAGCGCAGCACTGATGCTGACCGGTTCCAGTGCTTCAATTCTGAATATCAGCCTGAGCGAATTGCTGGCTCCCAAAGCGCTTGTTGTAGAAACCATTAACAGAGCCGCCAGCGAAGACTCCGCTAAAAGCGCTCATGAATTGGTCGTCTCTGCAGGCAAGTCGGATGGCACCAGTGTCTCCCTTCTCGCTTATCCGATTCATGATCCAAATGCAAAAGGGCAGCATGTAGCTGTAATTCTCTACCAACAGAGGCAATCAACAGCGGCGGCAAAATCAGCAAACTTGCAAGAGGGGTTCGATCAGGCAGAAGGGCAAGCGAACCTGACTAAACAATTGACTTGGGAAAGGTGGATGCGTCAAATTGTTTGCCGGGTTCATTCATCTCTCGATCGCGACAGTATCATGCAGTCTGTTGTGGACAGTCTTGGTCGGGCGTTGTGTGTTTCGCGATGCATGGTCGTGCGCACCGAGTCCGTAACAGCTCCAATTGTTACGCATGAATTTGCTGAGCCAGATGTCTCTCCGCTTGGTCTGGGCAGGACTGGGCAGTTTCCCGCGCGCACGGCTTCGCACTTCAAGACTAGAGTGAAGGCCGTTTCTGACATTGTTTCCGAAAGACCCAATCTGCAAATCAGCGATGAGGAGCTGGAATGGTTCCTTGAAAATGGGTTCAGCAGTATCGCCGGCGCCCCAATTTCGCATCACGGGCATATTTATGGAGTGGTTGTTGCCATCTCATGTGGTGCGCCGCGTAAATGGCTTCCGCATGAACTGGACATGCTTGAAGTTGCTGCAGCTGAAGCGGCAATCGCTCTGGAAAACAGCCAGGCATTCATGCAAGTGAAAGATCAATTGTTCAACATGAATTTGCTCGGCAATCTCACCCAGCAACTTACCAATACATTGGAGATGGCATCGAGAACAAACAGACCAGAAGGGCTCGAGGATAAGGGGCGCTCGGACGCAGGCGGTCCGCCGCTTTCTTTCCGTGAGTTGGAAGTCTTGAAGCTGATTGCTTCCGGGCTGGCCAATCGAGAAATAGCCCAGCGTCTTTTCCTTACTGAGTCGACGGTCGAGTTGCACGCTTCGCGCATCCGAAAGAAACTGAAATTGAAGAGTCGTACTGCGCTGGTTAAATATGCCTGCGACAATGACCTGGTCTGAGCCCTTATAATCCTGCTCTTCGTGCCTGTCAGCCCTTGCTAAGGTCTACCCACTTGTTCGGGTAAACACGCTTGCTCAGGTAAAGACGCTTGCTCAGGGACTTGCCTAAAGCCGCCCGCGAGTTTTGATTTCCAGATAGCTATCGACTAGTTTGTCTGACAATTCTTGTGGTGGACAATCCAGCACAAGGCAGCCGCGCCTGTGCAAAACATTCAAGGCCAGTTCTCTTTGCGAAAGCAAATCGCAGGCAACGGCGCGCCTGTAGATTTGCTCTACCGGTATGCTTTTATCATGAGCATCCTTAAGTATGCCTTGGTGAGACATTTCGGTTACTTGTCGGTCTTTGAGAGTCACGCAAAACGGTAAGTGTCTTCCCGCCAGGCTTGCTAATCCAGCCAGCATTGATTGAGACCCGACCGCATCAGTTAAGTCCGTGAGCAAAACCATTAGGCATCTGCCTTTTTGCATCGATGCAAAATAAGAAAGCATGCCTGAATAATCGGGTTCTACCATTCTCGGTTCAACATCGAATACTCCTTCCAGAATTTTTTTTAGATAGGCCTTTCCGCGTCGTGGTGGCAAGTATGCCAGGGGCTTGTCGGCAAAAATTCCGAAAGAAACCTGATCGTTGTGAGTGAGTCCAGTCAAAGCCAGGCAAAGTCCGGCATTCAGCGCATGGTCGAAGCGCGTCAAACCTTCCAGATCGGAGAGCATCATGCGCCCGGCGTCAACCAGAATGAGAAGTCTTTGCTCCTGTTCCACTTCATAGGTTCGAACCACTGGTCGGTCTCTGCGCGCGGTGGCTTTCCAGTCGATCGACTTGCTGTCATCGCCGACAGTGTATTCGCGCAGGCTGGCGAAGTCGGTTCCTTGTCCTCGTTTTCGCTGATGTAATTCTCCCAGCTCAGTAGTGCGGCTCAGCTTGATCGAGAGGTCGTAGAGTGCTTTCAAGTCGCTGTAGACTTTAGCGTCCTTTGCAGCCTTACTCGTTGCTTGACGGTGGAAGAGACCAAGAAAACTCAAGTAACGAACATGGATGTCGCCGAATTTGTAGAGCCCACGTCTTCTTGGTGTTACGGAATAACCGAGGCTTGCCTGTTCGCCGCTTTTTATAGTGCAGGCAAATTCTTCCAGGTTGGGGTTGAGATTGCGGGGACAATCGTCTTTGACGCGAACTTTGAGGTCGAGGCTGCTCTTGTTGTGAACGTAGAGAAAGACGTCATTGTCTCTGCCGATGGACAGGCGCTCTTGGTTCTCTCGGCTGGCTGAAACAAGGTGCGGTCTGGGCGTTAGCTGAAAATCTATTGCCACTGCTACTAGTATCAGAATATCGAATACGAGACCGAGGGTACGAGCACCTTCGAAGAAATAGGCGGCGGCAAAGATAGCCACTCCTATGGCAAGCAATTGATATAGTCGCCGGCTGGCAACGAGCTTCATATCAAGCCAGCCTCATCTGGGCACAGGCACTTGTCTGAGCAGGTTGGCAATCACTTGGCCGACAGTGACGCCGTCCAATTCTGCTTCGGCGGTGAGAATAAGGCGGTGCCTGAGAACCGGCTCGGCTACGAATTTTACATTGTCCGGTGTGACAAAATCCTTGCCCTCGATGGCGGCGTGTGATTTTGCAGCGGCGAGCCAGCTGAGTGCTGCCCGTGGGCTGGCACCTAATTGCAGATCCGACAGGTTGCGGGATTTCTGCACGATTTCCATAAGGTATTTGAGGATCGATTCTTCGACTTTTACATTGTCAAGTTCATGGCGTGCTTGCAGAATCTCATCGACGCTAACGCATGGCTCCAGGGCTGGTGTCTTCTTTCTGTACAAACCCTCTTGCCAGTTAAGCAGCATTTTTTGCTCGGCGTCTGCATCTGGATAGCCAATCAAAACCTTGAGCATGAATCTGTCCAGCTGTGCTTCCGGAAGTGGATAAGTGCCCTCGAATTCAACAGGATTTTGTGTGGCTACGACCATAAACAAATCGGGCAGTTTCTGTGTGCGCCCGTCGAGTGTGACCTGGCGTTCCTCCATGGCTTCCAGCAGTGCGGACTGCGTCTTGGGCGGGGTGCGGTTGATTTCGTCCGCCAGAAGCAGGCTGGTAAAAATTGGACCTTTTTTTAGCGTGAAAGTTTTTGTGTTGAGGTCATAGATGCTGGTGCCCAGAATGTCTGAGGGCAGCATGTCAGGGGTAAGTTGAACGCGTCCGAATTCAGCACCGATTAGTGAGGCTAGTGTTTTGACCAGCATTGTCTTAGCGGTACCCGGCACGCCTTCCAGAAGGACGTGGCCTTCGGCCAATAGCGCCACCAGTAGTTGATCGATGACCATCTGCTGGCCGACTATTACCGAGGAGAGTCGCTCTTGTAAACGCTTAAAGACTGTTCCGATTTCGCTCATGAATTAGATTCCGCCTCTCTTTTTTCGTCTGCAGACTCGGCAAAAGTTCTGGTTATCTTATCGCAGGTACCGACCAAGGTTCTCAAATCAGAGTCACTCAGATAGTTTTTGCTTAGCGCACGCTCATATTCTGCTATTAGTTCCTCCATGTTTGCTTTTGGAGCTTGTTTAGATTGCTGCCAGGCAGAAACTATATTTTCGTTCGTCTCGTGCGGTGATATGCCCAGGGCTTTGCAGAGTTGGTTTTTGAAGGACTGTCCCAGTATCTCGAGAATTGCTGTGTTTGCTCTGGCGCGCCTGAATGCATTTGAGAGCCCGTGAATAAATTCCAGATTGGAGATTTTTCTAGAAACTGCAACTTCCCGCACCGCGCCGAATCTCTGCGCAGAACTGAGAGTCGCCAGCAGCAGGATCAGCATCAGTTGCCAGAAGACCAGCCCGGTCGGGCCTCTCAAAAGATAGTGAAAAACATTAGTTGCTGAAGAAAATCCGTGGCAGCGCTCATCGAAAATCACCGCACCGTTAGCGGTGCTAAACCAGTTTGCCAGAAATTGAAAATTTGGCCAGGATTCAGGATTGGCAAGACGCCGGTTGGAGCAGATGCTGGGAACGGTGCCGAGCAGTATTCGCCCTTTGCCATGTTTGACCTCAGCCATTAGGGTCCCTGAAGAATCCGATAGAAGCGGGGACCCACCTCTCAGGCGTCGCTCTGCACTCACCACCAGGGCGGGAACATGAGAAAATTCAGGGGCTGCTGTTTGCGTGAGTGCCAATCTTTTATCGACAATAGTTTCGCCGTCTCTTGTGTCGATGCTCAGTTTTTCAATCAAACGTCTCGTCAGTTTGTATGAGAAATGGTCAAAATAAACAAGGTCATTGCCTTTCTCAACCCAGTCGAGAATTTGTTTTGCATCCAGCTCTGAAAGTGATTCTGTCGGTTGCAGGATTACCAGCATGCCTTTTGTATCGGATAAATTGCGATAAGGTAACTGCCATATTCCTGACTTCAATCCGGTTTTTTTAAGGATCTCGTGCATCCCGGATAGTCCGCTCGGTTTTTTATTGAACACCGATATGAGAATTTCGGTTTCCGGCCAGAACTTGTCTTTCTGCTCGTCGAAGGCGATTCCTGAATAAACAGAAAGCCCGCTTACAAAGAGCAGTGCGAAGAGTTGCCACCATATACGGTTGGGTTTTTCGACTTTCGGCTGGGTCATGAGATTTTGTCAGACCCCGTTGTCCGGTGATTGCCTGCTGCTTCTGCAATCGAAGTGGGCGGCTCTGTCTTGATCAGGCTGCGCGCGTCTTCGATTAGATCGAGGCAGTGCTCAAAATCTTCTCGACCTGCGTTTTTGTTTCCGAACCAGACCAGTTCTACTGTATCTGCCATTTTTCGGAATGTTGACTGAATTTCCCGATTTTTGCTCAGTTGATACCAGTACTCGTAATTTGTCTTTGTCGGCGCAAAAGGAGCAATCTGGCTCTCGTCCAGAAGACGAAGAAATGAAAGATAGGCGGCACGGCAAGCAGCTTTGAAGTGTTGCTTTTCGGCTAGTTCTCTGGCTTCGCTCAGCCACCCTTCTGAGGTGAGCAAACGTTCGCTCTCGAGCGCTCCGCCGCGTGCCAGCTTGCTCATCTGGGTTAGTTTTGTCATTCGCGAGAAAACCAGGTAAATGACGATTAGCGCGCAAAGACCTCCAGCAATGTAGAGGAGAATCTGCATTAGATTTCCGACCATGCGCGTGTCGGAAAAACCTGAATTGAATAGGTGTAGTTGTTCGAAAAGGTCCTTCAAAAACCGCAAGACGCGGCTGAGCATTTCTTGCACATAGACCAGAAATTCTGGAGGCTTGTGATAATGATAATGTTTGGCTACATCAGAAATAGCTTCACTTATATTTTTGAATTCCATGACTCTAAGCTGAGCCTCAAATTCGTTCGTCGGTTGCTGGCAGGTCAGGTTTATTGATTAGTTCGATGCGGCGAACTAAATCAATACCTTCTTTGCGCATTCGTTGGTCGTAATAAAAAAGCCCGGTCGCCATGAACGAAATCGGCCAAGTAATGATGCTTATTACTGATTCCCAGCTCTGATTGAAAAGCGTGTAGTAGAAGGGCATTTTTCCTGGGTCTGTTAGAAATTCAGGGCTCATCCCCTGACGCATGAATTCAAAAATCGAGACTAGTAAAAGGGGCAGAGAAAGCGGATATGTAATCACCATCAAAGCCACAAAGAGCAGTGTGCAAAAGTATCCTGCCCGCCAAAAATCCTGAAAAACGA
The DNA here is from genome assembly GCA_964493595.1 of uncultured Candidatus Obscuribacterales bacterium. Classification (GTDB taxonomy): domain Bacteria; phylum Cyanobacteriota; class Vampirovibrionia; order Obscuribacterales; family Obscuribacteraceae; genus QKMZ01. The sequence continues at coordinate 9,330 of CAZBOX010000084.1, read as the reverse complement.
GAGCAAACGTACGGTTGAATAAACCGCTGATAGAGAGATCCTCGCAGGCTCCGACCGCAAAAGAGAAATAAAGCGCAATGCAAGTGACAGTAACTGAAATCGCCAGCCCTAAAAGTCCAAGAATCATTCCGCCCAGTAGCAAATAAGTAGTAGAGGCATTGGCTTTAAAAAACGCCATGCAAACGGAAATGATGACGCTCCAAAAAATCACGCAAACCAAAATCGCAACATAGGCAAGCATAATCAGTCCGACAATCTTCCACTTGCGTTTCATTATGTACGCGTAGGCATCAGCATAATTGTCGGCAAAACCGGTAACAAGGCGAATAAAGGAAAGTTGCTTTAATTGCAAGAACAATCCGACCACTAGCAGGCTGAGCATTCCTAGCAGCGCAACAATTCCAGACACACCCATCATCGTCCAGTCTTTCTGGTCTATTCGCAAAGACAGGTTGGTGATACCCCAGTGGAATGCAACTTTTGACGCTGTTAGAAAGACCGTAGGCCAGAGAAGTACGTGGAAAAAAAGCTTGATGTTTTTTCTGTATATCCTGATCGAGCGACCGATTAGGTCACCCACCGACTGTAACTGCTGGGGTGGTGGTTCAAATACAGCTATTTCCATCCCGTCAATTCTAGCGAATCCTAAAACTGTCTGCCGGTCATTTGCGAACCTGTCCCGCAGATGCCATGGTTATATTCTGAATTTCCAAATTAAATGCGCTACCCTTCCTCTTCGAAACACGAATCGATAACGATTGAAGTTATAGGAGCCAAGAGGGTCGACTAAGAGGGATTTTGAGGCAATGAGCACTAACCATTCTGCACTTGTGACCCATCTATTGCCTCTTGTAAGGCCGGTGCCCAATCATTTCACCGCCTCGGCTGTTGTCATTGAGGAAGGGCACATTTTGCTTGTCCACCACCGCCGTATTGGGGCCTGGTTGCCGCCAGGCGGTCATATCGATGACGGTGAACTACCACATGAAGCCGCTATCCGCGAGGTCTACGAAGAAACCGGCGTGCGTGTAATGGTGCTTACTTCTGAATTGCCTGTGTCGATCGACAGCGACGCGTTTTTTTTGCAGCAGCCTCTGTGTATGCACGGAGTCTTTGCCGTTGAGAATGGCGAGGAGCTTTACCATATCGACCTTGCTTACCTTTGTGCAGTAGACCGAGGCGAATCCGGAGACATGCCGCTTCTGACTGTGGCAGAGGAGGTTCATGATGCCGCCTGGATACCGATTGATGGTCTTGGCAGCCTGAATTTGGCTAAAAACGTCCGAGAGGTGGTCGATATGGCCCTTCTCAAATTGCGTTGATGGATAACACAAATAGATCTAAATAAGCGATACTAGGATTCTGAGGGGCACTTTGGCGGTTCCCAGTAGAAAGAAATCGATGACGGTAGCGCTATTACAGAAACTTTCAGGGGTCAGGGATTTAAAAAAAATCCTGGAGACCACGGTCAAAGAAATCGGCGAGACATTCAATGCCGATTCTTGTCAAATCATGGTGAGCAATCCGCTCGACCCTAATGTGACGTCCATCTGCGAATTCAAACCGCACAAGGACGTTAAGCTTCCTGACAACATTCCGAATGTTTCCATGCCTCTGGTCATACAGGGACGTACATTCGGTGCATTGAGTCTCCAGCGCCGGTCCGATGTTTCGCGAGACGAAGTCAATTCGATGCGTGTTGCGCTGGGAGAATTGGGCGATATAATTCGCCACGCGCAAATCAATGATGTTATTCAGCGAGACACCTTTAGAGATACGTTTCTCGTAGAAATTGGCAACGTAATGGCGTATTCGCTGGGTATTGGCGATGCTCTCTTTATGGTCGTCAACATTCTCGGCAAGGTCTTGCAGGCAAGTCGCTGCCTTTTCATCTGCACGGATGATACTCAAGCTGGCTGGAAGGTTTATGAGTTCTGGCAGCAAGATAAAGTGCAGAGCTGTCAGGACTATTATTGGCCGACCACTCACTCACCTCTAATTGCTCAAGTTCTCCTTAGCCGAGCTCCGCTCAAAGTTTTTGAAGGCCAGCTCAATTCGTACGCTTCGCCTGTGCAGGACGAATTGCAGCTGATAAGCGTAAAGTCGCTTCTCGGCATACCGCTTCGTACGGCAAATGCAACCCACGGTTGTGTAATCCTGCAGCAGTGTGATTATCGCCGTGCATGGACTCGCGGCGAACTCGACATGGTGCAAAATGTCGCCGATAAGGTCGCTGAAGCTCTTTTGAAATTGCCCGCTGAGAAGCGCGCGCGCGAACCAATCATGCAACTTCACCAGAGAGTCGTGCAGGACACCGCTCCCGGCGAAAAGGCATCGATCGGAACGGTTCGTAATGCGCTCAAAGGAGCACTTGGCGCTCAGGCCATTCCATCTGCCAGAAAAACTTCCCAGCCAGCCATTCCGGCACAAGCAAAGACTGCAACGCCTCCGGCAGCGCCTGTAGCCCCTTCACCTGCCCCACAATCACCAGTTCAACAAGCACCGGTGCAGCAGGCGCCAGTGGCACCCACACCCCAGGCCCCGGCTCCCCAGCAGGCCCAGGCACCGCAGGCCCCTTCGCCAGCTTCTGCCCCTCCATTGGCAGCTCCGGCACCCACGGTGCAGCCTGCTGCTACTCAAACTCCGGCCCTGCAGCCACCTTCATCAACGCCACCACCTGCGCCACCAATGGAAGTCGCAGCTCAAGCGCCGGGCGATTTTCCTGCTCCCAAAATTACTCCGGTCGTTCGTGGTCAGGGCTCCCTGCAGACTCCGGCTCCATCAGCTCCAGGCAACGCTTTCAGTAACATTCTAGAGTCGCCGCCTGCGACAGCCACTGCTGAAGTGCTGCCTATCAGTCCTGAAGAAGTCTTGACACAAACGGCGGATCTTACCGAGCAACTTGGTGAGATAAAGGCGAAGGATCCATACGCTGATATCGATTTCGGTGAATTCACCGACTTCTCTGATTTCTCGGCACAAGACAAGGCTGCTGCTCAAGAGCTTGCCAATCCTATTCAGGCGACTGCGCCCGCCGAGCCAGTTTCCGCATCTCCGAGTTCGATCGAGCTCAATGTTGCTCCTCCTGCGGATCATTTGGCTGATGCTGCAGCGATTCAGGCGGTCGCTCCTGCTGCTCCAGAGCAGATTCTTCCTCCAGCGCAGGCTCCAGCGCCAGCCCCAGCCCCAGCTTTGGAGGCAACGGCGCCGCTACAGCCTCAAGCCCCTTCTTCATTACCGGAGCCAGCTCCGGCTCCTCCGCCGGCTCCATCTCCAACTCCGGCTCCATCTCCAACTCCGGCGCCACCCCAGGCACCAGCGCCTACACAAGCGCCGGCACCCACTGCCGAGTCTGCCGCAGCCTCTGTCGGCGCGTCTGCAGAGGCGTCGCAAGCGGATTGGGGAAACCTCGATGCGATTCCTACCCCTAAATCAACTGCGGCTCCACAGGCTCCTAGCGCTTGGGGCGACCTGGATGCGATTCAGACTCCGAAGGCCGCGTCTGGCGGCGCCGGTTTAAGAGGCAAGCTGGGTCGAGGCAAGGCACCCAGTCCAGCCGCCCAGGGCAGCGCGCTGCTTGCGTCTATGCACAAGGACAAGTCTCAGTTCAAACCGCAAGAGCCGGCCGCGCCTGTTGCTGCTGAGGCCAAAACCGATTTTGTTCAGGGTTCACCTATCGAGATTGATGAGGCGAAAGCGCAAGCAAAATTGAAGGAGATCCTTTCATCTGCCAATCCGACGAGTGACTACATTTTTGCTACACCTGGTTTAGATGCTCGTATGCTGGGACGTATCGATGGTTGGGTTTCGCAAATAGAAGCGAAAGACAAATATCTAAACGGGCATGCTCGCCAAGTTGCAGAGTACTCTGTGGCGATCGCCAAAGGCATTGGTCTCGATGAGGCCGCTCAAAATTTAGTTCGTCAGGTTGCCCTCGTTCATGATGTTGGCAAGCTCGGCGCCGCGGCACCTATCTTGCAGAAACGTGAAGAAGAGCTCCATGATTCCGAATTGATCACAGTAATGAGGCATCCGATCGACGGCGCAGAATTGCTTGAATCTTTTCCTGACCTGGCGCACATGGCCCCGATTGTGCGCGCGCACCATGAGGAGTACAACGGAGAAGGATTCCCTGCTGGTTTGAAAGAAAACGAAATACCGATTGAAGCCCGCATTATTTGCCTGGCGAATGCTTATCACAATATGGTCAGCGATATGCGCTACGGCCCTGGCATGGACCCTCAAGAGGCCCAGGCTGAGATAACCAGAGGAGCCGGAAGGCAGTGGGATCCGACCCTGGTACAGGCATTTCTGCAGTGTCTCCAGACCGGTGTGGTTCCAGCCAAGCATAACTAGCTGATTGCGCCTGCTTCAACTCGTTCCTCAAGTGCTTGCATCTTCTTTTGGGTCGTCCAAAACTCAAAGAGGAACGGTCTTATCCGCCCCTCTTCAAATTCAATAGATTGGATGAGCTATTTGCTCAGCCTTCGATTTAGCCACCGATAAGGTCACTAACATCCATGCCGCGCAGGCTCAAAGAAATCTTGTGCTCTTTGGGAGAGAACTTCTTGATGATTGCTTTGACGTTCTGGCCGACTTGAACGATTTCTTCCGGCTTGACGTTCGGTGTATCCGACATTTCTACTGTCGGCAGCAGAGCGTCTACACCCGGATAGATTTGCACGAAAGCACCGAAGCTCTGGATCTTGCGAACAGTGCCCGAAACTATTTGTCCGTCCTGGAATTTGTCTTCAATTTCTTTCCACGGATCAGGCTGCATCTGCTTCAAGCTGAGAGAGATGTGACCTTTGTCCTGGTCGACTTTGAGCACCTTGGTGGTGATAACCTGGCCGACTTTGAGAACATCCGAAGGATGGGAAACTCGTTCCCACGAGATTTCCGAGATTGGCAACAAGCCATCCAGTCCGCCCAAATCGATGAAGGCGCCGAAGTCTGCGATACGTACAACTTCTCCGGTAACTTCTTGACCGGCCGCCAGTGTGCTCAAGATTTTTTCGCGTTGAGCAGCCTTTTCTTCTTGAACAGCCAGGCGTTGGCTCAAAATGAGCTTGTTGCGCTTGGTGTCTGTCTCCAAAATCTTCATGGGGATTTCCATGCCGATCAATTCTTCCGGCGTTGTTCCCTTGACGCGCAGTTGGCTGGCTGGAACGAAACCGCGCAGACCGTATACATCTACGACTACGCCGCCTTTGACGACTGCGGAAATCTTGGCGCGAATGGTGTCGTCGTTTTTCTTTTGTTGTTCGAGCAAAACCCATCCACGTGCTTGAGCGACTCTCTTCAATGAAAGCGTCAGCTGTCCGTTTTCGTTTTCCTCGCGAAGGATATAGAACTCCAATTCTTCGCCATCTTTGACAACATCTTTGATATTGTCGACGGGAACATTGGAAATCTCCTTCAAAGGCACGAAGCCCTCAGACTTGCTGCCCACATCAACCAATACTCCGTCGCGTTCGACACGAACGACGAGACCCTTAACGATGTCGCCCTGCTCGTAGCGGCGGCTGTTCATCGTTTCATCGAGAAGGCGCTCGAATTCAGACCGAGTGTCCTGGTCGTGTTGTAACTGCTTTTCCGTCACTGAAATTGCCACTCCTTTAACCTCTTTTGATGCATCGATGCGGTCGAAACGTCGCTCCCATGCTGCTAGGTGCCCAAGCACCCGCTAGTGCATCGACGCGCCGAAATATCGGCGGGTCACAAACCTAAGATCTTAATCTTGGCATGCGACCAAAACTTCCGCCACCGGGCGGAAACGTACAATATAAGACAACCTGCGCGGAGACTTCAAGGTTATGTTTTGAGGTTTATAAGAACCTTTAGACTTGCTTTATAGTTTGCAGTCGGGTGATTTCGGGCTTTTGCCTCTGGGGAGCCGCTTTTCCGGGTAGTTATGAACGAATCACATGTAGCATTCTGAAAAGCTGCCTTATCCTCTATTTATCTAAATTGCCGCAACTTTTCTCAATTTTTCCGTAAGCAAAGTCTCGTCTCCTGAAATTTGTTGTCTCTTTTTTTCAAATTTTGGATTTGGCAGTGTCGAAATGTAATCAAACGACCACTTGTCTTCCTGCTGATTTTATAGTTCCCAACCTCTCTATATGCAATCGGTTTGAAAAGCGATCGGTTGTATAAGCGAAGGAGATCCGCTGGATAGCCTGATTTTGTGAGCTTTTTCATAGTTGCGCTCAAACCTTAGACTGGACATATAATGGCTCTGTTCCATGTGTTCATCAAGGTTTTGACAGGCGAGGCAAGCAAATGAAGCCAGCAAGTTTCTATCGTAAGTCGGTAATGGGAGCGGCGAGCGCTCTTACCGTATCTCTAGTATTTGGTATCAGTGTTGGTGCACAAACAGCAGTGCCTCAATCTGATCCGCCCGAATTGGCTGCGTCTAGCCAGGCTGTTGAGCAGGCAAAGACAAAGTTGGATCAATGCCGAAAACAACTGGAAGCTTCACGGGCTCTGCTTAGAGCTGCTGAGGCGGAGTACAAGGCTGCTCTGGCAAGCAAGGCTGCTCTCAGCCTGAGAACTCATGCTAAGCAACTGGCCGATCTTTCCGGGTTGCCGCCTCATATCTCTGATTCCGCGCCTGTTGTAGTGCCAGTGGACTTGCAGAGCCTTCCCGCTCTGGGCGTCGGAACTCAAGTGAAATCGACACAAACGGCCGCTCCAGTTGATCTGGCACCAACTCGAATCAATAACGTTGATTTCAATGCCTCGCCAGCACCAGCTCCTGGTGTGCAGGGCGCGCCTCTTCAGTAAGTTGTACGCATCTTTAAGGGTGCGTATTGCTCAAGTCAAGTGAATTTAGCGGTCGCCTTGGCGGCCGCTTTTTCTTATGGCCGAAACTCCAATCTTTTCAACTGCAGCCTTGGCAGCCATCTGCTCGGCCGCTTTCTTGGTGCTGCCGCTGCCGGATGCCAATGTATTTCCTTCTACTGAGACCGACACAGAAAAGGTGGGTTCGTGAGGTGGTCCTTCAATTTTGTCTACGGTGTAGACCGGCACGCCTTGTCCTCCACCCTGGCTGTACTCTTGCAGTTGGGCTTTGTAATTGTCTTTGGCTTCGTCCTTGTCAACGTCGGTAGCCCGGCTGCCGAATAGTCTCAAAACTAAATTCTGTACTTCGAAAAGTCCCAGGTCGTTATAAACGGCTCCAAAAATAGCTTCCATGGAGCGCGCCATAATTGATGGACGCATTTGAACTTGTCTGCCAAGCAGAATGTATTTGCTCAATCCAAAGTCTTGAGCAATTTCCGCCAATGTCTTATCGGAGACCAATACCGACCGTATGCTGGTGAGCTGTCCTTCGTCATAATCAGGAAAGCGCTCCAGCAAATATTCGCTGACTACAAAACGCAAGACCGAATCGCCGAAAAACTCGAGCCTTTCATAATCTTTGGCTCCCGGCGTCTCTGCCGCAAAAGAAGAATGGGTGAGGGCTTCGTTCAAGACCGCCAGGCGTCCGAACAAAACTCCCAGCTTCTGGCAAAGCTGCTCTAATTCTTTGACGCGTTTTGGGGGCAGTGAGTAGCTTTCGATCATTTTCTTTTCAAGGATTCCAAAAATAGCTGGCGGACTAACCAATATTTTTACTTACAAGCACCCTTGTCTTGAATACCTGGAAGATAGAAGAACTATTTTTGTTAACCATTGTTGCACGCAGTAGCCGTTTACGCTCATGGTTGCTGGGTTTGGAAGTGGCAGTTGGAAGCAAAATGCAAAATAGTCAAGAGATTGTGTCGCTGAAGACTGCGCACCGGCCCGCCCGCCATCAAAGCGCCCATTCTTGAAATTTTTGCCAGCTTTGGAATCGAATCGTTATCGATTGGAGTTTTGATACCGAATCGATAACGATTTGGTTTTGTTGGTGTTTTTGCCGCTTGGCTTCAGTGGTAATCAAGTATTGAGCAAAATTCAAGGTATGCCTAAATTGGCTGTACGTGTCTGATTTGTGCTCTTTAAACCTAATTTCAGCTCGCTTCTTACCTGCCTATAATCTAGTTACTGTGCGGCGTTACGTCAGGCCTGATATGCTTTAGGGGCGGTGAAAATGACCGCTGATTGCCAAAATATTCGGCTCGGGGATAGCGATGTATCAACTTCAGTTGGCGCAGATTGCCTTGTTTGTTCTGATGGGCTTTGCCCTTCCGGCGCTTGGAATGATCTTGCTTGCTTGGATCTTGCAGCTCATGTTCGGTTATCACAGACCGTCGAAAACCAAGATTCAGCCTTATGAGTGCGGTATGAAGCCGCTTCAGGATGCGCATGTTCAGTTCGATATTCGCTACTACCTTTATGCGCTTCTCTTTATTCTTTTCGATATCGAAATCGTATTCATCATTCCCTGGGCCCTGGCAACCGACCAGGTCGGCAAAGCTCTCAATTTCAAAATGTTCGGACCTATCGAAGTGTCGATATTTCTGTTCATACTTGTAGTCGGACTTGCGTATGCCTGGAAAAAAGGCGCTCTTGAGTGGGAGTAAAGATCGATGGCAGATAGTGACGTCCAGGGAATGAATGAAGTCCCTGATGAATTAAAGGATACAGTCACGCTGACGACGCTGGAAAAGATGATTGAGGCGATGGGTGATCTGTTGTCGCCTGTCGTTAGTCCAATTGCCAACGCGGCCCGCTCGAATTCTGTATGGCCGCTGACATTCGGAACGTCTTGCTGCGCGATCGAAATGATGTCCGTCGGCATGTCAAAGTTTGATATTTCGCGGTTTGGCTCGGAGGTGTTTCGCGCCACGCCTAGACAGGCGGACATGATTATTACCGCCGGCACAATCACACGGAAAATGGCGCCCGCGCTGATCACTCTTTACGAGCAATTGCCCGAACCTAAATATGTAATTGCGATGGGAGCTTGCACAGTAACAGGGGGGATGTTCAACGACTCATACTCTGTAGTTCAGGGTGTTGACCGTATCATTCCTGTCGACATCTATCTTCCTGGATGCCCACCGCGTCCGGAGGGTATCCTTGATGCGCTTCTCAAGTTGCAGCAGAAGATTCGCACCGAGTCTTACGCCGAGCGTAAGAAGAAAAAATACAGACAGAACGCCGTGCGCTATGTCGATTACGACACAGGTCGCCCGCTCGAGGATCTGATTGACGAGGCCCGGTTTGAAACGGCTTTGGCTCTCGACCCACTGAAGAGCTTGCAAGAAAAGGCGTGATCGCCAAAACTCCAGTAGCAAAAAAGGGATTTTTGAAATGTCAGAGACACCAGCAGCAAAACCGCCTGAGGAACCGAAAGGACCGGGGTTGTGCGGGCAGTTTTTGAAAGACCATGGTATCGCC
>CAZBOX010000083.1:0-21646 GCA_964493595.1 uncultured Candidatus Obscuribacterales bacterium | reverse complement strand
TGTCGAAATCGTCCTGGCTGTAAGGCATAAGAATGCCAGCAGCCGGAACTCCTTCCAGTTGTTTGAATTCGCCTGCTTCCAGACGAGCGTAGAGGCTGGCAACGAGCTTCTTGTAACGCCCTGTATAAGGGCTCTCGCGTGTAAGTCCGGATCTGAGCAGCAGGCACAGCAAAAGAAGCGACTCGTAAGTGGCTTTATCACCGCTCGTCCAGGCTTTCTGGGCGGAAGATATTGAAACAAGCATGGTCGTAATGGACTCGAGCGGTTTGTACAATTCCTCGAGCATGAGCAAGTCCTCGTCAGCCAGTTTGTCCTGATAGACAAGGACGGTTCTGTAGAATTTCTTTCGCCAGCCGATCAATTCACGTCTGGCAAAATCGAGCATTTCCTGCATTTGCGGCTCGAGACCGGGCAGTTTTTGTCTGTCCGAGAACGAAAATTCCACTTGCAAAATCCATTTGATGAAAGGCGCGGCGGTATTCCAAATGCGCCGACCCTGCAATTCTTTTCGGTGCCTCCAGATGAATCTGAATGTGTTTAGAGTTGAAGGCTGCGTAGCCATTGTCGGCCCGCAATCATCCATGGTCCAGGCAAAGACATCCTTTCGGTCGCCTTTTTCATCTATCCCCCCGCAAGAAAGTGCCCCATCACTGAGAATGCGCGACCGCTCACGGAAAAGATATTTGAGGCTGCGCACCGCCTGCTTCCAATTTCCGAATCTCAACATGGAAGGGTCCAGTCCGATCCTCAGCATATGCATGATCAGCGGCTTCAGATACACTTCCGAGATCGGCTTGGCAAGCGACTTTATGGTGGCTTTCCCAAGCATAGGATTGGGCCCCTCGTACACGCTGGTGACAAGATCGTCGGCCAGGTTGTCGCCAATCGGATGACCGCCCAGAACAAAACGCCCGCCATGAGTGAACATAGCCTGGTTGGTGACTACTTCGCGCAGGCGGTCGGTGGCCCAGGTCTTGGCGATCATAGAGGAGACGTCTCCTTGATACCCGCCGTCCATGAGCGATGTAGACCAGTCGACCAGAGCATCGGCGCCGGCGATATACGCAGCCTGAACAGCCATATTGTTCATGATGTACTGGCGTGTCTTCAGTTTTTCGCCAAAGGTCACGCGCGTGTCCACCCAGGGCAATTCGCTCTTGAGCAATCGCCGCATTCGTGCGCTTGCGCCTGCTGCAACAGCCGGTCTGCCGCGATCCAGATCATGGAAAATCGTTGCCAGCCCGTTGCCCGGCAAAAGATATTTCTTTGATACGCGAAAGTCTTTGAACCACAAACCCTTGTTATGTATGCGGCGCAGCGCATGAATCGGATAATTGACGATGCGGAAATTCTCGGTGTCCTTTTCAGGCAGTTTTACGAGAAGAACTTTGGACTGACCGTCAATCTTGAGAAAGAGCGCCACCATATGCCCGTACCAGGCATTGCTGATGAAGAGTTTGTCGCCTGTAACCAGCAGGTCGTCACCGTCCTCGACAGCGTAGGTCCGCACATTGGTTATCCAGCACCCTACATATCGCTCGGTGCCGGCGAATCCGGAGCGCAATTGCCCGGACGCCAGTTGAGGAAGCAATTCGGCATTCTGTTCCGGCTTGCCTTTCCACATGAGCGGGCCGGCTGCGCCAATCAGCTCTTCGATGGATAGAAGCCCGCCGACTATCTCGGACGCCTGGGCAGCCATTGCCGTGATTGCGCGCATGCAGAAAAACATGCTTGCCCCGGAACCGCCGTATTGAACGGGAATCGGCAAACCCCAGAATCCTTTGTTGCCGAGATCATCATGCACAGCATCCGTCAATTTCTGGTCGGGACCGTAAAGCGTACCGGCCTTTTCATGAGCAAGAACAGCAGCGATACTCTGATCTAGAACCTGACGCGCATTTCCTGCCTGCCATTGCTCTTCATCAGCCAAGCAGCCGAAAAGCTCGAGCGGTATGCGCTTTTCCATGACGGCGCGGTGAAGAGGACCGGCTTCATCCTGCGCTCCGTCCGCTTCTTCTTGCGCACGGTCTACCGTGACGACGCTTTCCACCTCGCTGCGGCTTTTGCCGCCACGTGTCAATATTTCCTCGAGCACATTCAAGTCTTGAGGCGCTGCGGTGGTGTCATTGAGCCCTTCCGCCTCTTTTGGTGAAGCGGGAGCATTGTCTGTATTCGGGTTCATAATTAAAACTCCCAAAGTCAACTTTTTGGCATACCGCAAAGGCGGCTGCCAGTAAGACCGGGCATCAGAAAGAATTCTGATTCGAGCCGGAGGTGACTAACTGGACAGCTTCGCAGCCTTTCCAGGTCCGCCAGTAGCAATACCAGAATGCGGCATACAACAAGGTCAGAAGCACACCGGTTACAGTGCCTTGAGACTGGGCCAGGGTGTCCCACAAGCCATGTAAAAAGACGGCAGGGATAAGACCAAGCACCAGGGTCAAATAACGCTTAGCTCCCGATGTGAAATAGGCAATACCCAGTGCCGCGCCCCACATCGAAGAGTAGAGAGGATGCAAGGGAACACGCACCAGGGCTCCAAGAAAGAAGGCTTGAGCAATACCGCTTTCCAGTTGAACCAGATACAGGTTGTGATAGAGATTTTCATATGCAGAAAATCCGAGAGCGGCGGCACAAGCAAGAATAACCCCGTCTTTTGGATGGGTAATCGCGCCTTTTGCCAGATAGCGCAGAACAATGAGAACGGCGGACAGTTTGAGAAGTTCTTCCACCAGCCCTGCCCTGAGAACGAAATAGGCAAGCGGGCTTTGCGCCGATATTGCCGCGAACGCATTGTTAAACAGCTCAGCCAGAGCCACGATTGCAGGGGCGATCATGCAGGCGGTGGCAAAACAGAGCGCGACCGGCCAGAGAAAACTGCCGGGCAGAAACCGATTGGTCGTTCTGCCGTGCCGCAAGCAAAAAAAACAGGACCACAGCAATGGAACAGTGACGGCAAGAATGCCATAGACCCAGCCGACATTTAAACTGCTTAAAACAATGGTCAGCATCGCAGTAGCGAGGACCAGATTTCTTAAAGCCGAAATGCTCATAAAAAACTCCTCTTGCAATAGCAAGAACGAAGGTTGATAGGCATCTTGCACCCCCACCGGCCGACTCAGACAAAACAGCATTGTCGATTCAGTGCCGCATTGGACACGGAAAATGTTTGCTTATTAGTGCTGAAGAAGGTGAGAAGGGTTGTGCGAGATGGAGAAAAACAAATAGAGAGGCCGTCACCTTAACAACCGGACTGAAAGACACTCAACAAAACTTTTGTGACACTCTTAGTTATATGTCCCCGAAGCTGGCGCAGCAGAAAGCCTGATAACTGGGCTAAATCATGAGCTCGACAAAAGTCTTCACGAGATCAGGCCGGTCATGGTCAAACTTTTGATACGGTTGCAACCATGCCAACATACTGCCGATGGAAAGAAGATTCCGAGGAGTGCGCACCAAATATAGTGCCACGAAAACGATGCAATTCCCTAAAGCATCCTTGCTCTTCAGGTTCAAGATTTCCTCTCTCATGAAAAGACAGCCTCGGTCTGGCGCAGGTACCACAGTCTCACAAACCAAGCTCGAACCGGCCTGCCGGGCAGAGCTGCAAAGGCAAGCAGGCTTCAAAGCCGGCGATGACGACTCTATATGAACGTTTTCTTTACTTGATTACCTGTCCCCACCGCTGGTAATCATCAAGACAACATTGCCTTCTCAAAACCCTTTGCAGACACTCTCAAACAGCTATCTTCCTCCATCTACAAAGAAGATCCGAACTCTCTGCGAGAGTGACTGACAGACGGCCCCGTTACGGCAATCGTTGCAAACTCCCGCTTTCCCCTCAAGAAAGCGGTTACGCCTTGATGGCATTTTTTTTATTGGAGACTCTTATGAAATTAGTTATTGGCACATTACTGACCGGCAAAGTTGTCAGAAAAACTTCCTTCGGCGCCTTTCTTGCTATCAAAGGAGAGACAAGAGAAGGATTAATACACGTTTCCAGAATGAGAGGAAACAGTCAGGATCTGCGCAGACAACGGCTCAATTCAATTGAAATCGGAGAGGAAATGGTAGTTGAAATCTCCGACCTAAAGAAGGAAGGCAAGATCAAGAGAATTGCGCTCAGCGAAAAACTCGTTCATGACGACCTTGTCTTCAAGCACATGCCGCTGAATGAACCGATCGAGGGTATCGTCGCAAACGTGGAAGAATACGGCGCCTTCATCGTTCTGCCGAGCTGGCATATGACCGGCCTGCTTCATGTTTCTAAGTTCACCGGTTCGAGCAACGAAAGACATAAGAGACTGAGCGCTATGCAAATCGGCGACAGCGTCACTGTCTATGTGCTGGAAATCGAAAAGAGAGAGGACGAAATCAAGCTCTCGCTTAGTGAATCCCCAGCCGAAATTGCCGACGAAGAAATCGCAGCCTAAAACCTCGGTGAAAGAAGGAGAGTTTTCGCGACTCTCCTTCTTCTTTTTTTTTGTACGCAATTGTGGACAAGCTTATCCTCAATTTTTATGAAACAAGCCAGGGCGTGCCATAAAGACAAACCTCCTGCTAATCTAAGGAGTTCGCAAATGCCGGACCGAGAGATCCGAAATTGAATATCGTACTCAATTTGGAATACAATCCGCGACTTTCGCTGAGCAAGCGCCTCGCTCAGGCCTTGCGCAAAGCGATAGCCGAAGGGCGCCTGTCGGCCGGAGAACCTCTGCCTTCCACTCGCGATCTATCGGTCAATATGAAGATGTCGAGATCGACTGTTCTATCTGCCCTGGACGAATTGGTGCAAGAGGGCTTAATACTGGCTTTGCCCGGTTCTGGCTACTACGTCGAGGAGTTGGCTGGCGAAAAGCTGGCCCAGAAAGATTTCCAACCGCCGGCTTCAAGCAGTCCCGGTGCGGAAAGACCATTAAGGCTTACAGATTATGCAAAGCGGGTTCGACAGGTTCACGAGCAAATGCAAGTCGACTGGCTGGACAAGCTGCCGGACATCAATTACGGAACAATTCCAAGCAAGCTGACCCCGCACAAAGAGTGGGACAGAATGCTCAGGCGTTATTGCCGAGCCGTCGACATAGACATGCTTAATCCCACCATTCAGCCGTTTGGCTATCCGCCCTTAAGAGAAGCGATAGCGGCCTATCTCCATCGCTCCAGAGCAGTGAAGTGCACCAACAGCCAGGTCGCTGTTTTTTCTTCTAAGCAATTGCGCCTGGAATTGATCACTCGCATTCTCATCAATCCAGGTGATCACGTCGTTTTCGAAGAGCCGGGCTATGCAGAGGCGAAATATGTTCTCAAATCGCATGGAGCGATTATTCGTCCCGTTGCGACTGATGATTCAGGGCTGATAGTCGACGAACTGTTTAAGAATCCTAATCCCGTAAAACTCGTGTATGTGACGCCTTCCCATCACGATCCGATCGGGGCGGTAATGCCTCTCGAGCGCCGCAAGAGACTTCTTCACTGGGCCTACAGAACAGGCGCCATAATCATTGAAGACGACTACGACTGCGAATACAGATACGGACAAAAGAGCCTGCCTTCTCTGCAGGCATTGGACGAATTCGACAATGTCATTTATCTTGCTTCGACCTGGAAATCGTTATTTATGATCGGATTCGGTTTTGCAGTTTTTCCAAAGCGACTGTCTGACGTGGCCGAAATGGCAAAAATGGAAATGGAGAGATATTTGCCCGTAGCCGAGCAAGTCGCTCTCACCGACTTAATCAATGAAGGTCATCTGGAAAAATATTTACGCAAGTCGCAAGCAAAGCTCGCTATCCGTCGGCAAGAAATGACTCTGGCGCTGACGAAATTCTTGAAAAATCATATGCGCATTTACACTGAAGGCGCAGGCACGCATTTAATCGTCCGCTTCGCCAATTGCGATGAAGAGATGATTTTAGAAACGGCCAGAATGGCGAAGCTCTCCATCATGAGCACGAAATCTTATTACGAAGAGGCAGCACGCCAGGGCGAGTTCATACTGCCTTTCGCCAGTTACGAAAACGCAGAAATTGAACCTCGCGTCAAAAAATGGGCCGAGGAAATACGAAAGCGGAGAGCAAAAGCATGAACATTGCCAATGTCGAGCTTGCTCTCGATCCGTTTTCAAAAATCCCTCTCAGCCGCCAACTTACGGACAGCTTGAGACGAAGCATCATCGAAGGCGATATTGCCACGGGAAGCATACTTCCCTCCATAAGAGAGCTGGCAACAAAGCTGAATATCTCGCGTTCTACAGTGATGCGATGCTATGAAGAGCTGGCCGGACAGGGTTATATCCATGTCACGCCCGGTTCTGGAACAAGCGTCTGCCGCAGGCTGCCGGGCGATCTGGAAAGAAAGACAGCTCCGCTCGAACTCGAGCCGGACGTGAATTTTACTCCTGTGCCCTGCTCTGAATATGCGCAAAGACTGCGATTGCTTGCGCAAGAATCTCTGCCGCAATCCAAATTCTTTCTCAATTATGGCGGACCTCCGTTGGACGCAGCACCTATCGATCGCTGGCGTGAGCTGATAGGCGTGCATATCAAAAACTTGCACACGGAAGGTTCGTCGTCGACCGGATTCTTACCGCTGAGAAAAACATATAGTAATTATCTGGCTCGTACACGGGCAATCCGCTGCCATATCAGTCAGGTTTTCGTCTTTATTGCCAGAGAATTACGTCTTGATCTGCTTTGCCGGTTGCTTTTGAACCCCGGCGATGCCGTGGCTGTGGAAAATCCCGGCTATCCCGGCGCCCGCAAACGTTTTGCCGTACATGGAGCAAAGATAATTCCCATCCCTGTTGATCATCAGGGTATGAACATCGATTATTTGAGCAATTTGAGCGAGCCGGTAAAAATCGTCTATGTGACGCCGTCTCATCACGAGCCCACAGGCGTGGTGATGCCGATGACACGAAGAAAGAAGCTGCTCGAATGGGCATCCAGAACAGGTGCGCTCATTGTAGAAGATGACTATGATTCGGAATTTCGCTATGACTCGAGACCAATTCCATCTCTCATGAGCCTGGACGAATCGGATTCGGTCGTCCATATTTCTTGCCTTTGGAAAACTCTATCGCCGGTTTCCAAGCTCGGCTTCATGATCGTTCCAAAGCGACTTGCCGAAATATTGGCACAGGCAAAAGATCTAGTCGAGCGCGAAATTCCCCTTCTAGAATCCCTCGTGCTTACTGATTTTATCGAGCAAGGACACCTGGAAAGAATCATAAGCAAGAATCGCAAGATTTACGCGACCCGCCGAGACGCTCTGATTGACGCACTGAAAACGAATTTTCACGCGTCCGTGACAATGTCGTCTGAAAGCGCAGGCATGGACCTTTTTGTGCGCATCGATACACCGTTATCCGAACATGAGGTCCTTTTGCGGGCAGAAGCCGCCAACATGCCGGTAGTCAGCGCCCGTCCATATTATGTCGATAAAGCGCCGGGCAAGGAGTTTATCATCCCCTTTTCCGTCATACCTGAGCAGTTGGCCGCCAAGACAGTCAGCAGTTGGGCTGAGAGTTTGCTTACCGATAGGTAAGACAGTCTCTGCGGTTTCGTCGCAACCGGCTTACATTTGCGCTTTGATAAGCGTGTTTTTTACACAACTCAAACTTCATTCATAAACCGGCTCACTTTGCCGATTTAAACCGGCCTTGGCAAGATTGGGCCGAGACTTGTAACGAACCCGCAAAACCCTCTGCCCGCGGGCAATTAGGACATATCTACCGATGGCAGAGCAAAACAAAAGCGCTTTTGCCTATTCCGGTGCTGGCTTTGTCGCAATCGGCTGTGATACCGCAGGGAGTGCCGGTTTATCAGAGGACGACGACATGCATATTACTGAATTTCTCGGTTTTGCTTATCTGTTTCTTGCTGGATTCTTCTGGTTTATCCTCACTCTCGAAAACAATACTGCCTGCGACAAGAATGAAAAGGTGTGAGATGGAAGTTATAGACATCATGGAATACTTTGGTCTCGCCAATCTAATCGTCGCCTTCTTTCTCTGGCTTACTGTTATTCGCTATCAATAGACCTGCAAAAAGTGGGAGTATCTTGTCCAAATAGACCGGGCAAAATTCCGCTCAAAGAGTTATTATTCCGACCGAAATCTTCGCTTTGCGCAGAGTATCGGCATGCACCAGCGTCTCATCTCTATCCTTGTCGTCCTGACCTTGGCGATGCCCGGGTTGGCGCTGGAGTCCGCCGCTTGTGCCCAGTGCCAGCCGGGTTTTGAGCTTCTTAGGAAAGGAGAATACCTGCAGGCTATGCGCCTGTTCAACTCAATCCTGAGAAAAAATTCGCGCTGCGCTGAAGCACATATGGGTATAGGACAAAGCCTTATCGAACTGAAAAAGTACACCCGCGCTTTTGCGGAATTAAATATAGCGATTGGACTGGATCCCAATCTGGCTCTTGCCTATTTTCTGCGCGCTCGAGCCAATCAGGAGCTGAAAAATCCGAAAGCCGCTTTGGCCGACGCGACCAGTTGCATAAAACTCACTCCAAAATTCGCCCCCGCCTATTCTCTGCGAGCCAAGTGCTACTATGAGCTGGTCTATATCTGCTTTACCAATGACCAGGGTTATACGAATTTGGGACTGGCCGATTTAGACAAAGCAATTGCACTAGATCCTAAATTCGCCGAAGGATATAAGAGCAAAGGCATCTGGCTCTTGAGCGAGAAAAGGCACAAGGAAGCGCTGCATTTTTTGAGCCGTGCCATTGAATTGACACCGGAAGATTCGTCCATATATGGCTATCGCTCGATGGTCTACTCCGAGCTAAAGAAATTCGACAGCGCCCTCAAAGACTTGAATCGGCTCGTCGAACTGAGACCAAATAATAGACTTAGCCTGATGCGGCGCTCTGATCTCTACTTTCTTATGGGCGACAACAAGCACTGCATTGAAGACTTGAGCGCCGCCCTGGCCCTCAATCAGAAAGACGCCTCAGTTCTGAATCTACGCGCGAATGCTTATATGAAAATGCACCGCTATGCCGATGCGCTGGCTGATTATCAAAGAGTGGCAAAGCTAAATGCTCTCGACGATGAAGCTTTCAAACACATTGGCGATGCTTACTTTAAGCTTGGAAAGTATGAATTGAGCTGCGAAAATTACAGCAAAGCCATCGACATGAGACCGGATGCCAGTGAGCACTACGAAGCGCGCAGCTTGGCGCTGGAAAAACTTGGAAGATTCAAGGAAGCCGTTAAGGACAGGCAAAGCGCGCGGCAAGTTAAGGATATGCCGGCCGAAAGACGTCTCTAATTTGTTGGCTTACTGAATGTTCTTTTTGATGCGCACCAACTCTTCTTCGATTTCCTTTCTTTCAGGGTCGGCGCCCGCTTGCTTTTCCCCCATCATCTTGAGGGCATCAGCAAGAAAGAATTGCGCAGTTCGGTAGCGTTTCTCTCTTTCATACAGGTGAGCCAGACCGTGATCGGCGCGAGCCACTTCCAACTTTACCGAAGGCTCCTGAGAGTTTTTGCCTAAATTGCGCACTCGATTGTATAGCTGCTTCGACTGGAAGTGACCGGTATTGACCTTATGGCTCTCATCACTATCGAGGCTATGGAGATCGCCAAGACGGTTAAGGGAGGCAAGCAAAACAGACTGCCTGTCTGCATTTACCTCCTCTGGCAATTCCTCTACATTTCTGTCGTTCAAATCGACGATAAAAAGCGGCTGCATTTGACCGCGCAGACGTTCTTTCAAGCGAAGAGCCTGGTTATAGAGCTTGGAGGCCAGTATATTGTCATTCTCGTCCATATATTTGTTAGCCAATTTTTCAGACGCGATTTGCAGCGCCATAATCTCGTCCTCATCGTGCTCCAGTCCGCCTGAAGCAGCGATAGAACTGACGACGCGATAAATGTCTTCCGGAAATAAATTAGCCAAGTCGCGCAGCATATTCTTATTTTGCGCAGTGCGAAAAATCGCCCAGATGGCGCCGTCTCGAACCATTCGCTGCTTACTTTCGGAGGCTTTGTGCAGCTCATTCAAATTAGCCTGCCCGCCCTTCTTTTCAGGTTTGACGGACGGATCTGCCGGCGCGATATAATGCCTCTCCTCTTCTATTTCTTTGGCTGCCAGACTGGGCAGCATCTTTGCAATAGCCTCTATGCGCGCCAGTTCATGCTGGCGCTCATTGAACTGCATCGTCACAAACGTGCCAAGACATGCAGCATAAAGAGTTGCCGCTATCTTGGAAATTTCGATTGTTCGCTCCCAGGTCCAACCTTTTTTAGGCTTGGCATCGGCGGGTTGAACAGTCTGATCTCCTTGCTTGTCGGTTGCCATGGTCCCTCAGGTTTGATTACAACCCTAAGAGTTTACTAGACGAAAAGCGACGGCTCCTTTACGGAACCGTCGCAACTGTTCAGAACCTCAGAATTTCAAATCGACCTATTTGGGATTACCTGTGCTGGCAACTTTCTGCATATTGCTGGCGGTCTTTCGACATTCATTGGCTGTAGCAAGCATCTTGTCGTCGCTCTTGAATGACTCGCATGTTTTCGCGGCTTCTATACAGGCTTTCGCTGCTGTCGCATAAGCTTCTTTGGCGTATGCTGAATTGCGTGCGCTAAATTCCGATGCCGTTTTGCAGGCAGTGATGCAATCCTTCAATACATTGGTCGTGGTCGCCTCGCCGTATCTGCCCTTTTTGTCGGTACAGTATTTCAGTGTCGCTTCGCATCTATCGGCACAGGCACGAGCATTGCCGAGCGAAATTTGCTCGGTAGTTTGTGCGCATGCTGCATAAGTAAAGCCGGCGGATAACATACTGCACGCGGCAAGAGTGATAATCGATTTCTTTACCATAACTCCTCCTGTTATGGAGCTTTCCGTGCTTCTTCGCCAACCTTCTATTCACCGCTCAGAATCACTTTGCGCCCCGATCCTCTTGAAAGTAAATTCGACATGTGTCTGACGGGACAGAACCTGAAAAGTGCCCGATTTTCAAAAAAATTTCTCGGGAACTTTGCATGGTGCGCCAGGTCTTATCCCGTGTCGGGAGTCCGGCACACGAAATTTCATCATGAGGAAAAGAGGACAAGAATATGACCATTTTGACGTTTATTTTATTCCTTATTGTCGCAGCTGCTTGCGCATACCTCGGTGAACTGCTCGTTCCTGGAACTATCCCTGGTGGCTTTTTTACCTCTGCCATCGTCGGCATTATCGGTGCCTGGGTAGGTAGTTCAGTTATGGGCAGTTTTGGACCGACTTTGGCAGGCGTAGCACTCGTTCCCTGTATTTTGGGATCGGCAATAGTTGTGTTCCTGCTCGCCTTGATTTCGCGCGGCTTACCGCGACGGGTCTAAATCCAGCGAGCGACAAGTTCGGTCTGGTCACACGCTAGTTGAGCAGACCAAGGCAAAGGTTTTCACGAAAGTGAAAACCTTTGTTGTTCATAAGAGCAAAGCAGGAACTCAGCCTCGCAAAACGCGTCCCCCAAGCGTTACCCAAAGCAGCAAGCCCTGTATTCGCGTGGGCTCAGATTCAGGAGAAAGCAATGAGCATTCAATTAGATAACAACAAACAGACATTGTCTTCGGTAGACGAGTTGAGGCGCAATGCCCGCAAACAAGTCGAAGAAGGCGCTGTGACTGAGGGTTATGATGCAGACCGCAAACAAATTCTGAAGATGCTCAATGAAGCGCTGGCGACCGAATTGGTTTGTGTCATGCGCTACAGAAGGCATTATTTCATGGCTAAAGGACTTGAATCCGAGCCTATCGCCAAAGAGTTTCTAGAACACTCGAATGAAGAA
The DNA here is from genome assembly GCA_964493595.1 of uncultured Candidatus Obscuribacterales bacterium. Lineage (GTDB taxonomy): Bacteria > Cyanobacteriota > Vampirovibrionia > Obscuribacterales > Obscuribacteraceae > QKMZ01. Next base: position 9,862 of record CAZBOX010000083.1, on the reverse strand, counting down.
CTGGCTCACGCAGACAAGTTGGCAGGCAGAATCGCGCAGCTTGGCGGCGAGCCTGTTTTCAATCCCAATCTCATTTGCGGACTCAGTCACGCGGAGTACATCGAAACTGCCGACCTGAAGGAAATGGTGAAAGAGAACCTGGTTGCAGAGAGAATTGCCATCGATTCCTATCGCGAGATGATCAATTTCATCGGCGCATCCGACTCGACGACAAGACGCATCCTGGAAGAGATCCTGGAAGTTGAAGAAGAGCATGCAGACGAGCTAAGCGATTTACTTTCCGACAGATAAGATGATGCAGGAAATCGTTAGCATGCGTGGGACCATGCCGGAAAAGACAATTTGAAAGTAAGAGGAAATCCGCCCATGTTGACGACAGTAGAGAGAAAATATCTGGCTCGTATACCGTTCATAGCGCACAGGCGAAAGAGTCGACTCTCATTCTTGCCGATTTTTATCGCCTTCTGCGCTATGACGACAATTTTGTGCTTGATTGGTTTGTTTTTCCATTCAACTCTGCCAGTCACGGAGAGGACCGTGACGGAGGGAAGAACCGATAGCCCCGTACCTCCAAAATCATCGAAAGCAATTACTCGCATAGCAGATGAAACTTCGCAGGCAAGCCCGCTGATGTTTCCCTTTCTTGGATTGCGCTAGATATGGAGTTGACACCATATTCAGTGGACCCTTTTAAAGAAAAGCAATACTCTTATATAGCATAGTAAATTCAAGAAAAAACATAGAAATTGCGGGTGAACCGGCTGGTCGAGCCAATTCACCCGCAAAACCGATGTTTACGACCAGAAAACCGTGCAGCCGCGCCTCATGTTTTTGAACTCGAGAGTCCACCGGCTGCCGAATTCAGCGCGCAAACGCTCCTCAACCGCCGCTGGAACAGCGCTTTCGAGATCGTTGTAATGCGTCCTGCCCGCCGCCATTGCTGATTGAATGGCATGCTTGTAGCGATTGAAAATTGCATCTTCGCTATTTTCCGAAGCAATCAGGTCGGCCCGGAATTTGCCGCCTTTCAGCTCGAACCTGGTCGGAATTCTTCTCATAGTCACACTCCTATCTTTCGGTCTGCAAAGAAAGGCAGGAGAAAATGGCTGTCAGGGAAGACCGCCCGCACGAACATAACGGATCACCATCCCTTCGAGCTCATAGGTTGGTGCGTGCAAACCCAAAAGGCAACGAGCGAAGTGAATGCGCATCCTGATGGTGTGCTCAGGCAGGCAGGGAGCGTAGGCTTCGACCTTCTTCATGAAAGTCAGGTCGGCCTTTTGCGTATGCTTGCGCTGCTCACGAGTGGCGAAGAATGCTTCCAGCGAATGGCAATAACGTTCATAAACGGCACGGCAGCGGGCGCGGAAAACCCTCCTGTCATGCTCGAATGCAAGCAGACCGACAAAATAGGCAAAACCGAAAAGCGCCAGCTCGGAGAAAGCTTGCAGCCACAGCCCATTCGCATCAGCAAGCAGTGAAAACAGCACGCCAAGCCCGCCAACGAAGATAGACCAGCCAAAAACACGGCAGTGAAACCAGGACATGGCGTCGTCGGTGGTTTCTTCCAACCGGCCATCCTCGAGCAGAGATGGCGCAAAGATACCAACCACAACCGTGAAGATCGTGATCAGACAAAAGAAAAGATAACTGCTGCCAAAGGTGTACTCCACGGAATCATCCTTTCAGACAGTGACACTCGCTCACTGCGGTTGGAGCAGCGGTTCATCATCGCTCGTCACCTGGACAATGCCGCCGCAGATCTCGATGAACGGTCCGGCAAATTTCGAGCGCCACTTCCAGCAGTTGTCGACCCGGACAGGGCGCTCATACCGCGTCGACCATTCGCCGATCTGGGTGCCCTGCAGGGAGAACTGCTTGACCGTGTACTTGACACCGACCTTGACGTCATTGTGCGGCTTAGCCGATGCCGTCAGGCTGGCGGCCGCCAGAAGAAGTGCGAAAAAAAATCTGCTTTTCACGAAATTTCCTTGGTTAGTTGATTCGCTAAAGGTCAAGCACAGCTTTCGTTCTGATGCTTTCCAGATTTTGTTCTTTGCAGAAACAAACAAGACAGATGCTGAATGCACAATCGACGACCAATTGCGCGGCACAAGGCGCCGTCAGCAAGTTCGAAGAAAAAGGGGGGGAGGGCTCGAAATTAGGTTTTGACTGAAGTCATCATGATATGTGCATTTGTGCCTAGACTACTGCGTTGTAGCGATAAGCTCAATCAGGCTTTGCGCTGTTTAGAGTAATTGAAGCCGAACGACTGAGCGCAGATGCTACCGGTACAGTATTTTTCACTGGCAATGGATCACCGACTGGGCCGGTTTCAGCTCAATCGACTGTGCCTGTGGACGCGCCACAAATGGCGTCACAGAGGGTTTTCCACACTAATCAGAGAGGACAGTTCTCGAAACCGCCTAAATTTGGTCGATCTTACAGGTCGGCCTGACAAAAATTCTTTTGCGTCTAAACCAAGATTGATGTTAGACGGTAATATCATCTCTCTTCTTCACTCTCGAACAAAACCAAGACATTCGGACATACCGTAAGCCCGATTTCTGCATTGCATTCACGCCAAGTTATGGTGCTGAGACTGCGCGCGCAGAAGGTTCGAGATATTGAAGAATTTCAAACCTGGTGGTGGATCTGTTATAGGGCATCACCGTCTTCAAGGAGACAGACATGGGAGAAATTGGATTCGTATTTCTGCTCATTGTGGTGGTCGGCGTGCCGCTCACCCTCAGTCGCAAACCGGTCAAGCGAGCCCCCATTGCAAAGAAAACAGGCATCAGCCACGATGAATATCCCGCAGCAATCGGCAAACAGTTCGCCGCAGAGCAACTCTCCGGCGTGCTGGTGCGCGTGCGCGGGGGTATCAGCGGAGAGACACAGTGCTGGTCGAACCGGGAGGTACCGGTGCAGGGTCATGGTGGCGGACACGGCGGGGGTCATCATTGACAGCCCAACAGACGGTTTGGCAATGCGACATCGAAAGCCGCTCGAGACGTGCGAATCGTGCATGCTCCCGAGCGGCTTTCTTTCAGTTCTTTAAAAACCTACTTCAACTATTCCTTTTAGTATACCACTTGCAAAAATTTAGAAGCATGGAGCCTGGAAGTGCGGGCGAAAGTGTGGGTCCTTTCGCCCGCATCCAGGGCTCAGAGTATGGCGCCGGACGGTGCAGTCAGCCGAAAGTCGAAGCAAAAGCTTCGTCGATCAGCGCATGCACCATGCCAAGGCGCAGCGATTTGTGCTCCGCTTTGAACTGCTCGACAGTCATCAGATGACGCGTGCCTTCCAGCGGCTCTGCGACGATGGCGTCCACGATTGCGGTCATGATCACCATGTACGTAAGATCGCCTGGCTCGGTGCCGTAAAGGTCGGATTCGATGGCGCGCAGGAAGCGGAGATTGCGCAGCTTGATGCCGGCTTCCTCCAGAGACTCTCTTTCCGCTGTCTGATTGCAAGAGGTTTCCCCCTCTGCGACATGACCGCCCGGAAGGTCCTTCCCTCGCTTATCTTCCGTAGCGACCATGACACCGTCTGCGGTGAAAGGAATCACAGAGACGCTGGTCACTTGCTCGAAGGGCGGCACGTAACCCGGCTCGCATAGCCGGAAATTGGCCTGGCGTCCTTTCGGCGTCCGCCGTTTGTCGGGACGGGTCTCACTCATGGGATTTTCCTCCACTGTCGGCTTCGCGCCCGTAGCTGACTTTCAGAGCAAGAATCACTGTCGCCAGCGACATCAAGCCCCAGAGTATGCTCCAGACGGCGGCCGGAATGCCGGTGTAACGGGCCATGTTGGTGGCGTCGCTGAATGAGCCGTTGGCCGAGAAGCCCACGGAAATCTCAATCAGGTACCAGACATCTCCCAGCGAGCTCAGCGCAGTCTGACCACCGAGAATCAAGAGGGCGATATGAGCCACGGACGGCGGAAGTTTCGCGCCAGCCAGAACCAGGCCGGCAGCCATGAGCAATCCGATGCCCATGCTCATCCAGGCCTCCCCTCCATGCCGCGCGTCGAGCAGACCCGGCGTGATGAAGAAGGCACAGCAAAGTCCGAAGACGATGCCGAGAACCTTCAGTACAGCCCTGGCGTTTTCTTCTTTTCGGCCGAACCAAATCAGCAGCGAACCGAAAAACGCCGCTCCCATGTATCCTGCAGAAGAAACCAGAGGCCCGATACCTCCACTGTGGAAGGTCAGCCCCCCGGCACCTTCGCCGTCCGGCACCATGGTCAGACCAGTGACAGTGCCGCCGGTGGCCAGGGTCATGAGAGCATGACCAAACTCGTGCAACGCCGTCGTGAAGATCTGCAGTGGCACGAGGATGAGATTGATCCCAGGATATTGAGTGATGAAGAAGAAGAGAACATTGAGCCCCAGCATGAGCCAGAGAGAGGCTCTCTTAGACGGGGCTGACGAAATCATGCGATTCATAATTGCCCTTTCAGTCATCTTGTGGAAGCGGCTTGCTTCCCATTTCAGTTGCGTGCAAGCACGCGAAGACCGACAAGAGCGTTCGGCGCAAAACCGGACGCTCTTGCTGGCGGATTGATTTGCGCGGCCCGTCAGTTGGCAGGCTGCGGAACGTTGTCTCCAGGGCGAGCCTCATTACCGTGCCCTTCTACCGAATTGCCGCGGGTCTGAGGCTTGGGATTCGCCACAGAGGGCTTCAGGAATACCGATTCCATCAATCCTCTGGCACCGTTGCAGACAAGCATGCCGTGCGCATCCGTCTGGCTGCCGACATAGTCGAGAGCCAAGCGGAAAAACGCTATCGGCTTGCCTTCCTGAACAACGTAAGTCGGTTGTGCGCCCCAGACGCTCTCCAGGCTGTGGAGAATCTGCCTGCGAGTGCGAACCTTGACTGCAATCGTCGGTTCGGCGCTGGCGTGGTCGGCTTCATAAGGGCTTCGACCAGTCTTGATGAGCTGGAGGTAGAGTCCCTCGGGGTTACGGATCGTGAGAGGCTTGGGGTTGTCGCTCCAGTAGAACTCACGGAGCTGAGCAGCCGAGACCTTGTGCGAGAAGACCTCCAGGCGAGCAAGCTGGCCAAGCTCGTCCTGTCCGTTCACGAACACGCGCACAGCAATCGGCTGTTCGCCGACTTGCTCTCTGTACGGACCGAGCACTCCCGGAACTCCGAATTTTCCGAAGTACTTCCAGCCCATACGATAACCAATGAGCGCACAGTAGAGCGCAATCGCTCCCATCACGAGAAGATAGAGCAAGCTGCCTTCAAAGTCGCGGTAGATCTCCTGGAAGATACTGGGGTCGCCAGCCAACCACTGGAGAAAGACCATCAGGAGCGTCCCGGTCAGATAGTAGGCCAGCACGCCGGCTGTGATACCGGCCATGGTGGCCAGTAAGGTTCGAATGGATTTTGACATCCTACATCTCCTGGCTGTAAAGCCGTATACATGGACCATCGCGCATAGCGGCGAGGCTCCATTAGTGGTTTCAGGAATTAACTGGTGTAAATGGTTTTGTGGTCGGAGTTGTAAGAAAAAAAGATGAAAGAACGATGCTCCAAGAGACTAGTCATGAAGCTTATATAGTGCAAGGCGGAAGCCTGCCAGGCTGGAGGCTTACACGAATGAAATATGCGCTAGCTCAGCTAGAAAATTCTGAAAAAAAACCAATTCATTAGCCAAAAGCCCTGCCACAAGAGCTTTTCGGCTGAAGAAAGCAGAAGTTATGCACTCCTGAAAAAACAAATCTGTGCTGCTACTTATGTGAAATGGCGCCAATCTGGCCACGCAGGACTAAGCGCTGCGATGCGCAAAACCAGAGCGACGAAATGAAAAACTTCTGCCTAACTCTTCTGCCCGTGAAGCATCCGCGATTCTACTGAAGGCTTCCAGATTGCTTCGCAGACATTGCCGCTGCAGGAGCGCTCTTCGGTAATTTGTCCTGCCGTCCCAAATTGCGTTTGCTCTCTGAGATTTCGCTTGCGCGATTGGTCTTTTTTGCCTGGTGCGAGTTGAAAACTATCCAGGGACTCCGAATTCATCTAAGACTCCTACTAGCCTCGGTTCGAGGAATGGCTTTGAACGACTTGTTTCATCGGGGAAAACGCAGCGCCACGGTTGTCACGAGAAAGGACGGGTATACCGTTTTACCCCTCTGGCGACATATTAGCAGCGATATTCTACAGATGAGATTGACATACGCTATTAATACGCCGCTAATCATCACAGCTATTTCTGAGGCTAATTTCCGTATAGCCCACAGGCAGCCCATTCTGGGTTATCCGACGGTGCGTTACATCAGTTGATGTTGATATATACTTTTCGCACCTATTGTGGTGCCTTTTTCAAAAAACAAACATCAAGTCTTAATCTTGAACGGCTCACAGTCTGGTTGAATAGATATAGGTGATAAAAAGCGCCCTTATCCGATTTCCCCAACTTTCGTCAAAACAGTGATCAGTCCAAGAGCAGGAAATTTACCTCAAGCCCTTACCAGCTGCCCGGTTTGCACAACCGTTCTCATCACCGCAGAATTGGGCGGTAGAGACAGGCTGGTCTGCGAAGTATGTGAATTCGTGCATTGGGACAATCCCAAACCTGTCACGGCAACGCTTGTGCCCATGGAATCCGGCGTCGTGCTTGTCAAGAGAAAATACGAACCATATGTCGGCGACTGGTGCCTGCCGGGTGGCTTCATGGAAGCCCGTGAAGAACCGGAAGAGTCCGCCCAGAGAGAAGTTTTTGAGGAAACCGGTCTGAATGTCGAAATCGATCGCCTGCTAGGCGCGCATTCGCCTGGAAAGGGTATTAACGTCATAATTCTCTTCTATCTGGCAAAACCCGCATCCGGGCTTATGGTCGCCGGCGACGACGCTTCAGAAGTAGCTTCCTTCAGAAAAGACGAGCTGCCCGGAAATGTCGCATTTGAATTGCACCGGCGCATGATTGCACGCTTCTTCGATAACTTTTCAGGCTAGGCCAGACCGCGCTACTTACTCGAGTCTAGCTTGCCGTTTTCATCGACCCTATCGCCGACTTTGTCCGAAAGAGCAGCCTCCAGCTCATCGCTGCGGTCCATTCCGTTGCCAATCAAATACCAGCCTTTTCTCGTCCTGATTATGAAACCTTCCGGCAAGAGCGCCATGGCCGGCTTGACTGAGATAATCTTGTCCCATGGTAATGCGACTGTAAAAAAGCAAGTTCGAATTACAACAAATTCGAGCTTGACCTCGACGCTGAGAGGCATTAACAAAATCATCGACGTGCGCCAGACTAGAATTCCTGTCGCTACAAGGCAAAAAACAAGGACCATGAGGGAATCCGCTTGATTGCCCTTTCTCAAGGTCTCCACATAGAAAAACCACAGCACTCCGAGAAATAGCAGTCCGGCAGCCGATTGGGCCATATGCATGCCGAGAATGACCGGATCTTGCTTGAACATTCTGTACGGATTGAAAGAGGCTGATCCCACCGGCAGGTGCTCCTTGATCCGCTCCAAGAGCTCATTGAGATTGTCCAGCCAGACAGGAAAGGAAGCCTCGCCGCTGGACCCTTCTACGACATAACGAGGGAAATTCCAGGTAGAACGTTTCACAAGAGCGCGCACTTCACGCCAGGCGATAGTTTTTCTCTTGAATGCTGTGACAGCAGTAAGACCATCGTCGTCAGTGCGAACCTTCCAGGTGACGAAGCCGTAGAAAGGGACGATAGCCGCCGCTCCTGCAGCCATAATGGACATGGCGATTTTCCAGGGCAGGGGAAGAATTTGAAATTTGCCCAGACAGAGAAAGACGATGGGCAAAATAGCAACAATTACCAGGGCGGCTACCTCAGCCATTATTCGCACCAGAACCATCATTTTCAAACGATAGTTCTTCTGATTTCTGACTTGCGGCGGCACAGCCGACACATCCTGTGCTTGATCTGATGCTGAGTGTGGCGACGGATCCTGTGGCGGCCCCGACGAGGGCTTTTGCGTCATCTGAACTTTCCTGAAGAACAAGAACATAATACTGCCCAGAGAGACTACAATTGCACAGATAATCTTGGGTTTTGTAGATGAGCGATCTCGAATCGGCGGCATCTGACGTAGAAACAGTAAAACCGGTGCCCAATCAGCACCGTAAGATTATGACGGCTGTTTTTATTGTCATTTCGATACCACTGGCGGTGGTAATTGCCGGCATAGTCACGACCTGGTGGCGTCCGGTTACTTTGCTGATGCTCTGCCCGGCCATGAAATTAATGGGCTACAGCAAAATGGCAGAACCGCTGGCAGTCAGAGCGGTCGAGTTATACGTTCACTCGGACGGGCTGAACAGCAAATCGACAATGAATGCTCTCTGGAATCTGGGTCAGGTCTACAGCGACAACGGCAAGGCGGCAAAGGCGGAACAAGTATTCCGGGCGATTGCCATCTACAATTCCAAAAAACCAAAAGACGGCGCTGTGATGCCGTATCAGGTTTTGAGAGCCTGGAGCAAAACCTTGCGCACTCTCGGAAGAACTCGAGAGGCCGAACGCGTGGAAGCTCAGCTCGAACATACATCCTCTCTGAAGAGCCTCTAAAAACCCGGTAGTCATGAGGTCGCGCAAGCACGTCCCAACGTAAACAAAAGGGCAGCGGGCGGCGCTTCCAAACGAATTGCACAACTCACACGAGCGCCTGACAACAGAGCACTGGAAAAGACCCGGGAATACTGCCTCTTCGCAAAAACGATCGGGTTGTCAAAAGACAATTCTGAAGGAGAGGACAACGTTCAGCCTTTTTTGAACAAATGCAAATGCACTTGAAGTGGAGGCTTCCGCGTTTCTAGTGTGCATGCGTCTCTTAATATTTACTTCTTGACCACTTTCTCGTCTCAACCCGAAACCTCCTTTAGATAAGCGCTATTGCTGTTTTTGCCAGAATTTTTTTCTGGTGGTTTATAGCGCCTTCCGAACGAACGCACTCGCGTGCGTTCCAAATGACAACGGAGAAGCCTCATGTCATCTAGCAAAACATCTGGAAACGGTGAGAAGCAACGCTTCCGCACCGAAACTGACTCGATGGGTGAAGTGAGGGTGCCTGTGGATGCGCTGTACGGCGCCACCACTCAGCGCGCCATCAACAATTTCCCCATCAGCGGGCTGCCAATGCCTGCTTCTTTCATCAGCGCCGTTGCCGCAATCAAAGCCTCCGCCGCCGAAGCCAACGCTCAACTCGAGCTTTTGGACAGGCGCACAGCTTTCACTATCGTGCAGGCGGCTGAAGAAATCATGGCTGGAAAGCACGCGGGTCAATTCCCCATCGACGCGTATCAGACGGGCTCGGGCACTTCGACGAACATGAACGTCAACGAAGTGATTGCGGCACGCGCGCGCCAGATTCTCGGCATCGACATCTCCGCCCGCGACGCCGTTCATCCGAACGATCACGTCAACCGCTGCCAGTCATCCAATGACGTCATCCCGACTGCTACTCACGTGGCGGCTTCTCTGCTCATCTGCAAGAAGCTCATACCGGCCCTGAACAGGCTGGAGAAAGCTCTAAGGGTGAAGGCGAAAGAGTTCGCCGGTGTCGTGAAAACCGGCCGCACTCACCTGCAAGATGCCACTCCCATCACGCTTGGTCAGGAATTCTCCGGATATGCTGCGCAAGTGGCCAACGCCATTCAGCACTTGAGATACGCCAGAAACCGGCTGAGCTTCGTTGCTCTGGGTGGAACGGCGGTCGGCACGGGCATCAACGCCCACCCGAACTTCGCCAGACTGGCTCTGGCAAGGTTGTCCGAACGGCTGGGCATTCGCTTTCGCGAAGCGACCAACCACTTCCAGGCACAGAGCACGCTGGACGAGATCGTCGTCACCTCCGGCGCACTGAAAACAGCGGCCGTGACG
>CAZBOX010000082.1:0-21800 GCA_964493595.1 uncultured Candidatus Obscuribacterales bacterium | reverse complement strand
CATAAGAAATCTTTTGCGGTCAACCCTGTACACCCACAATTCAGACGGTATAGTAACATCTTTTGCTTCCCACATAACACGAAGCGCACCGGACATGCCCTTTTGCGTTCTTTGCAGAATCGAAGTCTCGATCTTCTCGAGACGAGCCTCTGTTGACTGGCTAGGAGCAGCTGCAGCTAGAGCAGGAGCAAAATTTCCAGCGACCAAAAGCAAAGAAAGCGCCAAACTCAACGCTCTTGCCCTACCGACATCCTTTCTCAGCATAAACGTGCTCCCACACAGGTGATTGCTGCTCACTGCATGCATGGACCCAACGACGCATAGCCAAAATTTATGTTCCGGAGGAGGCATCCCCCAAACACGGGATTTCCAAGGATCTTGGCGGTTCTTATCTGAACCTTACAAGACTGCTGTTTGTGATAAGAGATGAGGCTGACTTTCAGCCGAGATAGCCTATTTCTTCCACCACTGCCTGTCGCCGGCAGCGTAGGGTACAGTGAGCGGTCCCCACTCGGCTTTTCCGGTTACAGCCATCTCCAGCGCTTTGGGCTTCTGAAACACCTGTTCCAGGGTCAAATTGCGCTCCAGCCGCGAGCCAACGGCCTCATATACAGCCCATTCTCCACTGCGCTCGAGAAGTTTCAAATTGATTCCGGGTCTGGAAATAAGGCGATCCACGACTTTGTCACTGGCGATCACCAGCTGAGGACGCTCCTGGCTGCCGGGAATTTCAGTTTTCAACTGATGAGGATGAAAGAAAGAATCAATTGGAGCACGAGCATAAAACATTGCAGCAGGCTTGAAAGTATTGAAAATTGCGATGTCCGCGCCCTTATCGCGCAAATGCGAAGCAATCTGCTTTAGATCATCCCAGCGTTTCTTCGAGCCGATTTGAAACCCGACTGGCTGACAGAGTCCGGCACCAAGGGCATAACCTAGAGCCAATGATGCAATTGCATGTTCTGTTCGTCCTGCGTTGTAATAGCGCCAGCAAAAGATTAGCCCCAGGGCAAGGATAAACGCTCCTGCCGCCACAAAAATCTTGCCGGCCAAGTCGGCGTCAAGAAAGAAGAAAGCGGCAATCGGTCCTGCCAAGATCAGAAGAAAACCCAATAGAGCAACAAAAGCAAATGCATACTGCAAGACCTTAGCCAATTTTGTCTGAGTGTCGAGTTGCCGCAAGCGGATTAGCCACTCTTGCGCTTTGATGCAAAGGCAGACTGCAAATGGAGCGAATGACGGCAAGATGTATGTGTCCATCTTGGTCTTGGAACAGCTAAAGAAGAGGAACTCAGTGATAGACCAAATCAGCAGATAGAGTAGAAACAATCGCCTGGAATTATTGTCCTCGCAAAATCCTTCATCTGCAGGGGATTTTCTTTTCAAGCCAGCCTTGAGTATTGAAAAACCGGCGAATGGAAGAGCAAGTATCCAGGGGGCAAATCCATATCCGATAACAGGCAGATAGTACCACCAGGCTGCCTTTCCTAGATTGGTTCGGCCGGCAAATCGCCCCAGGTTTTCATAAATGAAGAAGACTTTGAGGAAAAGTCCCTTGGTGGCCACATGGATAGCGATGTACCAGGGCAAAACCACAGCCGAGAAAATCAGCGCGCCCCAGCCGAGTCTCAAGCGAGCCAGCCAGGATTTCAGCAAATCCATTCCCGGGCGTGAGACGACAAGAAAGACAATCGTTCCTGCCGAAAACAGAATCAAACCGGCCGGACCTTTGGTCAAGACCGCCAAACCAAGAGCCACATATAAAACCCACCACCAGCGCTTGCGGTTCAGTATCGTACACATGGCAAAGGAAAAAACAGCTAGATCGACAAATAGCGTAAAGGCAATATCGATGGGTGAGAGCTTTGTGACAGCGATGATAAGCGGTGATGATGCGATTACAAGTCCCGAGAAAAGACCTGCAAACTCCGAACCAAAAGCCCGACCGACTCGATAAGAAGCAAAAACCAAAAGAGACGCGATAAAGGAAAAAGCAACGCGCGCTGAAAATTCACTGACGCCAAACAGTTTGTACGGAATGGCCATTAGCCAGAAAGTAAGAATCGGCTTGGAAAAATAGATCTGGTAATTCAGATGGGGAGTTATGAAATCGCCGCTCTCGACCATTTCTCTTGCCGCTTCGACATAATAGCCTTCACCGGGGTCAGTGACGCCGTAGCTGGACATGCCGAAAAAGAACAGGGCAAAGCAAACCGCGGCCAGAATGATCATCGAAAGCCTAGGTGTCAACTGTACTTTCGCAGTGCCTGACTGAATGCAGTTCACGAAATCGTTGTCCTCTTGCCCCATACATAACGCTTTAGCAGAGGTGCCGGACGGAATCGCTCGCCGTATACCTGGAAGTGTTCTTCAATCTGATGCAAGCAATTTTCCAGACCCATCTGTGTTGCCATTGCCAGCGGTCCGATACGCATGCCCAATCCCGCGCAGAGAGCAGGGTCAAGATCCTCGGGCGCGCAGATTCGCTCTTGCAGACAAAGGAAAGCCTCGTTGATCATCGGCAAAAAGAGTCGCTCGGCTTTGAAGTCGATTTTCTTCTTGCCATTCGAATGACTGCCCGCTCCATTTCGCACCGTATTCAGTGCCTCACTCATATTAGGATTAGCCCCGGCGCGCTTGCGAGTTTCTTTATCATAGGCGTAAAAGCCGCCCATGGTCTTCTGTCCAAGCATGTTCTTCTCGACCATCTCTTCAAGAATTGGGCAAGGAGCAAAACGCTCACCATACTCTTGAAAGTTGAATTTGGCCACAGCCAGACCAATATCGGCGCCGTTCATATCACGCAGCGCCAGCGGACCTATGGGCATGGCGAAATCACAAGCGGCTTTGTCGATTGTTTCAATATCGGCGGCGCCTTCCATCAAGCACCACAGAGCTTCATTCATGTAGCGTCCCAAAAGACGATTGACAAGGAAAGATGCGCATTCTTCAACACGCACAGCCAGCTTGCCCAGGGACTGCCCGAGAGCAATCGCAGTTTGTACGGTGTCTTGTGAAGTCTCGAGACCGGGTATCACTTCCACCAGTTTCATCAAGTGAGCAGGATTGAAGAAGTGCATGCCAACGACTTTATCGGGGCGGCGGGTAAATGAGCCGATCTGAGTTATGGACAGGCTGGATGTATTGCTGGCGAAAATAGCATCAACATTGCAGAATTCATCGAGGCTTTCGAAAACCTTCTTCTTGATGTCGATGTTCTCTGCTACAGCTTCGATGACAAAATCGACCTCAGAAAAACGCGAATACTCAGTGGTCGCTTCCACTAAAGCACGCTGAGCATCGGCGTCTTTTTTAGCCAAACCTTTGTCGACCCGCGACTTCAAAAGACGATCGATATTGGCGAGGCCTTTATCCACTTGAGTTTGGTCTATGTCCTTGAGAAGAACTGGAATCCCTTTAGCAATGAAAGCAACGGCAATGGACGAACCCATTGTGCCTGCGCCCACGACAGCAACTCGATTGATTTGCATTTGAACCCAACCTACTTATGAAAACCGCCTCGTCAATTACAACAAGGCAGGGTGGTGGCGCGGGGTGTGAGATCTCTAAGTCAGGGCCGATAGTGGATAACCCCAATGGCTGAGAAGGTCGTCAATACCACTGTAAGCCTGTCATTGTGCCGTCTGGCGGCCTTAGAGATTTAACCACTTGACAATTTCGCGATCATTAAAAACCCATAGCTTTTTTGTAATGTTTCGTTATCATAGTGTCACACGTTAAGCGTGACTAAAGTTTCTGCCGATTGCGTACTTTACCTGCGTCCAAGAAGCGCATAGAAGCGTTTATCTAAACGCGCCTATGCGTAAAAAACAGACGATCGTCCAAACAACTTTCGTCTGGGTCACGAAAAAAACCGAAACCCATAGGAATCTCTTTGCTCAAGGCTGTTCCAGCCGGGAGGGCGGATATGTTCGCCTATCTAATCATTGCTGCCGAGTTGTTGGTTCTGTATACGGTGTTCTGGTACATCTTTCTGAGAGAGCCGAGACCATACAGAATCAAAAGTGAAATGTGGGGTCGCTACGATACCAACGCTCTTAATCGCTACTTCGAAAGCCTTGAAAACGAGCTGCACGAAACTAACGCATCCGCTGCATACAACGATGACGCATCTTGGCTGCATATAAAAGAAGGCGCACAGATGAACCGTCTGGCGACCCTGTCCATCGCCAAACCAGCCTATCCGCAGCTGCAGAGTGCTGGTGCAAACAGCACCTATTGCGATTCACAAAACGCCAATCAGTACAGAGGTCACTACAAGAAGAATTACGGCTGGATCGTTGAAGACCACAACCGCCTGCAAGATAATCCGCTCAAGTTTGCGATCGTGATGATGGAAAAGCTTGGAAATCTCTCCTCCCGACGTCCATAGCTTTTTCCTGCCTTCACTTATAATCAAGCATGCCGGTTTTTTAGCCGGCATGCTTTTTTAGGACCCGTTTCTTTTGACTAACGAAAATCACACTCAACCAAGCAACTCTCAAAATGCAGATAACGATGCAAGTAAAGGCGCATCCGCATCAGTAGTGGAGCCAGAGAAAGTAATCGTAGAAATCAAAGGTCTGAAAAAACACTTTCCGATACGCAAGGGCTTCTTCAATAGACAAGTCGGAGCAGTCAAAGCCCTGGACGGAGTAGATCTGACCATTTTCGAAGGAGAAACGCTCGGTCTGGTCGGTGAATCAGGTTGTGGAAAATCCACACTGGGCCGAGTGATGCTGAGATTGCTGCCAGCCACTTCCGGAAGCGTAGTATTCGACGGAAAAGAAGTTTTGACATGTGATGCCGACTCGATGAAAAAATTACGACGGCAACTACAAATCGTTTTCCAAAACCCTTATGCCAGCCTGGATCCTCGCATGACTGTCAAACAGATCATTGCCGAGCCCCTTGAAGTTCATAAGGTTATGAGGGGAGACGAACTCAGCAAGCGGGTTGCACACCTGCTTGATCTGGTCGGACTCTCTACGCGCATGCAGGAGAGATATCCGCACGAATTCTCCGGAGGTCAGCGTCAGCGCATCGGAATTGCCCGAGCACTTGCTTTGAATCCGCGCGTGATTGTCCTCGACGAGCCGGTCTCGGCATTGGACGTCAGCGTGCAAGCTCAAATCTTGAATCTGCTCATCGACCTGAAGCGCGAGTTCAAACTCACCTATCTTTTTATCGCCCACAATCTAGATGTGGTTCGCTACATAAGCGATCGCATCGCCGTCATGTATCTCGGTCAAATTGCCGAGATAGGCAACTGCAACCGAGTTTATGAAGTACCTCTGCATCCTTATTCGAAAGCGCTTATCAGCGCAGCTCCAGTTCCAGACCCTGAAGTAGACAGGTCACACCGCATTATTCTCTCGGGCGATTTGCCCAGCCCGGCCAATCCGCCTTCAGGCTGCACTTTTCACACACGGTGCCCGATGGCGCGCGACAAATGCAGAATCGATGTGCCGGAATTGCGCTTGATCGAAAACGAACATCGATCACACTGTCATTTTGCCGAAGAGCTTTTACCCGGCGGCAAGAACAACTGACCCTGCGGGGTATCGAACTAGACCGGTGGAATGCGCTGCCCCTCAGGCATCTTCGGTCTGAGGTCCGTATAGCTTCCGTCTGTGCGCTGCCAGCCGGCACCGAAAATTCCGCGATCGACAATTTCCTGGTAGACGCTGAAAACGCATTTTCCAGGTCCCACGCCCGCTTCATCAAGCAATGGCTGCGTCCATTTTCTAAGAGTAACGATGCGCGGAGCGCTTCCGGTAACAACCCAGATTGGAAAACCTGTTTTGAGGAAAGCTTTGATCTTCGGCTCCCAGTGACGGGTTTGACGGAAATTGCCGGTATCTATCTCCAGCAAAACCTTGATCGGCTCCATATGCGGATAACTGAAGGCGATAGTGGCATCAGCCTGCTCATCCACACTGGTCAGATCGCCTGACAGCTCGCGCCAGAACTCTCGACCGGTCGTGAATTCCAGATTATTGATGAGCCCGCGTTGCTCAGCATCGAGCATCGCCAGTCTGACATCCACAAGCCGAAGGAAATGCTCTTTGTGATAAGTATGAGGAGGACCAGTCGGAATTGTCTCCCAGGAAATTCCCCTGTGCTGCTCGAGCGATTTGGCGCCCTGGGTGGTCAAAAAATAGATTAATTCGGGTCTGCCGCGACCTTCCATACGTCCGCTCGAGGACGAACCGGTAAACCCTGCTTGCTGAAGCCTTCTCAAGCGCTTACGTGCTGTTTCGTAACTGATGTCAGGAAAGCACAGCCTCGCTAGCTGACTGGAACTGATTGTGCGATGCAAATAGAGTTGAACGAGCGCCCAGATGTCACGCTCCATAAGAACAAGACTTTTTCTCTTCGGCTTGGACCGTGCGGCTTTGTCAGTCATGGGGTTACTTGAGATTCCTGTGGTCTTTTGGGATTCCTGAATTGGAGAAGGCAATTCGGCCGTCTGACAACGTCCGGATTACTACCCCTAAAATAATTGTAGACCAGAGATGATTATTAAAGGCGCATTTGCGAAGAAATTTCCGCCTGTCTAGTCACAGTGGCCTTAATTGCTTTCATGAAACTTTGTACTTGAGTATAGCGCACCATATACGGTGCAGCATCACCGTACCGCGTTATTGACCAAGACGCTTCAAAATATCTTTGGCACGATCATCGCCCATAAACTTTTTCTTGAGCGCTTCTACGTCGGTGCCTTCAGGAATTCGGTCGCCGTATTTCGCTTTTAGTTTTTCGATAAGACTGTCCGGATTTTGTCCTTTCAGTTGCGATGCAATATCGGACGCGTTAGGTTTGTCGTCGGAATGTCCAGCGCCACCAATGCTTCCGCCCCCTCCATCATACGAGGTTGCCGGTGGACGATTCTTGAGGTCAACAGCTCGCTTGGATTGATCGTCGAGACCTTTGTTTACGGCAGCGATTCTCTCTTTCAGCTTATCCGCAGGAGCATTGCTTTTGGCCAGCTCCTCTACGTACTTGAAAGCGCTCATATAGCCGGCGATTCCAATACCCTGCGCCTTGGCTGCATTGATCCGCTTTAAGAGAAGACCACGTTCTTCGTACATTGGACCTTCACTAACCATCGACTCGACTTGCACTTTCACTTGCGAGCCGGCGGGGGTGGCTGCACCACCAGGTATTGGCGCCGCGGAAACCTCAGGTTCACTGGAAGCCGGCAGACAAAGAATGGAAAGAGTTGAGAATGTCGAGAGAGCTCCCAAAACAAACTGCTTAGGAAATTTACGAGACGGCATGATCTTTCTCCACGGAAGCCCAATGAATCTATTAATCCACGTGTCGCTACATTAATTCCCGGGTTCAGTCGATAGTTAATGAAAAACGTCAAAAAAGGACTTACACACACGTAGTCTTACGCTTTTCCGGCACTGTTTTCCTCTTTATATTGAAAAAACTTTCCACCCGGTGCTCTCGAATGGGTCAATACGAAAACGTCGAGCGTGCGAGGCCTCAGCCCTCCAACGCCAGTGATGCGAACAATGGCGCCCTAGACGGCGGCGCAATTCTCTTCGACCAGTCCAGATTCGCGCAAAGAATCAGCGCGGAGCCCGATGGGGTGAAAATGGCGCAGGCCGATGGTCCCCTGTTCCAGAATGGCACAGGCAGCAGTTTTCGTGACAATCTGAGAGCAAGACTACAGGGCAGACAAGCCGACCAATCAGTTCAGCCGCTCACAGCCGGTGATGTCGCCAACCCAGATAGGGCACAGGGGCAAAACTATGTGCCGCAGCCATATCCGTCGGTTCGCGACAGAGTGCCGACTCCAGTAAGCAATTTGCCCAGACTGCAATATTATCCGCCCACAGAAGAACAGCCCTCACTGCTCGAATCGACCAATTCCAAGAAGACCGACCTAAACGAGCCGTACGTAAGCAAAACCAACGATCAGGGCAATACTCTTCTCGAGGCATTAGCTAGAGGCGGCGCATCCGCTCTCTATATCAGTAAAGACCATGCGAGCAGAACGGCAGCCATAGAAAGACAAATAGCAGAGACAGAACTGGTTTCTCCCGGCACCAGACAGAGCTTTCAAATGGCCAGAGACCGCTTGCTGGGTGGGCTTCAGCTACCGATTCAGAATGCTGAAGTGACAATGGAAGGTTTGTACAAGAAGTATCCAATCGAACTTTTTCAAGGCTCTTCAATTCCGAAATTGAGCGGTACCGGAAAAATCATGATGCCGCATCCATGGGATATGGATCAGCTAGCACTGGCGGATCAGGCGCATGCAGAAAAATATCTCAAGCTCAGCTCCTTGAGAGAGCAGCTGGTTGCTCACTGGCCGCCTGTTGCCAGCACTCAACTGGGTAGACTGCCAGTAAATGTGGCAGGCATGGATATCGTCAAAGCGGAAGGTCTTCTCGCTGAAGCCGCACGATTCGACGCTGCCGGCGCATCTTTCACAGGAGAAGTTTCAAGAACACTGGCAAACAACGAGGCCTTGAAAGCTGCCAACACAAATCTGGTGTTTAAGAGTATCGGTGCAATGGCTGGAGCCTGGATGACAAATGTGGTCACGGACGGTGTCGTCAACACCAAACACGGACCCTCTGCAGTCGTCTGGGGCGCCGATTTGATATCACCGGCGATATTATTCACTAATCGCAGTATGCTGACAAAATACGGCGTTGTAGCAGGCTCTCACCTGCTGGCCAAACTGTACGACAAGTACACAGAAAAATAGATAGTCTGAAAATCAAGAATCCGCTCAGAGAGGCAAATCGGCATCTGTCTTGGCGGCCAGGCGTCCACGCTTCTCATCGACACGCCAGAGAAGAAGCAGACCGGCGATGAAAAAGACTCCGCAAGACAGCAGAGCAACTCGGTAGTTGTTGCCGCTCAAATGGGTAACGGCGCCGAATGTGACTGCACCGATACAGGTAGCAAGCTTGTGTGCCATGCCCCACAACCCGAGAAATTCGCCGGAGCGACCGTGCGGGGAGAACTGACCTACGAGCGCTCGACCAGCCGAGCCTGTCGCGCCCATCGCTATACCGACGAAATTGGCAGCAATCCACAAATGAATCTTCTCAGTGGCCATGCAAGCAATCAGAATCGCTACAGTCCAGATGCTCAGCGTGATAGCCAGTGTTTTTATAGCACCGATGCGATCCTGGATCATGCCGAAGATACCTGCACCTATAGCCGCAGTCACACTGACCACAAGAATCATAATTACCGAATCAGATGCGGTGAAGTGTAAGACTTGCTGTGCATAAACCGATGCCAGGTGTATTACCGCTGTGGATCCGCAGCTATAGACACAGAGAGTCAGCAAGAAATTGAAGAGATCTCGGTAGTGCCTGGCGTGGTTAAACGTATGCCGCAGACGATCAAAACCGACTAAGAAATAGTTTTTCCCAACCACATCAGCCTGAGGAACGGCTCTCTCCTTCAGGAAGATAAAGGTAGGCAATGAGAAAAAGAAGAACAGAACCGCACAGATAAGCATGGCAAAAGGCACGTATTCAGTCTGCTGCATACCCTGGCCCTTTGCCCAGGTGAAATAAGCAAAACACAAGCCCAGTGCAATCAAACTACCTACATAGCCAGCTCCCCAACCGATAGAAGAAATTCGCCCCATATTCTCCTGCGTCGACAATTCAGGCAGGAAGGAGGCAATCAAATCTTCGCCCGTTCCAAAGAAGAAATTGGCAAGCGTCAATGCTATGACTGCCGCCCAGGGCTGACCGGGCTGGATCACGCTCAGAGTAGCTGTACAGATGATACAAAGCGTCGTCGTCACAAAGAGCATGCGTTTCTTTGCAGCCATTGCATCGACGATTGTTCCTAAAACAGGGGCGGTCAATACAATCGCAATTGCGGACAGAGGAATGATTACGACCGACAGCAAAAAGGTGCCCAGTTCTTTTCCACCGGGGCTTTGACCACAAATGACATCCACGAAATAAGCGTTGTATACGGCAGTCGCGACCACAGTACCGTAAGTCGCATTGGCAATGTCATAGGCAGCCCATGCGGCGATTTCGCCTTTGGTAGCCCGACCGTGTTGTACACCAATAGGAGCGCCGCTTCCGGATTCCACGCTCTTCTCTCTTTCAAATGCAGGCGCTTGGCTCATTTGTGTTTGATCATTCTAGCGGTCATTATATAGGCAGGCTTCAAAGGGAAGTTGCCTAACTAACTGATTGTCGTTGAAATTCGAAGTATGTTCCCGAATGATGACTAATGATCCAGACACAGTCCTGAAAATTGCTCGGCTAAACTTTCCTCATGCTCTGCGACCTGCTGGCATGCAATCGGATACTTACAACGCAGTCTTGAGGGTGGACATTGCAAAAGCCTGTCGAATCCTCTGATTCAGCCGACGAGATCGAATTGCCGGACGATTCAGATCCGGAGATTCTGGCGCTCAGCTCCAGCCTGATCAGCATTTCGCTTATTGCTTCTCTGCTAGTCGCCCAGAGGGGATGGGTGTTACAAGAAAGAACATATCCAAGACTACCCCTTTTCGATAGCCTGACGATAACAGCTCCAATCGAACCGCTTCTCTACAGTGCCATGTTGATCGTGCTGCTCCTGTTCAACTTCTCGGCGCGAAAAAAACTACTGGTTTCAATCTTTGGAATTGCGACGGCCGCAACGATTGCATTCGATACGACCCGATTGCAACCCTGGCTCTATCTGCTTTCAATCATGCTCTTTCTTGTCGCCCTGCCTGCGCCTTCAGGAAAGAAAAGTGTCGGCAACGTCCTGGATTCGCTGCGCATATGCATTCTCGGCACATATCTTTTCGCCGGAATTCAAAAACTGAATATCAGTTTTTGCCAGACAGTTGTTCCATCGATGATGCCAAAATTTGTGCCGCCTTTGCCCCAAGACCTGGCTCTGGCGATAGGCATTTCAGCCGCTGTCACTGAAGCTGCGTTAGCAATTTTACTGACCTGCGCCCCAACTAGCAGAATAGGCGCCTGGCTTGCGATTTTCTTTCACGCGATAACGCTATGGATGATCACTCATCTAGGCTGGAACGCCGTCGTCTGGCCCTGGAATATTTCCATGATGCTGCTTGTCTATCTTCTTTTCATTCGCACCCGGTCGCAAAGCGCATTTGGGCTTCTCTGGCCAGACTCCCTGCAGAAAGCTCTGGCCGTAATAATCTTTCTGCTCCTGCCTTGTCTGAATTTCTTCGGACTCTGGCCCAATTATCTGTCTGCCGCACTTTACTCGGGCAATGTTCCAGTCTTGCGAGTTTTGGTCGACCCGGCGGATGAGGAAAGGCTGCCTTCAGCAATCCGTCAGGCTATCGATATTTCCGACCGGCAAAAACCTACCTTGCTTGCTGAAAGGTGGGGGATTGAAGAGCTGGGGATTCCAAGCTTCCCTGAAGTAAGGACTCTGGAGCAACTGGCTAAAAAACTTCTCGAATCAGGCAAATTCAGCCATTCGCAGATTTACATAGAGACTTTTCCTCGCTTTTTCAAAGGTGAAAAGCAGCGCCGCGAGATATTTTTATCAGCAACTCAACCCTGATGAATTGGCTATTTAACCTCAGTGTTTTTGTTTTATTTCTGGGAATAAACGTAAAAAGGCGTTTTTGGCGGACGTCCTTCTAGAACTCGCCGGGAGTTTGTTGATGACCAAGTTGGCATGGAGCGTAGCGGCTATAACCGACCGCGGGCTGCATCGCTCGGAAAACCAGGACAATTTCTACATAAGCCCGGACATGCGGGTTTTTGTCGTAGCCGACGGCATGGGCGGGCTGAAAGGCGGAGCCAGAGCCAGCAAACTGGCGGTCGACGCAGTGGAAGCCCTGTGGAAAGAGAATCCCCCTGATTTCGCCGACCGCGAGGCCGTACAGCAATGGCTTGTAGATGCGGTCGCCAGTGCTAACCAGAGCGTCTTTACCGCAGCATCCCAGGACGAATCAGTTCAAAACATGGGCACGACAATAGTCGCCGGCGTTCAGACCGAAGCCAACACTCTGCAGATAGCCCACGTCGGTGATTCTCGAGCTTATTTGATAAGGGATGGAAAAACGATCGTTTTAACCCAGGACCATTCCGTTGTCATGGAAATGGTTCTCAAAGGGCAGCTGACCCAGGAGCAATTCAAAAACAGCCCCTTCAGGCATTATTTGACGCGCTGTGTCGGGCATTCCGGCAAAGTCGAAATTGACCGCACCCCTGTAGAACTTCACCCAGACGACTTGATCATTCTTTCAACTGATGGGCTGTCGGCAGTTCTGGATGAAGAGCAGATCTACCAGGAGATGAAAGGTTCCAATACGCCCAAAGAGATTTGTGACGCCCTTCTCAAGTCCACGCTGGACGGCGGCGCGCCGGATAACGTGACGATTCTTGCCGTTAAATACACCGCGCATGTAGACGAGCAGGATAAAACCGAAAAGCCCAAGAAGAAAAAAGAGAAAGAGAAAGAAAAGTCCGGCGACCGCTCTTCCTGAGGTCTTGCTTGCAAAACTTTGCGCCGACTTATTTTTTGTCGGCTTGTCTGCCATACTCTTGTAAAATTAGAGACTGATGAAGTGACATGCACCGTATCTGGTTGCACACTTTTGTCTTTTCGAAAATGGAGAACAAGCAAATGGCGACCACATTCAGAAAGCTGCTCAATTTGAATAACGAGAATCAGAGCCTGGCAGAGAGTTCTCTGGTCGTCGTAGACGCGCAAAGAGAGTACCTGGATGGCAATCTACCCCTTACAGGAATCGAGAAAGCCCTGGACCAGATTTCGCATATTCTCTATCGCGCTCGCAGCCTGGGCAGCAACATAATCCATGTGCAACATTTCTCGCCGGCAGGTGCACCACTATTCAATCCGGACGATAAGTTCGTCGAGATCATTGATGCAGTAAAGCCGATTGGCACAGAGCCAGTGATCAAAAAGAATTTGCCTGACTCTTTTGCTGGAACCGATTTGGACGAGCGCCTGAAATCTTCCGGAAAAAAGGACCTCGTGGTCGTCGGATTTATGACACATGCATGCATCAGCGCCACGGTGCGCTCGGCACTCAATTACGGTTATCATACAACTGTAATCGCCAATGCCTGCGCAACTCGAGACTTGCCCACGCTGGAAAATAGCGACATCATTCCAGCCAGCACCGTCCATGATGCCACAATGGTTGCCCTGTCGGATCTTTTTGCGCGGGTCATAGTAGACGACAAAGCGCTCAAAGACTAGGCTAATTGACAGTCGAATCTGCAGGAATCAAATATTCCATTTTGCGTTTGCGTAAAAAGTCATAGAGGGATTGTTTCATATCAAGATTTCCCTCTTTGGCAATCGGAGTGAATTTCTCGACTCGATGTATGCGCGCCTCGTTGTCGGCTTGCATGAGCGGTTTTCCAGTCTCGTCGTAACGGCGTATTGAAGCGACCATCTTAATCACGCCGTCTTCGACAGGCTCGTAGTTAGTGACGCTCTCCTGCTGAAATGCCTCGACAATTTCTTTCGACTGCCTTTGAACACGTGCGGCCGCTACCATACTGCGAAAAGAAACGGCTTGCTCGCTTTGATTAGTGAAATCTTTAGTCAAAACCTGATGGTATTCAACGAATTCAGGAAAGTCGGTAGACGAGGTATACGGCAATTTTAGAAAGTGCCAGATGCCGCCGCGCCCATCACGCTGAGTTCCATATGCAAAACGACTTTTCGCCTTAAAATTGAAGGGAGTATGAGCCGACTCCTTGTGATTGACCAGATCCTGTCGCGAAGTGGCTGTTTCCACATCGGCAAACCATGTACCGGCAAGCCATTCGGGAATTCGGACCCAGGTGCTCTTGCTGCCGTCCTTTTCGCCTTCTTTCCAAACCGAGCCGGGCAAATATTTGCTGTTGACCGGGTCGACCTTCTCCTTGTGCTCAATGCCGCCCTGTACATACTTTTGGGCAAACGAAGCCGTGCCCGACAGCTGGATGGCACCGACCAATATGGCGATTACCGCAACAGAGCCAATTTGTCTTTGCATCACGACCTTCTCCTCAAGCACCCCGGTTTGAGGATAAATATTAGTAGATCAAGGTCGAGCGGCACATGATAGTTAGGTAAAGGTTCGCCGGAACTGACTCATCGCCAGGGATATACCCTGGCATGACCAGCCTGACTTGTGGATTTAGTGCTGAAAATGGGTATCTTCTAGGTTACTGACAAACGCCTTTCGAGCAACTGTGCCCATTTAGCTGGTTTGTGCCGGAAATTGTCTCAACAAACTGGGGTAAATCCCAGGTCCGAGTCAGTCGAGCCACTGAGGGATAAAGAGTCCTATTTTGATAGAGTATCTAAAGCTCGAAGCAGTATTACAGGAAAACAGTTCGGGATTCGATGGCCGGGGACCCAGCCCGGCAATCTCGCCCGTAGCCCTCAACTAATGAGGTTTCCTTGATCAAGCGGCAATCGAAACTTGCAGATGATACGACACCAAAAGTCGATATTTTGGTGTCTGGAAATATTGCTGAAAAAATTGAGCAAGACGACGAAGAACTCGAAATCGACAGAGCCGAAGCAACACTGCTTCTGGACAAAGGTGGCAAACAGAGTAAAGGCAAGTCAAAAAGCCCCGAAAATCTTACATTTGCAGTCATCAACGGACGCTATGAGCTACTCGGACTGGCCGGACAGGGCGGAATGGCGTCAGTCTACAAGGCTCGGGATCTAAAAGAGAGCAGAGAAGTAGCGGTAAAAGTCCTTGATCGCGATCTGGCCAGCATGGACAGTGTTCTCGAACGCTTTCAAAAAGAAGTTGCCGCCGCCTCCGCAATGGCGCATGAGAACCTGGCCGCTGTCTATGATTCCGGAGTTACGGATGATGGTCGCCCCTACATCGTAATGGAATACATGCGCGGACAGACGCTCGCGCAGCTTTTAAAGAAAAAGGCAAAACTCTCGCTCAATGAGTTCGCCGAAATATTCGTACAGGTAGCCAAAGGTCTTGCTCACGCACACAGAAGAGGCGTTGTGCACCGTGATATCAAGCCAAGCAACATCATGCTCTACACAGACGAAAAAGACAAACTGGGTGTAAAGCTTCTAGATTTCGGTATTGCAAAATCCCTGGCGGACATCGACTCGACTTCCTTGCACTTGACCCACACTGGACAGGTCTTGGGCAGCCCGTTCTACATGAGTCCCGAACAATGCCGCGCCCTGCCGATCGATACAAGAAGCGATATCTATTCGCTCGGTTGTGTAATGTTCGAAGCCATCACGGGCGGTGTGCCATTCAAAGGTGAAACCGCACTCGATACCCTGTATAAGCACATTCACGAGCCGGCACCACGAGTCAAAGCCAATCATCAGAAACTAAAACCGGCGGAGATTTTGGCATCGACCATCGAAACAACCCTGATGAAATTGCCGGAAGCGCGTTATCACACAGCACGCGAACTTGGCAAAGACTTAGCAAAGCTGACGAACTGGGACGACCTGCCTACAGATTTAGACTTCGAAGCTGAAGCTAGAAAGACAGAACCAGTAAGAGAAAAATCCAGGTTCAATGTGGCAGGAATCGCAATTACCACTGCCATCGGACTCTCTATGCTCGTCTGCGGAACAATGATCTCGAATTCGACACAAGGGACTTCTCCAGCGACACCGGAGGTGGCAAATTCGAAGATTCACCTGGACGAGCTCTGGAAGCTCAGCGAAAGAGCGCTTGCAGATGAGGAGTACGACAAAGCCGTCTCCTATGCAAAGCGAGCCCTCGACACAAGCAACCGCGGAC
Organism: uncultured Candidatus Obscuribacterales bacterium; assembly: GCA_964493595.1. Classification (GTDB taxonomy): domain Bacteria; phylum Cyanobacteriota; class Vampirovibrionia; order Obscuribacterales; family Obscuribacteraceae; genus QKMZ01. The sequence goes on along the minus strand of CAZBOX010000082.1, from coordinate 6,049 downwards.
CGAACACCATCCCTCATGCGGTCAGCCTCCTTAAATATGGAAAAGCTGTTTACTTTCAAGAATGCAGCGCCCCTGAATACAACGAAGAACGGCGTGCGAAAAACTTTTACGCAGCACAGGAGTCACTGCGCAAATCCATGGAGATTTTTCAGCAGTACCTGAAGCGTAACAACGCAGAGCACATCGATCGAACGATCGCATTGCTTGCCAAAAATCCCGTACAGGATCTGAATCGTTACTGGTTCGAGTTAAACGGAGAGCTGGCCAATACTTATGCCGATGATTACAAAGACAGATCAAGCCAGGCAAAGGAGCTTTACCAGCGTGTCGAGAAACTTTTCGCTGCTCGACAAGAAATTACGAATTATCCGGAAGATCTGGCCAAGCGATATCTGCAATCGCTAGCCAATCTGTATTTCGCTGACAAAGAATATTTGGAAGCAGCAAGAGTGCAAGCAAGCATTGCCGAAAATTGGGGGGAGCGGCTGCTGGACAAGAAAGCCGACCCGTATCAAGACCCATCCTTCAATGGCGATTGGGTCTCAACCTTTGCGAAATCGAGCTCCAATCTACACCTGTCTCTCAAGGACGGCGCCGACGGATTAACCGGAACAATAACTTTCGAAGCACTGCCTACACATTCTATTTGGAAAGGCAAAATCAAAGGTTTGAGTTTGGGTGCAACAGCCTCAAGCACGTTCAGCGTATCAGGCCTTACTTCTGATAATTCTTCAGAGGCGAGCGTTCCGACAACTGTTAAGTCCTCTCTGCAAGGAGAGCTTAGCCTTACACGCTACAAAAACTATCTGGTAGCCAGGATGTACAATTACTCCGGCTCTGCAAACATTGAAGTGCCGTACGCTGAAGTTCTTGAACTAAAGCCTGTAAAGCATACAGCAAACAAAAAGTAAGCACAAAATAGGAATCCGGTTTTGTAGTCAAAACTCTACGGGGCAAAAACCTATGTCGTCCGCTGATACAAAAAAAATCGGCTCATTTTTTGAGCATATAAAAGAATTCGTCCTCATTTTCGGCGGCAACTTTGCCGTATTGATTCTCTTACTTGTGGTCGTCAATTACTTCCTTGCGCCATTCGATATCAAAGGGCAAGTTGCACAAGTCTCGCAGGAGATAAATCTCTTGCGCAACGATGTGTCTACTCTGCTTAGAGAAGTGAGAGAGCTAAAAGCCGCTAATAAGGCAAAATAGCCGTCTTGCTATCTCTTAATGCCGATGCCCATCATGTGCGTCGGAGTCAGTGGTTCAAAGCGAATTTCTTTGAATCCCGCATCCTTGAGCCACTCCTCGCATTGCGCCGGGGTGTAGTCAAAACCGCCGGGTGTTTCAATCAACATGTTCAGACTCATGAGCAGCGCAAAAGCGTTCTTTTCGCGTTCATTATCGATCATGGCATCATAGACAATAAGCGCACCACCAGGATTGAGAGCCTTATATGCCTTCGCAACAAGCAGGCGCTTTTCTTCCAGGTTCCAGTCGTGCAGGATATGACCCATCACGATCACATCGCAGCAAGGAAGTTCGCCCTTGAAAAAATCACCGCTTTCAAATTTGAGGCGCTCAGGCAGTTTGTTTCTCTCCACATACTCATTGAAGATGGGCTCGACCGGCGACAGATCAAAACCTATTCCGCTCAAATGCGGATGCGCCTTTGCCACCTCAACGGCAAGTGCACCTTGGGCGGTGCCGACATCACAGAAAGTTTTGTACTTGCTCCACTCGAAACTTCGAGCGATATGCTTTGCATTGCCAAGGCTGATACCGGTCATGGCTTGAAGAAAGACCTTCAGCCGCTCTGAGTCCGAGTACAGTTTGGCAAAGAGGTCCTGTGTCGACATATCTTTCGCCTCACTCTGAGGTTTGCCGGAGCGCAACGCCTCGGTGAGATTGCCCCAGGTGGGATAGAGACGCATACTGGTCATGATTAGAAAACCTCCGATGTAGCTGGGTTTTGCTGCATCGAGAAATTTGTCTGTCTCGGCGGTATTGGAATAAACGCCGTCTTTTCTTTGCAAGAGTCCAAGCGCAACCAACGAATCAAAAAAGTCTCGACTTGCTCGTTCGTGAAGTTTCAAATTTTTAGTGAGCGTGACGAGGTCAGAGGGTGCTTTTGCAAGTTCGGTGAAGACATCCAGCTCAACAGCTGAGAGCAAAGTCTTTGAGCCCCAAAATGCCAGGCCCAATTTCATGATGTTGGCGGGCGTAACTTCTACAGCGGTTCCTGCTGTCATCAGACTGTCTCCTTCAAAAGAACGAGCACACAGCCTAACATCTTGACCTGTCTATTTCATTTTGATTTAGACAGTCGATACACAACACTCTGGCCGCCAAAACGCGACCTCGTGTCAATATAGACTGCGCCAAGCTTCTCCACAGCTTTGCGTGAGCGCAAATTATTCGGGCCAACAAAGAAGAGGACGTGGTCGACATACTTGAAAGCGTGATCGAGCATCAATTTTTTAAGCTCGCGATTGTAAGTGCCACCCCAGTACTTGGTAGTCAGAAATGTCCAGCCAATTTCGATTTCGCTGGAATTTTCATCAAGACCATAAAATCGAGAAGAACCGATCACTTCCTCTGTTCTTGCATCCAGGATTATCAAGGCGCCACCGCAGTCAATCGCGCCGTCGAAATATCCTTTGAAAACTTCTTCTTTGTAGCGATCAGAGTTTGGATGCTGCTCCCAGATAAGAGGGTCCGAAGCCGCCCTGTACAGCGCGTCATAATCTTCCGGCTGCAATGGTCTCAATTTCAAGAGTTTGCCGGTCAAAGTAGGTTGCAGTTCAAACATAGAGAAACTCCCACGCGAACATTCATCAGGCTGGGACGTAAATCAGTTTTAGAACATCCTCAATTTGCTCGCTTTCGACAAGGCGCAACCGCGGTCGCGCTGCTGCGAAATAGGGACTGCCGCTACCGAGCACGACAGGGTGAAGGTAAATTCGATACTCATCTATGAGACCGAGGTCGGTAAGACTTCTTGCCAGATTCGGACCGGCAACGTCAATTTCCCCGTCTAGTTCAGCCTTCAGCTTTCGTATCTGAGACTCAAGGTCATCCTTGACCAGCTTTGCATTCGGACCGACCGACTTCAATGTGTTTGAAACAACCCACTTGGGCTGCTTGCGCCATGCAAAAGCGAATTCGCGTTCGTCCGCATTCCACTCTGCCTGGTCGTCATCCCAGTAGCGCATAATTTCGTAAATATTACGACCATAAATGCTGCCGGTCAGTCCGCGCACCTGGTCAACAAAATGACGAAAAAGCACAGGACCGGGCGCGAATTTCATGTGGTCGACGTAGCCGTCGAGGCTCTGATTCATTCCGAAGACAATCTTCGCCATATTGCACAGGTCTCCCTTCGAGGGTCTTCAGGATAACCTGTGCCGTCTTTACGCACAAGCAAGCAGGACGCAGACGAGTTAACTAAGTAACTCGATTTAATTCTGCTCGCTTGATCTAAAACATATCCTTTTTAGATACCTGTATCTAGGCTCCTGTGCGCCGCAAGCAGTTGTCCAACCATTGTCCATCCCTGGCAGTACATTTGAGCCATGAGTCCGGGACACCCGCCCGTGACGAACTCTAAAGACGGTGGTCGAGTGACCGCCGAGATTGCAGGCTGCATAAGCCCGGCAACGCTTTTACAGGAGTAACTCGATGTCCACAAGTGGAAGGCAGCTGAGAACATACGCGCTGCTAAGCGTTGCAGCGCTGGTAACAGCAGCAGTTTTTGAAATTCCAGCCAGAGCACAATCACTGAGTCAGACTTCAATTCAAAAGCAGTACGAAAACAGGTTCGCCGAGCAAAAGGAGAAGAAGATCAAAGCGCTGCAGCAGCTGATTCGCGACAACTCCGTTCCAACCTCGACCGGTCATGGCAGCCATCCGGCATCGGGCACGCAAAACGGCGCCAGGTATCAGGTTTTGTCCGGCAATAAGTCAAAAGCCGAGTCGCTGAAAACTTATTCCAGTCCTCTCATTTATGTTCAAAAGCCTGTCACCTATGTTTTCAAAGCCGGACAGGGATATGGTTTAACATCTCATTTCGGCGTTCCCGGTCCGCAGGACGGCGCCTTTCAATTCGACCCGGGTGCTGTGCTTCTTACCAAAGACCTGCCCTCCGGTGTGGTCAACGCAGCGATGGCCGAAGGCAGTTTCAACGGTCTGGGCATTCGTTTGACCGACACTGCAGCCAAGTTAGCTCTCGGTGATTTTGCTCAAACGGTGATAGACCGCGCCACAAGCCCGGAGCGCTGGGTGAAAACAGCCCAGGTGGTTGCTCAGGCTCAACAACAAATGACTGCTGAATCCACAGCACAGGTAGCAAAGCAAGTTACACAAACAAACATCAAAGTAGTCGGCAAACATTTAGTCAATGTCGCCAACGAAGAAGCTGCCGGCAACAAAGGAATAAGCAAAGTTATTGGCAGCGTTCAACTCTTCTTCAAGTCAGTCTATCTTCCCATGGCAATCCTTCTGCTTCTGGTAGGCGGCATTTTGAGCAGCGCAAAAGTAATTGTTCAATACACATTCAGCATAGCGCCCGGAGAGGAAATCATGACACCGCTTTCCGGACCGCTCAAAAGCATCACCGCCATTGTCCTCATTCCCGCCACCCAGCTTATCGTTTCTTACTCTATCGACATCGGCAATTCGATGACTGAAACAGTACAAGCAGTCACCGACATGCAAAATATTCAAACCTGGCTTGGCGAGCAGTTTTCACAAATCGCCAGCGGCGCACAGAACGGACCGTCTCCAGCAATGTCTTCTCCTGAAAGCGCCCAGGCATTCATGGCTAATGTGGAAAACAAACCTGTTCAAAACCAAACTGCAGGAATGGTCGCCGGCATCCTGTCCATGATGGTGTCACTGGCAACCGCAGTACTTCTGGCTTTCCAAATCGTTTTTGTTCTCTACCTCTTCTTGATGGGACCGATTGCCGCAGCGCTCTACGCGTGGCCCTGGGGAATGGCAAGACTATTCAAAACAATTTTCACAAACTGGCTAAACGCAGTGATCAATCTCGTTCTCTGGAGATTCTGGTGGTGCGTAATTCTGCTCGTAATGGACAGCCGCATCTCATGGCTGCGCCAGGAAGGCATCTACCAAGCCAACAGCCCATGGGAAATGTTCGCGATGATCTGCTTTCTGGTTTTGCTCTCTACAGTTCCATTCATGTCGTTCCAATTCAATCCCGGCTCTTTCGTCGACAAATTGCTCGGTGAAATGGGACAGGCGAAAGGTGCAGGAGCAGCACCCAACCTGGGAGGAGCGCTGGGAAGCTCGATGGGAAATGCGGTGGGCGGAATCGCCTGATTCAAAGTGTATTGAACCCGAATCCAATTCATAAACAAACAGGACTCAAGAAATGCAAATGCCATCCTCACTAAAAACCCTTCTCATAGCACTGGCAGTTCTCGTCTTTGCCTCCACCGGGGCTTTTGCAGCGGACAAAGAGGCAGAGCCGAACATAGCGGATCAAGAATACAACCTGACAGTCAGCCAACTCGAGAAGTTGTACAAGCAGTCGACTGACGGATTGCCCGCATCGAATACAGGTTCTTTCAATCCGGCTGTGCTCTATTCGCAAGGTCCTATGATTCCTGTAGGCAGTTTGAACCTTCCCCAATCGCTCCAACAAATACTCGCAGGCGGCGTTCCAACCCAAGGACTTCCGCTCACAGACACTTCGCTAAAAATGCAGTTGCTTCAATTGCAACAACAATTGCTGTCGCAAATCTCCGACCCTCTCCGCAATATCCCCAGCGCCCTTGCTTCGCAACTGGCTGTCCAGACCATGCTGGGGAATTCTTTTGCACAAATTACTACTGCCAATGCTAATGCTGCGATCAATTTTACCGGCAAATATCTGATCAACTTCACGGCGCAAGAAGGCAATGTCTGGAATAAGCTTCGCAACAACATCTTCGTTCCAATTGCGATTCTCCTTCTCGTTCCCGGCGCAGTTTTGACACAAACAAAAGTAATGATGAGCGCCAGCAACCCGGTGATCGAATCCGGAAAT
>CAZBOX010000081.1:0-22813 GCA_964493595.1 uncultured Candidatus Obscuribacterales bacterium | reverse complement strand
GCCATGCGTCTTGCCTGCGCTGGCTTTGAACAGTCAAAAGCAGAAAGAATATCACTGCCCATGGTGCAGCAACTGCTTTCGACTGTTCAAAGCCAGCGCAGGCAAGACGCATGGCATCACCCCTTATAAGCGCACTAAACTTCAGAACTTTTCGCTGCGCCGCGTTTAAAGACTCTGGTAGAAGCAAAAGAGTCAACCTCGCCAGCGGCTTGCTTAGCCGCAACGGCAGCCGGCAATGACTCTTCGATGATTGAAACAGCCTTGTCAATTTCAGCCTTGGTGACATTCAGCGGCGGTACAAATCTGATGATGTGATTCTTTATACCGCAATCAAGCAAAAGTAGCTTTCTTTTAAAACACTCGTCTACGAGTTTTTCAATCAACTCTCCGTCCGGGGCACCTGACTGATCAGCAACTTCCATGCCAATCATCAATCCCAATCCGCGCACTTCTTTGACAAAATCGTATTTATCTCTAAATTCGTTCAACCGGGACATGAAATACTCGCCCATCTTGCGAGCATTTTCCAGAAGACCATCTTTTTCGATTACATCGATCGATGCAAGAGCTGCAGCACAGGCCACAGGATTGCCACCATATGTACTACCGTGACGACCCATCGTCCACCTGTCCATAAGCTCCTTGCGAGAAACTATGCCGGCCATTGGAAAACCACTGGCAATGCCCTTTGCGACAATCATGATATCGGGCACCACACCAAAGTGCTCGCAAGCGAACCATTTACCGGTCCGTCCAAAACCTGATTGAACTTCATCGATAATCAGCATGATGCCGTGCTTGTCGCAAAGTTGACGCAGCCGTTGCAGATATCCGTTCTCGACCGTAAAGCCGGTCGCCGGTACGATGTAGCCACCTTCACCCATCATCGGCTCGATTAGAATGGCGCCGACCGTATCCGGCTTCACTTGGTGGGCAAACATCGACTCCAGGATATCGAAACACTCCAGCTTGCACTGTCCCGGCGTCTGCCCGACAGGACAACGCAAACAGTAAGGATAAGGAGCGTGAAGAATGCCGGAGGGCAGTGGCTCGTATCCTTCTCTGTAATGCGATTTGGCAGTCGTGAGAGCGGTAGCCAGAAGAGTTCGCCCGTGAAAAGCTCCTGTAAAGGCGATTACGTTAGGGCGTCCAGTGATGAAACGGGCCATTTTGATAGCGGCGTCAACTGCCTCGCCTCCGCTGTTATTGAGAAAAACGCAATCCAGACTTCCAGGTGCGATTTGAGCGATTTTCTCGGCAAGCTTGATATTCATTGTATGGCGGGTCACAGCAGAGCAGTGAATCAGCTTCTCCACTTGCGCCTGCGCTGCCCTCACAACACTCGGATGGCAGTGCCCGACATTGTTTACGGCGATACCCATCGTAAAATCGAGATACTGATTGCCTTCGACATCATAAAGATATGTGCCCTTAGCCCTCTCAGTCACGATTTCAAAACAACGATGATAGGTGGGAGTCAAATAACGTGCATCTCGCTCCAACCAATCGGCATTCGTCATATTAGGCATCATCCGCTCCTTCAGAGTATGCATATTATAAACCAAGGACATATCAGCCTTTCCGGCTCTTGGATAGATGAAATTTTGGATGAAATTGCTGCGAAAACGCCCTCTTATGCTAATTTAATGATAGGTCCAGACCCTGCCAGGCAACGATTTACGCGGCAGCCAAGTCATAAGTATTGAAATTGAGATTGAAATTCGAAGACCGCAGTTTCAGACGAAAATCAGATGGACGAAAAGCTCAAGCAATTAGCCGAAACTCGCTACTCTCAAAAGGAGTTCCTCGGCATACTCTTTGAATTGGCAGTCGAAGATCAGTGGTTCGACCTTCAGCACATGATTCAGCATGACATGGCAAAGGCAATTCTCGCGGACTATTCATTCGAGCTCGGCGAAGGGTATCTCAATACCGACATCTTTTTCCGCCACTGGGAGGAAGTCATCGAAGTCGGCTGGAGCGCCTTTTGCCAGCACACCGGTCTGCCCAGAGAGAAAGTGAGATTGAGGCTGGAACAGCTCAGAGACGGTATATAGGGCAAATCCCTTTACATCGTCGTTACTGGGGATTCTGCAGAGCCGGCTCGACGATGTCGGTATAGCGAAGAATACATGCGATTCCGCCCGGAGTCCGGCCTTCGCGAGAGGATTGCTCGAAAATTTCAGAAGCCAGAGCCCAGAGACCAGGATTATCCGCAGTGAATTCCACATCCACGCGCTCGCCAGGAGAAACAGTAATAGTATCGCGGTAAACACGTGGCTCTAAAAGGTCGCTTCCGTCTCTGGCCAGCACTTCAAACCGGTGTCCGCTCAGATGAAGAGGAATGGCCGTCTGCCCGCTGTTGATGATACGCAAGAGCACCCTCTGCCCGCGACGAACATCTATTGGTGGCGCCATTGGTGCGCTCTTTCCATTCATCAAAAAGAAGGTAGTAGAGTCCGCCTTTTTGCTGGTCGCCACAGCGGCAAAAACCCTCATCGGAGACTTGCCCAGCGCCTGACTGGCTGCGTCTCCTCGAGCATCACTGCCGGCACCTCCGGCCGATGAATTCTGGCGACTTTCAGTACTGCGAAATTCTGCTTTCATGTCACCGATGACCAGGCTAAGGTCTTTATCGGGAGCGTCTGAGCGCTGCCTGTTTGAACCTTTCGGCAAGATCACCAGTGCGCCAAAGAGACCTTTTGCTTTCTGATCTCCGTGAATGACTTGCGGATGGTACCAGAAAGTCCCTGGTTGATTAGCGATGAATTGATAAGCATAAGTGCCACCAGGCTTGACTATTCCCGAGTCAGGACGAGGCAATCCGTCGACCGAGCCTGGCAAAGTCATTCCATGAAAATGGAGACTGGTTGGAAATTTGAGCTGATTGTGCAGAACCAGGCGAATTTTGTCGCCTTGATTAAACCTCAACTCGGGTCCGGGAAGTTTGCCATTGTAGGTAAGAGCAGTTATGGAAACATCGCCGGCGACCTTGACTGTAGCCTCTTTAGCAAACAAATGAGCCTCGAAATATTCGCTGTTTTTCATTTGATTATTCAGCTCGGTCATCTGGCGCATGGCATCATTTATGGTGCTCTTAATATCGCCGACCTCTTCGCGCATATCCTGGAGTTCCTGTCTTTCTCTTGCTTGCTCTGCGGCCATGCCATCCTGAGCTGACGCCGGTATGTTAGCCAATAATGCCAAAAGCAAAAACAGGGTCAAGCAGACAGAACGCAGCCGGAAAGAACGATTCAACTTCACTAGACGAAAACTCCGATCAGTTGGACTAAGACGAATCAGTATGGATAGCCGTTTATATCTCCGGATGATGTTAACTTCTTACGACTGCCACCGGACATGGTGCGTGCGTCACAGCTCTCTGCGCAACGCTGCCCAGAAAGAAGTGCTCGACGGCAGAATGCCCCTGAGCTCCTACAACAAGTAAGCCGGCTCTTCTTGCTTTTGCTGCCTGCAAAAGTTCGTTGGACGGATCGCCGTGTCTGGCCATCAGTTCGATATTTTCTTGCTTGACACCGAGGTCGGCAGCTGTTTTTTCGGCATCGGCAAGAATAGTTTCAGCCGCCAGGTTAGCATTCGTCTCAATGGCGGCGACAAATTCAACCGGCGAGACAAATGTAAGAGCGGTCGGAACGAATGCCACACTGCACAAAACCAATTTCACCTTACGCTCAGCCAGTTTGAACATCTCGATCGCCTGAGACATAGCGTTTTTCGCACTATCTGAGCCATCTAGACCACAGACCACTGTTTCAAGCTCGCCTGTCTCTTGCGCGTTTCGCAGCACAAGCACCATTCCGGGGCATCGCTTAGCTACTCTCAAAGTTGTCGAACCGAGAAAGAAAAGCTCGACCTTGGAATGAGCACCGGGAGCCAATGCTGTAAAAGAGAAATTCTCGTCTTTTGCCACTTTCTCGATCATTGAAATAGTCGGACCTTCGACCAGTTCTTGAGAAACTACGGCTCCTCTTTTTGACAATGTCTCGGCAACGCCTTCGAGCACCTTCTTGGCTTTGTTTTCGAATGCGTGCGGCAGATCTTCGGGAAAATCCGCAACAGTCGCCAACAGGCGTTCATACGAAGGCAATTCTTCCCGCACCGAAAGCAAATGTGCCTTCAAACCAGACAGGGGAACTATTTGTTCAAGTCTTTCGGCAAGATCTTTGGTCGGATGGGTTACATCAACCGGCAAAAGTACCTTTCCATTAGCAGCAGACGGCATTCTATTTAATCTCCGGGGGGCCTGGCAGCCGATATTCTAGCGCGGTTGGCAATACGTTCGCTCCGGCAGTTCTAAAGATGCAACTTAACCGAAAGCAACCGCGCCGTGCGGCAGGGCGGGCGACGTCGTAAAATATCGTTCGTTCCCTACATAGGCCTGCAAAGGCGAGAGCCGAGGTTTTTGCATTGATTGACCGTTACACTCGCAAAGAGATGGGCGCACTCTGGACAGATCAGTCCAGATTTCAGACCTGGCTCGAAGTCGAAATCGCTGTTTGTGAAGCGCAAGTCAAGCTGGGCGCCATCCCAGAGGAAGCGTTGAAGGACATCAAAGCAAAAGCAAAGTTTGATGTCGACAGAATCAAAGAGATAGAAGAAGAAGTGAAGCACGACGTGATTGCATTCTTGACGAATGTCAATGAAAACGTCGGCGAAAATTCACGCTTTATCCACCTCGGACTGACAAGCTCGGACGTTATCGACACGGCTCTTGCCATCAATATGCGGCGCGCAGGCTTGATGCTGAGAACGGAACTGAATAATTTGCATGACGCTATTCTCGGTCAGGTGCGCAAGCACAAAGGGACCGTGCAAATCGGGCGCTCGCACGGCATACATGCCGAGCCGCTGACATTCGGATTCAAGCTCGGCGTCTGGTTGGAAGAGGTCAGACGTCATCAAAAACGCCTGGACGATGCTATTGAAAACATCTCAGTCGGAATGGTGAGCGGACCGGTTGGCACATTCTCCAATATTTCGCCTGAAGTGGAGCGATTGACCTGTGAGATTCTTGGTCTCACACCGGCCAAGATTTCCACGCAAATCATCCAGCGCGACAGGCATGCACAATATCTTTTCACTCTGGCGCTGATCGGCTCATCGCTCGAGAAATTCGCCACGGAAATAAGACACTTACAGCGCACGGACGTTCTGGAAGTGGAAGAACCGTTCTCTCACGGACAGAAAGGTTCATCGGCAATGCCGCACAAGCGCAATCCTGTCGGCTCGGAAAACATCACGGGTCTGGCGCGAATCTTGCGGGGCAATGCGATGGCCGCTCTGGAAAACATACCGCTCTGGCACGAACGCGACATCAGCCACTCTTCGGTAGAGCGCGTGATCGTCCCCGACTCGACAATTTTGCTGGATTACATGCTGGCCCGCTTTACAAAAATAATGTCGGGTCTTGTCGTCTATGAGAAGAATATGGCTCGCAACCTCGACGTTTTCGGCGGTGTCATATTCTCGCAAGCAGTGATGCTCAAGCTCATCGACAAAGGGCTGAGCCGAGAGGAAGCGTACAAGCTTGTGCAGACAAATGCGATGAAGGCTTGGAATTCCGACAATGGAAGCTTTAAGGAGTATCTTTCCAACGACCCTTCTGTCACCAAACACTTGAGGAAAGACGAAATCGCTGCCTGCTTCGACCCTAACGAGTACCTGAAGAACATCAACGTCGTGTTCGAGAGAATTGGTGTTTAGTCAAAGGTCGAAAAACTGCTTGACGCGCCGAGCTGACAAATCTTCGATGAGACAATCGACATGAGAATTGACCCGAAAAAGAAACTTGCTGGTGTTCTAATTCCTGTTTTCGCTTTGCGACACAAGGACGATCTAGGAGTGGGCGACACTACCGCCGTCAAGCATGCCATCGACTTCTGCGCACGCCATGAAATCGGCGAATTGCAGACTCTGCCTATTAACGAAACCGGTGGCGACCACAGCCCCTACTCTGCAATCAGCTCGGTGGCTCTCGATCCTACCTTGCTGAATGTCACACCAGAAGCAATGCCATGGCTGACCAGCGAGGATTTCCATTCTGTCGTCACTGATTCCGTTCGTGCCAGATTGGATGAAGGACCGGTCAAATACGATGAAGTAAAGGCTCTTAAACACGCGCTTCTGCGCATTGCCTTTGATTCATTCAAACGCGGCGAAAAAAACGCTCTGGATGTAAAACGTTTTGCAGAGTTCAAAAAGAACAACGAACGCTGGCTTATCCCATATGCCTTGTTCAGAACACTGGTTGATCACCACAACGGCAGCAGCGTTTGGACTCAATGGGATGAAGACTTCAGAGATCCGAAGAAAGCCATCGCTTTCATAGCGAAAAGTCCTAAGAAAGCGGACTTCGAGCGACTGATCAGCTATTACGAATTCATCCAGTGGCAAGCCTTCGAACAGTGGCACGAGGTGAGACGTTATGCAGACGAAAAGAATGTTCGCCTGATGGGTGATATCCCATTTGGTGTCAGCAGATACAGTGCCGATGTTTGGGCGCAGCGAGATTTGTTCGATCTAGAATGGTCCGGCGGCGCACCACCTGAGGGTTATTTCCAGGGCGATCCGTTTACCGCGAAATGGGGGCAGAACTGGGGAGTTCCTCTTTATGCGTGGAAAAAACATAAGGCGGACAACTACCAGTGGTGGCGTCAAAGAGTGGGAATGGCGACTTCCATTTTTCACGACTTCCGCATCGATCATGTTCTCGGATTCTTCCGCATTTATTCATTTCCGTGGATCCCCGAGCGCAACTGGGAGTTCACGGAACTGACCGAAGAGGAAGCTAAAGAAAAGACCGGCGGCAATCTTCCGCAATTTCTGCCGCGCTCGGATGAAGAACCGGAAGATGCAGAATTAAATGAGAAAGAAGGAAAAGTTTTCCTGGAGATGGTTATGGATGCGTCCGGTGACGCATGGATTGTCGCAGAAGATTTAGGCTGCGTTCCTAAATATGTCCGTCCGCTCCTGAGATCCCTGGGTATGGCGGGATTTGCGATTCCTATTTTCGAGCGCGATGAAGAAACGCGCGAATTCGAACCTAGCGAAGACATGCAACCGCTCAGTTTGGGAACTTACGGCACCCACGATCATGAACCGCTGCGCGCCTATTACGAAAGATTGGTCGAATGGTGGCACGGTCCGGACGGAAGCGAAGGCTGGAAAGAAGTGCAACGCTTGATGCGATTCCTGGGGCTGGATGAAGACAATCCGCCTCTCACTTTCACACCCGAACTGCACAAAACGTTCTTGAAAGTCCTGATGGAAAGCCCGTGCTGGTTGGCTCTGCTCATGATCACCGACCTGCTCGGTACGAAGCAAAGATTCAACGAGCCGGGTCAGGGTGGGGACGTAAACTGGAGCCAACGATTAGAAGCGAGCCTGGACGAACTGGAAAAGCGTCCAGAGTACGCCGAAAACATCGCTGCATTTCAAAATTTGATCGCCAAGACAAACAGGTTGCCAGGCAAAATAGCCGCCAGGTCTGCTAAATAATGTCAGCGGCAACATTTTTGAAACACCTTCTACACTAAACTGTAGGAGCGCCGCATAAAGCATTCAAAATCGACGCGTATCAATGAGACAAGAAATCCAGCTTATCGATCCCGAGCAGTTGAAAAAAATCCTGGAACAATCTTCAGAGGTTGTCCTGCTCGACACGCGCGAAGACCTGGAATTTTCTCAAGGTCATATTCCCGGCGCCATTTCCAAACAGTGGTTCGAATGGTGTGCGAAAGCCCCATCTACAGCTAAATCAACGCTGTTTGAGCCAGGTTATTGGGGCAACCTCGATATCGAGTCGATCGAAAACATCGAACGAGGGTTAGGCGATATTGGTATCACCAACGATGGCACAGTCGTCGTTTACTCGGGCGGAATATCGTCCAAAGGAAGAGAAGGACGCGTTGCCTGGATGTTGCTGTATTTCGGCATCGAAAGAGTCTTCATCCTTGATGGCGGATTCAATGCATGGCTGACGGCGAAGGGAGATGTTTGCCAAAAGGTAGTCGACGCTTCGGCAATAAAGGCGAAAAACAAAAAATTCAAGGTCGAATTGCAACCGCACAGGCGAGTCGAGCTGGCGGACGTGAAAAAAATGCTGGACGATGATGGCGGCAAGCACCCGATTTTGGTTGACACCCGTTCGCCGCTGGAATTCGAAGGACGCTTGTATGAGTATCAACCCAGGATGGGTCATATGCCCAGGTCGGTGAATATTTGGTTCGACCGTTTTTTCGCCTGCGACGGAAAGTTCATCGGCAAAAAAGAATTTCTCAATCTCTTAGAATCCGAGAATATTCTTGCGAATGTTAAGGCATCTTATTGCGAGGTCGGGGTGAGAGCAGCAACGTTCTCTTTGCTTTTTGAACTGGCAACCGGCAGGGTGCTGCCCGTTTACGACGGTTCACTGATGGAGTGGTCGCATCATTCAGACCTGACGGTAATTTCAAGCTGCCAATCGGATTGCGATACTAACAAGTAAGTGGGTATAGGCGCCTAACCGTTACCAAGAGCCCGGACACTTGATATAGTCTTATCTGACTATGCATCCAGCATTTTTAATTAGAGCAGGCATTGATTGGGTCAGGCACCGTCCTGATCTAAGAGAGTCCAACCCATATTCGCGCTGCGAAGAGACGCTGAAAGCCGTTCAGCTCCTCTGGCAACAGCAGGTTGGGCGTGCCGAGCCTCTCTTGCTGGAACAGGCTATTGTGACCGCCTACTGGGCTGAATTCTTCAATGCCGAAGACACCACACCCGATGAAAGAGAATGGCGCGACGGGCTCAATAAACGTTCCAGCCAATACGATTCTTTTGAAGACTGGCAAGACTGGTTCAAGAAGAGTTATGCCAAGGTCTACCGCGACAATGCCATCTGGCTGAGCGTACTGATGACCTCGTGGGCATATACACACCAATTCGATGTTATATACGGCGAAGAGAGTTGGGAGTTTGTCCCCTCGCTCTCCTATATGCCAACCACTGAGATGTGGCGCCTTGAGCCACATATGATTACCCTGCAGGAAGTTTTGCGCGAATTCTGGCATGAAGAACTACGTGCCTACGAGGAAGCGGGCTTCACTGTCGAAGAGCGCACCTCGCCGCACCTGGGCAGAGTTGAGTGCCTGGGCTTCGATACCAAGCTCTACACGCTCAATTTCCCACCCCGCGCTAATCGCCCGCAGGCATCATTAGAAGTCGGCGATTTGATTGCCGACATTATCGTGCCGCCTGGCGATGACTGGTACCGGCGCCTGGACAACATCATCTTTGCTCACGATTGCCTGGATGTGACAGCGCTGATCAGCCGGGCTCAATACATGTTCGGCAGCCGCAGACGGCTTCTCGAGCTTTCTATCGACAACGATAATGAAAAGGCTCGTATGCAGGCATCGGCGGAAGGCTGGCTGGTTCCACCTACCGGCGAAGAAGAGATTCAGGAAGGTGAGTGGACTGCGCCGGGCGGTACCGAACCAACTAACTGGGCAATGCCCACAAGCTAGATTTTCTCGGTTTCAATCCCGTTTAATTCGTGACCAGGGGCGCGGATAGCCCTCCGGCGTCGGGCGGTGCTTCTTCAAGACCAGGACTACACGCTCGGTTTCATCATTTCCCGGCTCGACATTGACCATTTCCTCGACGCCCGCACCCATCTGTTTCAGGCGCTTTTCGGCCTCAGACATCTCCTGGTCAAGCTGACTTTTAGTCTTTTGCAGCATGGCATGACCACCAACCTTAAGAAGCGGAATCAGAAGCTCCGATACGAGCGCTGTCGTACCCACCGCACGTGCAGTCGCGAGGTCAAAATTTTCTCGATATTCAGACAAATTACCCAGTTCTTCGGCTCGCCCATTAATCACCGCAATAGGATGGTCTAACTTGAGCAAATCGCTCGCCTGTTCAAGAAAACGGCACTTTTTGGCAGTCGCCTCGACAAGCGAAACCTTTATCTCCGGCAAAGACAGAGCCAGGACGACGCCTGGAAAGCCTCCTCCGGCTCCCACATCAACCAGGCCGGCAGGTCTGTGGTCAGGCATAAAACGCTTGATAATCGGCAGGAGCGTCAAAGAATCAAGGACGTGACGCTCGATCAGGGTGGACGCTTCTGCCTTGGCCACCAGATTGGTGTGCTCGTTATAGACAATCAGAGAATTGAGAAACAGCCGCAGCTTCTCGAATTTATCGGCATCAAGGGCGGAAAGTACGTCCCTGTTTAGCTCCAGGGCTTGTTGCAAGCTGTCTTTAATCACTGTGGTTTCCCAAAGACCGATAACTTTAGTCTGTTAATTGTATTCGCTAAACCCTCATAAATTCCCATGCGGGCAAGTTGAGGGCTGATGGCAACGATGCCAAGGCATCGAGATCAGCATAAGAATATACATTAAGTGTTTAATACAACTTCTGAAAGGCATAATGAGTTTGTCGGCCCAATACGGAGTGACCCCTCGCCCGGAGAAACAACCGGCGAGATTACAACAGGTCCAACGGGTCCGCTGGCTTTCAGGAGCGGGTCGACCGGAATCCAAGGAAAACAAGTGAGGGTGCGGAACGAAGCAAAATGACAGACAAAGAGTCACCTCTTGCTGACATTTACACTCTATTGGGCGTCTCCCAGATGTCTCCAATGGAAGGCGTCCGCACACGTTTTTACAAGTTGACCAGGGCTATCCACAGAGAGTTGCTTACAGCGACCGACCTAGACAGGCGCAAAGAACTTCTCTACGACTTGAAATTCATTTGCATCGCTTACGACATCCTTTCCGACCCGGTCACAAGAACAGATTACGATCTGCGAACAATGGGTCTTCGGGGTGTCGCAGTGGTGCAGACGCCGGAAGAGAAGAAGCCTGGCGAGCTTGGCCAGAGGCTGCACCTCAAGATTGGCGAACTGCTTAACGTTGCCGGACTTCTGGAAGGCTCCGAACTGGAAATTGCCTGCGATATGCATAAAGCAATGCCGGAGATGCAATTCGGCAGCTTCCTTGTCAAACAAGGATTTATCGAAGAGTACCAGCTGGACGCAGTTTTATTTGCTCAGAAGCTCCTGCGCAAGGGGCTTATCACCGTTGTTCAGTACCAGGCAGCGATGGAAGAGCTGGAATCGAGCGGAGTCAGTGTCGCGGAAACGGTCGTAGAACGAGGCTATGTTACCCAATCAGATCTTGATCATCTGGAAGAAGTAGAAGCCGAAGCCGAGGCGGAATTGAATCGTCCGGTCACCACCCCGGTGTACACCCAGCCGCCCCTGCAACCCAAAATTGATGAACAGGCTACCAGTCATTCCAATCTGCTTGCCCAGATGCTTCCGCCCGGTTCACCGGATGTGGTATCAGCAAGAGCGAGCGGCAATGGCGAAAAGTCTGCTGGTATTCTTGGCAAACTTCTCTCAGGCTCGCAAGACGGCGAGATCACGACGCCGCCATCGAGCATGGGCAATCTGCTCAAGGCCGGCGGAGCGGCAGCGTCGGGCGCCAACCCTGCAGTGCATGCTGCAGCGGCAGCGCCACAGGCTCCTGCGGGACCATCTGAGCCGCCAGCGGTACCGCAGGGCAAAGAGCACAAAGAACCGAGAAAGAAAAGAAATATCGAGCTGCACGAAGTAGCTCAGGCGTTCGATCCGAATCTCAACCGCAGCGCCAATCAAGACGTCGCCTCCGATACTTATGAAGGCGCAGCGTATAAAGAGGAAGTGCTCAAACCAGTCAATCAGCGTGATACAGGTGAACTGGCAAAGACGATAGAGCCGGTAGCCGATCGCTCATTCGACACAGGTCCGGAGTTATTGACTGCGGATGATATCGACAGCGGCTTCAACGAAATTATCTCTCCGAGCGATCACGATACAGAATCCAGCGATCAGCTCTCTTTCATGGACGCAGAATCAAGCGGAATGGAATTCCGTGGCTTTGTCGATGCCGATGAAGCGCCAGACGACGAAGATGAAGATGAAGATGAAGATGAAGACGAAGACGACGAAGCCAATATAACGCTTATCGATTCTGACGGCGCAGCACTGGTGGAGTCAAAGCTCCCGCAACAAGAAAAGGAAAAGGATCCGCAGCCGGGCACGGCTCGAGACAAGACCACTGATTCAACGCATGAGCGAATACCGGCATACGAATTTTCAGACCGTGCTCTGCACAATCTGGACTACACTTCCAGCGAGACCAATTCGCGAACAGAGGTAGGAGAAGCAAGCGGAGATAACATAGAAAGCAAGAAATCACAGTCGACCACTCGTGACAGAATTCCTGCCTTCCGCCCACCACTTCACAATACATTCCAGCTAGACGACGCAGAGCAGTCTAGCGAAGGAAAACAAGAAGAATCAGAATCAAGCGACCGTCAACTTGTGATATCAAATGCGGTGCCGAGCTGGAAAGACAACCTGGAATGGAACGCGCCTGAAAGTGAGCAAGAGTCTCAACCGACTACGGCCAGCCAGGAGACTGAAGTAGTTGATATCAGCAGGCATCTTGATCTCGAAGCGATCGAGCCGCAAAACAAGAAGTCTGGCGACGACGAATTGAAGTCTTTCCTTGGCGAAGAGTACAGAGAAGATCTCAACGAGCTGGGCGAAAGCGGAAGACCGCTCTGGGACGTTGAAGACGACGAATTTATAGTGCCGTCTTCTCAAAAACGTTCCGGTCAGGTTATGTCAGCGCAAGCGCATGACGAGGAAGAGCGGCAGGCAAAAGAGCGGCGAGCCTCCGGCGGTTGGCAGCGCTTGAAGAATCCGTTTGAATTGCAACTTGACTCCTCCGGTTCAAGAGCAACCCAGACAACAGGCGAAGAAGCGGTTGTCGATGTTCCGCCGGAAGAACAACTGGATCATTCAAGAACGGAAACAGCAGAATTCATCCGCCCTGCTATTCCCGGTATCACCGAGACCGGCGACCACGCAACCGCATCCACTGACTCGGCCGATTCCTTTGTGGAAGCCAGTGAGCAATCGGAAACATCCGGTGATGAGTCTTATCGGGCGCAACTCAAAGGCAGCAGCAACCCCAGTATAGTCATCGGTCTCGATGATGCTGAAGAAAATTTGGATGCGCAGGCTGCTCAGTCGGAAAAAAATCAGCCGGTTCCTACGGTCGAGCCTCCGATTATCGATGATCTTGCGCTTGCTGATGCAGAGGAAGAAGTCGAGCAAGAAGAAATAGCAAAAGCCGAAATACCCGTATTCGAGCCGGCTCAAGAAAACGCCGGCGAGCCAGATGAAGCAGTCGTAAGCGATGAAGAAGACCGCCCGGTCAGCGTTATTTCAATGGAAACCCATGCCTACGAAGAGTTGGCGGAGGAAGTTCGCGAACCGGATGTGCCCGAGCAAGAAATTTATGCTGAGGAAACAGCGGACGATGACTCTGTAGAAGATGATGAGCAGGCCGCAGATAAAGAAACGAGTGTGGAAGAATCGAAGGATGAAGACGGCGCAAGAACGAGCGAAGACGAGATAGTCACAGCTCCATCGGATGAACCTGAATCGGCAGAAAAAGAAGAATCTTCATCCGCAGCGGCTTTATCTAAGGACGAAGACAGCAACGTTCAAGGCGAGGCAGAGAAGGAAGATACCGCCACTGATGACAAAGCAGGTTCATCAGCTAATGCAGACGCGGAGTCGGCGCTATCGAAGAGACGCAGAATGTTGGGACGCCGCCATCACAGAGGCAAACCTTAATTGCAGTAGGCCCCAAATCACTGTAGAAGCCAGAAATAGAAATGCTGCCCCTACAAAGATTGAAAGCAGCAATTCAGAAATATCAAACTTCTGCGACCCTGAGCAAGGCGGCATTAATCTAGCCGGAGATTGCAGAGCCTTCGCGCTGCTGGTGAGAGCGGAAAAGTCTGAAGACAATAGACAATTGTTCGGCAATCAAACGAACAACTTTCTGATCGCCCGGCTTGTAAGCCTGATTTGGATAAGGGATGACAATGAGAAGACCGAGACGCAGACCGGTCATATCGATCGGCTGGGTAAGCGCATTTTCGATCAATCCGCCCGGCTTGACACCCTCTTCGCGCAGAGGAGGAAGACCCAACTGCAATGACAATTTTGATACATATGATTTGACAGAATTTTCTTGAGCTTCATCATTGAGGTCAAGCTGCAAACTAGAGAAAGCTCCCTGGTTAACAACCACAGCGCATGATTGATAATTCAAGATTGAGGAGAGCAACGCGAAAAGCTTTTCTGTAATCAGGTCCAGATCGAGCAAATCCTCTCCGATTCTGCGGACCTCATCAATGATTGTCGCTTCGAATAGCAGCCGCTCCAGAAGCTGATTCAGCCTGCCGTTTATTTCTTCGGGAGCAGGCGCCCCAGAAGAATCGGGAAGAATTCGCAAGCGCGGTTGCACTTTCGACTCCGCAAGAATTTCTCTAATTGCGATAATCAAGTTCTGGAAGCCCGGCTCTTTCGGGATATAGCGATCAGCGCCCGATTTCAATCCCCAGAAACGGTCTATCGACCCATCCAGCTTTGTAAGAAGAATTACCGGTGTCTCGGACAGTTCAGAATCGTTCTTCACCAGACGGCACAACTGGTACCCGTTGATGCCGGTCATCACTACATCGGAGATGATCAAGTCGGGCAGCTCATTATAGGCGCGCACAAGCCCTTCGGCGCCATTACGCGCTTCCAGAATCGTATAGCCTTCGCCCTCGAGATTCCTTCTTATTGTAAGAAGTTGAGTCGGGCTGTCCTCGATTAGCAGCAGTCGATAACTCATAGGAGTACAGCTTCCAGTCTTTGAACCTTGCGCCTATTGTACTCCTCTGGAGGAGATCATTCATCTTGACACCCGCAAGTTACTTAAACAGCCCGGAGGGCTTGCCGCTGCTGTCGTTTTCTAGCTAACGCGGCTTGACCGGTTTGTCCCTCTGAAAGGTCTCGAGCAGTCTTTGCAGTTCTTGTGCCCTTGCCGTTTCGCGTGTGCTTGCGATTGCCTTGCGAATCAATTCGGCAGCGCCCTTCTTATTGCCTTTCAGAGCTTCAGCCTGTGCTATCCAGAAAGCCTGCGCCGGAGAGGGTGAGTCAGATTTTTCAGTTAAATTGAGAGGCCCAGCAGGGCTGATTGAGCGCCCTGTCATGTAAGAAATGACATCGCAGGCCGACGCAGTCGCTGCCGACTGCGACAAGGTCCAGGCTTCATAAGCGGCGGCTAGAGCAGATTCGTCAAGACCTTCACCTGGATGTTTTTGCGAGAAACCGGCCATGGAAAGTGCTACCCGGTCCGCGAATTCCGCCTTCTGAGCACTGTCTTCAGGAAGTCCCCTGACACATGAGAGTAAACTGAAATGCACGGAGCGCAGCAGTTCCAGATTTTTTTCGATCCTGTCATCGCTACTGACCAGCTGGACTGGCAGCGAATACTCAGTGCGCAAATTGTCATCTGTGTTTATAGAAATTCTTTCTGTCGAGAGTTTCTTCCACAACAATTCATCCAGGGATATAGGCGTCAAGACAAGCATTGAGAGCAAATCAGGCACGGACTCTATATGGCAATACTGAAGCTGTTTTGCCAGCACGGGTTCTCTCATCAGCGCCTCTACTTTAGATAAATCAAGCTTTTCCTCTTCGGCAATTTGTTTCATAGGCTCGAGAGCCTGCCTCTTCTCAGGGCTCGACGGTTTGTAAGAAACAATCAAAATTTCGCCGGAGCCATGTGGATGGAAAACATATGTAGAAGGAAAAACGTGCTGAAGCGTATTCAAAAGAACAAGCAAAGTTTTCTCGTCAATCGAATAGAGCTGCAACCACTGGCAGAATATGCCTCCTCTGGACAGCTTTGAAGCCAGCAGTCGGAAAAATTCTTCCGTGTAAAGATCTCCTGCACCATTTACCCATGGTTCTGCAGGTTGAGAAACAATCAGATCGTAATTGCCGGATGCATAATTCAGATGACTGCGTGCATCGCACACAACTTTGTGGATATCGGCTCTTTCAGCTCTTTTCTCAGCACCGAGAAAGTATTGACTGGCATCGAAAACAGCCTTTTCCAATTCGACCACAGTCAAATTGGATATCTTCATTTGTTTGGCCAACGCACCATATGTAGCACCACTACCGCAGCCGATCACGAGCGCATCGAGCTTGTCTTTTGTATTCAGCACATAAGGCAAAATACCGAGCAGCATTTGCGTTGGATAATCGCTCGAAGCAGCAGGCAATAAGGGATTGCGGGGTATTGCCGCTTCCACCTTTCCGTCATTTTTGAGGATATGAAGATTTTTCTTAGCCATCTGCTCGACTGTTACTGTTGTATTTAGACCTTCTCTGTAGAAAAGCACTAAAGATTCCGCTCGACTTTCCTCTATATGACGGCGCAACCTGGACACTTCTCCTTTGCCTTCAACAGGGAATAGACCCAGCCCTTGAGAAAGGAGAAAGGTGTCTGCATGCGGAGGATACATTGTTGAAACCAAGCCGATGACGGCTGCAGAGAATAGAAAGACTATTCCAGAAGTCTTCGATTTCTGGCTGGCGATTGAAATTTGCTGCGAGGCGACTAGAGCAGCAATTAAAAGACAGAGACCGGCAATAACGATCAAGGTAGCAAGCAAACCGCTCTCATAGCACTCAGAAAAGGCCGGTATTAGATATAAACCGCAACTCAATGCCCCCACTACTGCACCAAGGGTACTGGCACTGTACAACCAGCTGGCACGTGAGGTCTTCGCATTGACCTTCTTCAAACTATCGGACAGCACCACAGGGAAAATCGCACTGACAAAAACAACCGGCAAGAGGACCACACATGCGCAAATCATCATGCGAGGAAAGAGGTAAGTGCCGAACAGAGGATAATCGGGGAAATTGCTCTTTGCCGCCATCGCCCCAAAATACAGAACCAGATCCGGAAAGCAATTCAGCAAAGCAGCTTCAGCAAAAACTGTCAGTGCCCCTAGCGATGCAAGAAAGGCCACAACTGACTTGCCGGAAAAAATTGGACTTTTGCGAGCCGAGAAAATCCAGCCCAGCGATGCGGAGATACTGAGAGCAAAAATCACTCCACAAACTACAATCCCGACGCTGTATGTCGAGGAGCCCAGAACAAGAGTAAAGAGCCTGGTAAAAACGACCTCCAGTGCCAATGTTGCGGCTGCAGAAAGAAAAACAATTAAACAATCAAACTGAGGCATGATTTCATCGAACTTGCTGGAAGCCGCCCGGTCAATCGAATTTTGAGGGCTGATTAGATTGACTGCCGCCAGAGAAATCACAACAGCTAAGAGGCTGGAGAGGATATTGAGTGCTCCGGCCAGGGCGAGGGACATCGACAGACCCAGAGAAGGGATCAATAAGAACGCACCGCCAGCGACACCAAGCCACGCGCCCAGCAGATTTGCTGCGTAGAGAAAGGAGGCCGATTTACCGGGATGGAGAGAAATTCTCTCAGTTCCTGCAACTACGGCGGGCCAGGTCGCGCCCATGGCAATGGAGGGTATTGCTACAAGAATAAATGCCAGCGCCTGCCGCAAACTCTCATCGGCCAGGACTGACGAGGTGAGAAGTGAACCGAATGAGAGATAGCTCGAGCGAAACAGTACGGCATAGAGAATAGCGAAAGCACAGGCGATTGCTTCCAGAAGAGCGAAAAATCTAAGCGGGTTTACAGCCATGAATAAGCTACCCCCGCGAGCCAGAACCGCATTGCCAAGAAGTGCGCCGGCACCCAGACCGGCCATCACCCCGGCATAGACTACGGATGTGGAAGGAGTGGTGGAGCCGACCAGCCGCACAAGCTCTCGTTGCCAAACTGTTTGCGCGAGCAAGGCGGCCGCACCGGATAGTGCAAAACTCAAATAGAGCGCGATTTCAATCGTCTTTCGACCGGAACCTGCCACCCGCTACTCCAGAAAACGAATTTTGTTCAGACTCCTCTGATTATGCCAGTGTTCTTAATTTTGCACTGGTCAGATACACACTCATGACAATCAATAGAGGTTAGAATCAAAAGTTGAGCCGGCAGCATCATAGCCGGAGGCCGCGCAGCAGGAGCAGGCAGATGATCATCATCTCCATCACACTGCACAATTTCATGAGCTACGCCGACGCTACTCTCGATTTGACGGCGGTACCAGTGGCGTGTCTTTCCGGTCACAACGGCGCGGGCAAATCGGCAATTCTCGATGCTGTCACGTGGGCCCTCTGGGAATCAGCACGAGCATCCTCGGATGAATTGATGCGCATCGGCGAGAAAGAGACCTGGGTGGATCTCACATTCCTGCACGAGAATCGCACTTACCGGGTGCGCAGACAGCGCATAAAGGGTGGCGGGAAGTCCGGCGGAAAAACTACTTCCAAGGGGACCCTCGAATTCCAGATTCTCAATCGAACCAATGAAGCGGAAGAATACAGCGGGCTCGAAAGCAGCGAGGAAAGCTTAGACCAATCAGGCGCCGAACTGCAAAAAAGCGGCAATGGCAATGGTCACGTGAGTGCAACCAGAGCACGCAAATATCTGGAAGCCTCTCTGCCTTCAGAAAATGATGTTTGGCGCAGTCTGACCGGCAACAGCATGAAAGACACGCAAAAGCATATCAATGAGCTTTTGCGCATGGACTACGATACTTTCATCAACAGTGCCTATCTGCGCCAGGGCAAAGCCGATGAATTCACAACGCGTGCCGCATCCGATAGAAAGCAGGTGCTTGGCGAAATCCTGGGCTTGTCCTATTTCGAAAAATTGAAAGAGCAAGCACGTGACCATGCGCGCACTCTCAAGGTTAAGCGAGAGGCGATGGAGATGTCTCTGTCTCGTCTGCCGGAGGCCGAAGCGGAACTGGCGCAAGCAGACGCCGACCTGATCGAGGCAAGAGGCGAGTTGGAGGCTCTGACTGAGAAATTAAATACGCACGAAGAGTCGGCGCAAAAGCTGAGCGAAGAGATTCAAGCGCTCACCCTCAATAAGCAGAAGATGGAATCAACAGAAACGCAGATCGAAGAATTGACTTGCGTCGTCGGCACTCTGCAGGAGCAGAGCAATAGTCTCAACGCCAAACTCGATGCGATTGCCAAGCTATTGAGCGAATCTCCCGTTATTGAAGAGAAAGCCGAAAAATACGAAAAGCTGAAAGCCGGTCTGACTGAAATGGAACAGAAGGCTCTTGCTCAGCAGGAGCTGACGACCAAAAGAATGGACTTGCAATCCACGCTTGCCCAATTGAGAAGTCGCCTCGAGCTGCAAGTAGAGAATGTGGAAAGTCGGCTCAAAGAGCTGGATAAGCGCCACAAGAAATTGAGTTCGGAAACTCAAGATTGGCAGAAAGTACAAAAGCAGTTCGAAGAATTTCGCGAACTTTCACAGAAAGAAGCTGAGCAGTCGAAAAATCAGGAAGCGCACACGAGGCTGACGGAAAGAGCAGCAGAACTGAATTCTCAAATTACCGAAGAGAAGATCCGGCTGGAGGCTAAGGTCGCTCAAAAAGAATCGCAGGAAACCGAGCTTGCCTCGATACTCACCAGTAAGGAAAGTCTTGACGAACAGCATCACGCTATAGAAAAGGAGTCGCACCATCTCGATTCGCTCGAGGCTGAATTCGACATAGTCGAACAGCGCGGACTGGAGATCAAGTCCGAAATCGAATCTCTCGATGCACACGTCACAGTTCTTATCGGGCGGCAGAAAGAAAATCTGGACAAGATAAAGGAATTGGAAGAGCACGAGCACAGCTCAGTTTGCCCCCTATGCTGTGCTCCGATCGTTGATCGAAAAGCGGTGATTACCCGATACCAGAAGCAAAATGAAGATCTGGACAGCGAAATTGCCGAGACGAAAAGCCGCAAAGGAAAACTCGAAGCAGAGCGCGGCGACTTGCGCAAGAAATATCTGGAATTGAAAAAGCAGCTGGAAAATCGCAAGGAGCTAGATAAGCGAATCGGTCAATTAAACGAAAGAAGGACCGCAGTCGAGCGAGCTGAGCATAACTTTCAAGCAGTAAAGACAGAACTCGAGCAATTGAAAAAACAGTTGGCGGGCGGCGATTATGCGCAGGTGGAAAGAGAGTCGCTAATAGGGGTGAAAGCCGAGATCCACAAGCTCGATTTCGACCCTATTTCCTATTCCAGCTTGAAAGGACAGGTGCGGGCTCAGCGCCACATCGAATCACGCTTCAACCAGATGAAGCGAGACCTGGCAGACCTGAAAGAACTCGATGTCGAGCTGCCTCAGAGACAGGAAGAATTAGCCAAGCTGGTCGCCGAATTGCAAGGCGAGACATACGGGGTCGAGGCCCGAGAAGCACTGAAAGGGGTAAAGGAAAAGCTGGAAGAGCTTGCTTATAATCGTGACGAGCACCTGCGAATGCGCAAAGAGCTGGAAGAACTGGCGCCGGCTCTCGACCAGGCTCGCGAGTTAAAACGGGCGCTTGAAGAAAAGCCCGAACTCAAGAAAAGTCTGGATGAGTGCTTAAATCTCCAGTCGGCGAAGCAGACGCAGCTGGAAGAAGCGAAAGCATCCCTGTCCTCATTTCAACAGCAAGTGGAAAAACTGCCCGAAAGCGTGGAGGCGCTGGAGCTCATGAAACCTGAGCTGGAGTCCTTGCGCAGGCAGAAAGAGCAGGTCTCTAACCGCTGCGCTATATCGCAAGCTCGTCTGGATTCATTGAATAATGAAATCGCCCAGATGAAAGACCGCCGTCTAGAGCTGAAAAATCTCGACGCGGACATTGAGGACTATTTGTTCCTTTCAGAATCTTTCGGACGAAAAGGAATTCAGGCGGTCATCATAGAAAATGCGGTGCCTGAAATCGAGAGCGATGCCAATCGCATTCTCTCCAGACTGTCTGATAACAGAATGCACATAGCCCTTGTCACCCAGCAGAAGACAAAATCCGGCTCGATGGTTGAGACTCTCGACCTGATGATTGCCGACGAAGTGGGCACCAGAAGTTACGAACTTTATAGCGGCGGCGAGGCATTTAAGGTGAATTTCGCTGTCAGGGTGGCACTTTCGCGACTGCTTGCTCGCCGCTCTGGCGCCAAGCTGGAGACGCTGATAATCGATGAAGGCTTCGGCTCTCAGGATGAAGTAAGCCGCGACCGTCTGGTAAAAGCGATTCAGTCAATTCAAAATGACTTTGCCAGGATCCTCGTAATTACCCACATGAGCGACATAAAAGAGATGTTTCCCGCTCACATTCAGATAACCAAAATGAATGGCACATCGAAATTACAGGTAATGTCATAATCAAAGCCTACAGGGCATATAGAAACTGTTAAGTCCTAGAGAGTCCTATGCAATCTCAACCACCACCCAAGACTGGTAACCGTCTGAGACTCGATATACAGAGTCAGTTACCCCCTTATCACATGGTCGACCTGGCATATACCGAGTCCAAAACTCGGCGGGGCTGCCTGGTTGAAATTCCCTGGAGAACCAAGAAGCCGGGGCAAATGTTCACCCTTACTTGCCAGTGGGAAGACGGTGCCGACCTGCCTGTCTGGTCCCTGTACGAGCAGTCTGGCGAAGAGTCAAAAATGCACTGGAGCAAGCCCTTCGGGTCTGCAGACTTGCAGCTTCTCTACGACATGGCCGCTATGTCGGCCGTAGACGCCGATAGCGCCAAGATTCCTGACTCGCTGAAAGCAAAGGAGAGTCAAAAAATTGAGGTGACGCCGCAGCCTCAGCCTGGTTATGTTCCGCCGCCGCCGCCGCTACCGGCTCCGGCTTCTGATTTCACGCAGGGTACTATGCCTGCCTACAACAATCCTTACGGAGGTTATCCTCCACCCGGCTATGGCATGCCCGGACAGATGTATCCGCCGCCGATGCCTGGTTATCCACCACCGCCCATGCCGGGCTATCCGCCCATGCCTCAGCAAATGTACGGAATGCCTGGAATAATGCCCGGGATGCCGGGAATGCCAGGGGACCCGAATGCCTGGATGCAACCGGGCATGGCGCCCGGAATGGCTCCCATGGCACCTATGGCGCCAGTAGCCCCACCGGCTCCATCGCCGACGCCGGCTCCCAGTCCGCCTCCCGCTCAGATAGCAACGACCACGCCGGTGGGCGATAGCGGTGTTTTCAGACGAATCGACATGAGTCTCATATCCAAGACTCAAACTCTGGACCTGGGTACACTTCTGCTCAATGCGCATCTGATCAAGCAGGCCACATTGGAGGCAGCACTCAAAATTCAGGGTATGGTGGATGACGGCAAGCTAGACCCGGAAATCGCGCCGGCCGCACTCGAGCGCTTTCACGGCGAAGGGTCGCGTATTGATACTTATTTGACAGGTGATGTGCTTGAAAAGATGCGCGACAAGGCGAAAAATGCACCGCCCGCGCCACCACCAAAAACCTCGGCGCCGCCCAGTCCTGCAGGAGCAGGCAAAGGAGAAACAGATAAAGTTGCGGCCGCACCGGTCAAGAAGGGACAGAAGTCGCCCGAAGAAATTCAAAAGATTCGAAATGCTTTCGACCTGCTCAAGCAAGCCGGAATCATTACCGACACCGACATTCAAACAGCGCAGACAGTACTGCGCAAGCACGGCGGTGATATCGTCGAGATTCTTGTCTCGGCCGGCAAATTCGACAAGAATACCTTCGAAGCGGCACATATTGTAAGACCGCTTATCGAGGCCACCTTGATGAAGCTGGAGCAGGCAATCATCGTGCTCAATTACTGCTGCCGCAGTCGCGTTGATTTCGATACGGCAATCGACGAGATGGGCTGGCAAAATCCACGCAAGCTGCGAACCGACTTGAATCTAGAAAAGTAGATTCGCGTACAAAAAATTCCTGCAAAAAGGCACCGGGGAGCCGCGTGCGGCTCCCCGGCG
>CAZBOX010000080.1:0-22841 GCA_964493595.1 uncultured Candidatus Obscuribacterales bacterium | reverse complement strand
GTGTAAGATGGAAGAATCGCTGAAGGTCCGCGGCTGGTGGCCGCAAGCACGAAACTATCCGGATTAGACTGCCTGAAGATGCGCGCGACAAAAGATAACACAGAAGCACAAAACAGAAGATTACTGTGCTCGGCACTGTGTGCTGTGTCAATCGCCCTCACCTTTGATTCGAGCGCCACTGCTATCGGACCAAACGGGACGCATGAATTAGACCTCGCCAATCAAGCCTACATCACTGGTGACTTTGAGCGAGGCGTTCAATACGCAGATCGACATCTGCATAAATTACCCAGGGACGGTGCCGCACATTACCTGAAAGCCAATTGCCTGATGAAACTTGCCAGACTGTCTGAAGCATCACATGAATACTCTCAGACAATAAGACTTGCACCTGACTCAGTAGTTGCAGCTTATGCCAAAGACGCATTAAAGCGCATTGAGTCAATGCCTGCACAACAAAGAAGCAGAGTAGAGCAAGCGACAAAAGCTTCTGCAACGCTACATGCGAATGCACCAGCGTCGAAAACACTGCCTCCAGGCACGCTCGAGCTTATTCGCTTTCAAGCAGCTCGTGCCAGAGAACATGCTATTCAATCGGGCGAAGCGGCAGCTCAAGATGAAAGACTGAAGGCAAGTTCCCAGGGCAAATCCGAGAAAGAAAAGGTCGAGCGCTTATCAGCAAACAATGGTCAACGAGGCGACCATCCTCCACTTTCGGCGGCTGAATTGCAGGCAATGCAGGAAAGAGCAGCAAGGAACGCCGAGATTCTAAAGCAAATTGGCGATGCAAAGGCGGCGAGAAAGGAGCAGGAAGGCCGAGAGAAATCCGCAGAACTGCAGCGCCAGGCCGAAGATCTGGAGAGACAACTCACTGACGACAACTACAACAAGCATCGAGACATAAAGTTGAACCCGGTCGGCACCAATTTATATGTGCGCAATTATTCCCAAATACCTCCAACGGTCAAGCCGATGCGCGCGCAAGCACAAAGTCTGGATGGACGCGTCACTAGCCGGCACACAGCTGTACAGATGCAAAATTCAAGGAGCGCAGTCTCTGCGAATGAGAGCAGGACTGCACTGAGTACAGGCACCTTGCGACGCGAAACAAAGGTGCAGGGCGAAGTAATTTCTCACTAGCCACCTCCGTCCACAAATCCGTTGTTGACGACGATTGGAGGATGGGATGCTGAACTCTATAAGCATCCCATCTCTTATCCAAATAACTACGAGTCAGTACAGAAAGATAAAAAAACTTGCTTGCTTGGAACCGACAAGCACCTCGCTCGGTCGTACCTCGGGAATAGGAGGAGGAAAACTCATGGGCAAAGTGGAAAAGTTGGTTGACTTCATCGCCGAAACGATTGAAGCGGAAGCTGAAACATTGGCAGAAGGTGTGAAGGATATGACCGAGAAGGTCGCAATCGAAACGAAAGAATTAGCAGACAAGATGACCCCCGATAACTTGAAAGAAGAGGTGCGAGACCTCGCTGGCAAGCTCACTCCAGACAATCTTCTGAACGAAGCAAAAAAAATGCGAAAGAGTATGAGCCCCAAGAAAATTACGGCCGACGCAAGGAAGCTAGCCAAAGATGTGACGAAGCAGTTGTCCCCTAAGAAGGTTCAAGCAAGAGTTAAGGACCTTGTGAGCGCTATCACCCCCGATGGTCAAGAAGAACGAAACGAAGAGTTGAGAGAAGAGTTCGCACCTAAAAAGCCTAGAAAGAAGGCAACCAGAAAGTCCACGGCAAAAAGCGGCGGGCGAGGAACGGCAAAGAAAACCGCAGCCAAGTCAAAGGCTTCGAAGCCGAAGGCTAAGAGCACGAAGAAGGCGGGTGCCAAAAAGTCTACTGGCAGAGCGTCTAGCGTGAAGAAAGCAACTTCGAAGAACGCCTCTGCCAAGAAAGCCACAGGACGTGCAAAACCAAAGTCGCAGGCTAGAAGCACTGCTAAAAAGCCTGCCAAGTCCGCAGCGACCACGGTCAAAAAAGCCACTGCCGGTGCAAAATCTGCTGTAAGAAAGACAACCACAGCTGCTCGCAAGGCAGTCAACAAAGCAGCCAATAAAGTGAGCCGAGCAACAGCGGCAAAGAAACGCTCGGCAGCTCAAAAGAAAGCTAGTTAGACTTTTAACGGTTAGCTCTCACATTGAAGGGTTTCCAGAAATGGAAGCCCTTTCATGATGGAAGTAGTTTGAGAGCCTGAAGTTCGTGCACCGGCTCATCAAAAGAGCACGAGCCTATCGAATGCATGAAATTATTCCGAGCATCTTTAATCTGTTCTGCGCTGAGGGACAATCCGCGCCATTTTGCCTCACCGTCAAAAGCGAACGCTGAGATGTCGGTTTCAGCAACAATTGCTTCAATGTTTCTCTCACCATGCCAGGCAAACGCGGCAGCCATAAGAACATTGAGAAAACCATGCATCACCGCCCGCGGTGCATCGGTTGCATAAGTCAACGGATACTCAGAACGAATTGGATGATGCAACCCGGCGGTTGCTTTGAATGGCAAGCGGCGTTCGGCACAAGCATTTATAAATGCGGCGACGTCCTTTGGGGAAGGAATTGCTTCAGGCTTCACGCCCCCAGTTCGAATTTTGGCATAATTGCCTCCTGCCCTGACCGCATCTAATTGGTCCAAGTTGGTCAACGCAATTTCGCAATATACAGGATGCTTTGCCTGTATGACTCCCTTAGTCTCAAGCGTAGCTGCTCGTGAATGATCGGATTCCGAAAGCAGAGAGATATTGCCATTAAGAGATTCCGGAACGTTCTGGAGTTCGCTGGTTCCCACGACCAGCCACCTGAGCATCCAAGAAAACTCGCCGCTTCGATAATCGATATAATTTTCTACAGTCTTCTCCAGGGGAAGAGCAGCTGGTGGATAGATGCCGGCATAGTCGATCAAGCGTTCGAGCAATGCGCGCAGAGCCGGCGCTACTTTGGCTGGAGCTGTATTCATCAGTAGTTCTTCGCAACCTCTTGAAAGGAGACGGGCGCCGATGATGTTAACATAAAAGGCCCCGCAGACAGCGGGGCCTTTCAGTTTGGCTAACCATTGTCAATCTATTTTGTTGCGCAAGCTTCCATGTTCTTGAAGAACTCATTGCCTGCTTTTTGCATCTCTTCAGGCGTCAGATCTTCTTTGTGGGTGGCAAGACTCCAACCTTGACCAAAAGGATCGGTCACGCGCGTGTAGCGATCGCCCCAGAACATGTCCATAGGCGGCATGAAAGGGGTGCAGCCTGCGTCGACAGCTTTTTGGAAAGCTTTGTCGACATCCTCAACAAAAATGTGCATCGTGGCATGGCAGTTGCCCAGCGTAGAGGGGCTAGCACCACATCTCGTATCGTCCATCTCATCACAGAAATAAATGTTCGAATCGCCGAACTTCATGAAGCCATGCATGATTTTCCCGTCCGGAGAACAAAGGCGAGCAACTTCCTCAGCGCCAAATGCCTTCTTGTAGAAATCCATTGCTTTTGCGCAATCTTTGATGATTAGATACGGAGTCACGGTTTGAGCGTGCGCCGGTTTCCAACTTTTAGCTGTAGACATATTTCTCTCCTAGTGTGTTGTGATTTGATTTCGGGGATCAAACTCGTTGTTCGATAAGGACGCATTTAGGCGCCCCTTATGAATCCGATGGCATGCGCACAGCAATCTACTGCTCAGTGCGTTCTATGCAAAATGCGCGACAAATTTCTCGAGTGAAGCGGTCCAACCAAGTGTATGTCCGTGCAGGCAATTTGCATCATTCAGGTTAGCGTGGGTCAGCTTCAATTCAGTCGCATCGCCTTTTGCAATAAACTCGACGGTGACCAAAGTGTTTGAAGCGGGATATTCGCTAGACGTGTTGTTCCAGGTGTAAACCAGTTTCTTGTTAGGTTCGATCTTCTGATAAACACCCGACATACAAACTTGTTCGCCATCGCTGCAGCTGACGTCAAAACGATACTCGCCGCCAACTCTGAGATCTTGAGTCACTTTTACGGTCGCAGTTTTATCGCATCCGAGCCACAGGCTCATTTGCTCCGGCTCGGTCCAGCCTCGATAAACTAGCTCAACGGGCGCCTTTATTGTGCGGGAAAGACTGAGAGTCAAGACTTCAGCTTTGCTCGTCGTCGTCATTTTGTTTCTCTCCGAACGTTTGTGATGTAATGTAGCGCTCAAAGTTATCCAATTGATGCGTCCAAAAGCGCTTGTACGCCTCTATCCAAGCATTGGCCTCCGACATAGGTTCCGCGCACAACTTCAAATAGTGAACGCGTCCATGTCTTTCTCGAGTGACAAGGTTAGCATTTTCCAGCAGTTTCAAATGCTTAGAAATTGCCGGAAGCGACATTTGAAATGGTTCTGCCAATTCGAGAACAGAGCAAGAACCTTTAGCAGCAAGATTGCCTATTATGGCTCTGCGTGTCGGATCGGAAAGTGCAAAAAAAGTTCTATCCAACTGTTCAGAATAATGTTTAACCATTATTTGCCGACTCGCCTTTCTCTTCTGTCTTTTGCTCAGCCTTCTCGCCAGCGTTTTTTCCCTTTGCTGTTTTCGATGATTCAGAAACAGTCTTCAGGCTGGCAAGTCCCTTCTCGAATTCCTTGCCGCAGCAATCGTCCATGCTGATAAACACTTGCATGACTTTGCACGGGAAAGCGTTTTCTCCATCCATCGCCCAGGTGACGTTTGTTGCATCCCCCTGCGGCACCATAGTGAATGCAACTTTGCTAGTACCTTCGAAGGGTTTTACAAAGTGAAGATCCAGCGTGATTTTTTCTGGCTCCGACGATGTAATTGTCATATCGCCCGTTCCGACATTGTCATTTCCGACCCATGCATATTTAGCGCCGACGCCGGATTCCGGACCACTATAGGAGCGCTTCATACTTGGATCTTGCTGTTCCCAAGGCGACCAGGCGCTCCAGTTTTTGTAGTTGTTGATATGAGGGTGAATTTCCGCGGGTGTCGCTTTGATCGATAGCGAACGCTCGACATGAACGGTGTCTGGTTTGGTTGCCGCGATTGCCAGAACAGCAATCACTCCAGCCAGAACGACGCCCACTACTATGGCAACCGCCTTCTTCATAACGCTCAAGCCCTCATTTAACGATACGGTTAAATGTTACCACACCGCCGAGAATTTTTGGTCAAACAGGTCCACAATCGTTAAGCGCCCATTATGGAGTGCTCAATTTCAATCCAATCAATCCAACGAGCACGCAAATGGCGCTTAAAACCCGGGCCGCAGAAATCGAATCGCCAAGCCAGAAAATTCCGACTATAAAGGTTCCGATTGCGCCGATTCCTGTCCATACCGCATAAGCGGTGCCTAATGGCACATTCTTCATAGCGACTGCGAGCAAAGTCATGCTCAAAACGATTGCCGCGAGCGTCCCAACAAGCAACCAGGGGCGTGAAAAACCGTCGATATACTTCAGACCGACAGCCCAAACAACTTCAAACAGTCCGGCAACAAACAAAATCATCCAGGACATAGCAGCCTCCCAAGCGGGCCGTCCCGAATGACTCTCAGACCAGGTCGTCCTGGCAACTTCCATTCTAACACTGGAATCTTTTGCGTTGGCCTGGGAAGAATTGAAGTTTGTTGACAGGGGCATTAAAGTGTTCAGTGGGTAACCAATTCATCGTCAGGAGCTTCGTTTGATGCATCCACGAGAAAATCAGCGCCTTCGCGTCCTCCACGCAAAGTGGACGCTTCAAACGCTTTACCCTGAAGACGTTCCAGAGATTTGCCAACTGTTGATAAGTGAAGGTCTTGATAGTCAGACTTTGAGGAAGCTGGCTGCGCTTTCTGCAGACCAGGTCGAAGGTGTTCCCCAAATGCTCCCGCGCTTGTTCGGAGAAATGAATCTCGAAGAGCGCACGAAAATTGAAGCAGCGTGGCTGCTCGTGCATGAATATGCAACCCAAGTTCAGAAGGGAAGCATGGGTGCATACGAAGGTGCCAGACGCATTGGGAGATACGGAACGGATTTCGATCCGCTTTATCCATATTTGAGACCGTTCATCGCAGCCTCGGAAGAGTGGGATGAATACCCGGAGCACTCTCAATCACTAGAATCGAAAATTCGAACAGCAGCTGCCGCGGTTTTACAAATGCAACCGCCACCAACTCCCGGCAAGGGCTCTGAAGTTGATCGATTGGTGAAGATTGCCAGCAATCAAGCGAAACAGGATCATACATAGAATAAGAATGATGCCGCGCTGCAGCTAGCCAAAGTTATTCCCGCAGGCCATGTTGTGAATGGAACTGGTGACGGAAACTGGATCGCAATCGGCGCGCATAATGATTTGCTCATTCTGATTTTGCACTCCAAACTACGTTTTGCCATTGTGCGATGGGAGTTTGAAAAGTTCATACAAAGTTCTGCCAACAAGCTCGGCGTCCTTTATACCAGCGTGCCAAGCCCCGACTCCAAGGTGCTTTCTCTCACCCACGATACGGTCGGCATCCTTTCTGGAAAACCGATGGAAGACACTCTTCCTCTGCGCTGGTTGTCGCTAAATGATTTGCGCCGCATGACAGAAGTACACTGATTCTCAAAATCTCATCAAACAAGTCGCCCCTCCTAATTTTTGCAAGCGCCCAGTAGCGCCAATATCTCAGCGGCACTTACCAAAAGGAATCTTGAATGAAAGCTCGCATTCGTCCCGCCGGCGTTCCAGACGAAGCAGTTTGGGTTGAAAAAGACAGGGAGTGGCAGTTAGGCAACTCCGATAGACGCGGTGTCATAAAGAAGGTCAATGTGCCAGTCGGGGAATGGCGCTACTGGCGAGAAGATGGAACACTGGTATGCGTTGCAAGTTTTGATTCGGAAGGGTGCCAACACGGCATTTTGGAACGATACCATCCAGATGGCACGCTTGCCTCTCGAGGAGAGTGGAAACACGGCAGCCGCCACGGACACTTCGTCTATATCAACAGCGAAAATGAAACATCAGAGCACTTTCCCGCGGCAAATGAAGTGTGGAGATACGAATTCGACAGCACCGCAAATTGGCATGAAGATAACCGGCACTGGTATTTGAAAGACGGAACCGAATGCACCTCCGATGGAAGACCGCTTTGCGTAGCATACGACCTTGACGAATTTTTCGAGAAGGCAGATCCGCAGTCTTTTATTGAAGATCATGCGATCGAAATCCGTTCTCGCCTTCAAGATCAAGAGGAAATCTCGAACCAGGAAGATCCTCTTGGACTCGAAGAGACTTGGGGTGTCCGCAGCAAAGAAATCGATGACTTCGTGAACCGAGCCGCCGAAAGTGGCAGCGGGTTTAAACCGTGCACAAGCAGCCGCATCTTCGAAAAAAATATGTGGTCTCAACTGATCGCTCACCCCTGGGAAAACTGCTCCGAAGAAATCGGGGTAGCCTTTATGGGTGCGGTGAAAATTGGCTATTTCGGCGATAGCGACCACGTCTATTCGACGCTGTTTCAACCGTGCAGAGAGCCGGCAAGACCGAACGGAATTTTTCTTTGGAGTCATGACACGTATTACGTGGACGAAGTGCTGTCTCTGTCCATCGACGAGTTCGCCTATCGAGTTGCATTAGCGGCAGCATTCTACGAAGAACGCGTTTCAGTGAATTGCGCTAGAAAGGCGTGGAAAAAACTTGCCGGGAAATGCAATGTGGGGTGGTGCGCCGGCGACGGATTAGAAGAAGCCATCAATTACGAAGTCTGCAACGATGGTGAAGAAGACGCCGACGATAACGGCGATAACGAAGAGATGGACCGTAGCGACTTCGAATGCGAACTCGACCCAAAGCATTATGTAACTGGTCAATTCTGGCGCGCACAGTGGATTGTAGAATTGCTGAATGAGGACAATCGCCGCAACTGGAACGATATAAAGGAGACCTTTCGCCCCGGGTGGAATAAACCTCTAACCACTGAAATATACGACTCACTGAAAGAATCTGGGAAGAACCGCCTGCCGCAAACGGCGCTTTATTTGTTGTGGCGTTTGTTCTGGTTTAAACAAAACGACAAGCTTAAAGAATGCTGCGAGCTGTTTCGCAATCACAGAGCACGCATCGTTCGAGACCTGGTAGAGCTCCTCGAAGATTTGGAAAATGGACGCAAAGAAATCGGCAATGCGATAAAGGATATTCATGCCGTGCGCGAAGAGTTTCTCAAACTCGACCTGCTTCCGGAACGCGAACAAGAACGAATGCAGGAAAAGCAGGAGAATGCGTCGGCAGAAACCGCAAGACTGAATGTCGTCTCAGAAGAAGTGGCAGTCTTAGCCAAGGATGGGCTGGAAAAACTATTGAAAAATGCGTGGAAACATGTCACCGATTGCGGTGCTATGGAAAAGTACGAAGCAGCCGCTCGCACGCTACCAGGAAATGAACTTCAATGGCGATGCTTGGACTTCGTCCGCAACTATGAATTTCGGCGAGACGAGACTGAAGAGCAGGAGGAGGCAGTCGGCGTAGGCATTTGGTTGGGACAGAACAACAGCGCAGTTCTTCAACCGTTTCTCTGGGGCGCAGTGTATTCGGAAAGTTATCTTCGAACGGCCAATCTGTTGGTCGCCATTGGTCGAACACCCGGTGCGCTGGATAAACATTTGGAAGAATGCTGCTTGAAGCAATTGGAAATACCTGAGGAGTACCATTTCAAGCGAGCACTCTCAATAAAATTGCTGGAGCAAATGAAAGCACATAGTGCAGTGATGCCTTTGTGCAAAATTGTCGAAGAATATTTTTGCGAGCTTAAAGACAAGCAAGACTTCGATGCCAGGCTCGCCACAATACCATGGATCGACTGCCTGACGGTAACCGCCGAAGCGCTCGGAAAGCTTGCCGATGTTGATCCCAAAAGAGAGGAACATAAAGAAAGCGTTCGCCAAACTTTGCACCGGCTTCTGGTACATTCGCTGAAGAACTACGAGGAAAAAACGGCAGTCGCAGCCTTAAACTCATTAATTGCCTGGGGTGAAACAGACCTACTCACACCGATTGCTTCAATGCTCGGCAATGACACACCCAGCCAAATCGCCGCACTTCAAGCGATTGAAACAATTGCTCATCGTTTGAATCCGGAAGACAGACAAACATTTGTCAATATTCATTTCCGAAATCCATCTGACGATAACAACTCAGTCACCCTGATGTACTACCGCGC
This sequence comes from uncultured Candidatus Obscuribacterales bacterium, assembly GCA_964493595.1. Classification (GTDB taxonomy): domain Bacteria; phylum Cyanobacteriota; class Vampirovibrionia; order Obscuribacterales; family Obscuribacteraceae; genus QKMZ01. Next base: position 13,688 of record CAZBOX010000080.1, on the reverse strand, counting down.
CGCGCTGGCTCTTAACGCCGCCGATCCAACCCTGGTACATGTAGAGCCTATTGAGAGGGCTATCGAGGAAGCTCGTCAGCTGTATACCTATGGAGGAGATCTCTGGAATCAATTTCGTATCATCGAATGCGAAACTGTGGGCAAATTCTCCCAATTAGACATAGAGAAGATAAGACCCTATCTCAAATCCTCAAACACAGATGTTCGAGACGCCGCTGAAGCAGCTCATCATGCACGCGGAATTCCATTTGTAAAGTATCAGACCTTGGAGTGGCCTTTGATTTGGAAAACAATCGCCCACGCTGGTGCAGACATGTACGAGAAAGCAGATGCACCCAGCGAAAACAGCGAGGGCATGGAAGATGTTGCCGTTAAAGTCGCCAGTCTTATGCAAGCAGAAAATGCTGTAGGTTTCGCCCCGCCCGCCGCATGGCTCTGGCAACATCCATCCGAAAAGGTAGCGGCAATTCTGGCTGGAGTCGTCGACAAGAAGCTGGATGAACTACCTAAAATTGAAAGCGGTGAATATCTGTCATCCGAATACACTTGGTTGCTCCGCGCACTGGTAAAGCATGCAGCCTTCCCACCGTGCATCCCCGTTATTTCGCGCGGTCTGGCTCACGAGAATCACGACGTCTCAGGCGCATTGCTGCAGGACTTTGACAATATGCCTATCAGGTTCGTCCCACAACTTGTGAAATTAGCCATCGAGCGCGAAGGATGGCAGCGATACAATATCGGCAAATGGCTTATTCAAAATAAAGAGATACCGGATATAGCCGCGGCCCTGAAGACCGCGGGCATAACTTCGAAGAAACTGAAGAGCTGGATTAGTTGACCGGGCGCTTCTTATCTTCCGATTGTGCCGGCAGGATGCCGGCGCTCCGATCTGCTACTTGCCAGTTTTGCGGGTCCACAAAACTGTATCTACAACATAGTGGTGAACTGACCAGTTGTTCAACACAATCAATGAGAATTGAGTCCAGAGCATGTCTGCGCTCTTGGCGCCTTGATTGACCAGGTAGCCAAAAGCAATGAGCAATAGCCAGAAAACTGGAAAAGCTAGAAGTAGAGGTCCTTTCATTAGCTTTTCAGTGAGCTTTTCGGTCCGTCCGTCGCGCTCCAGGTAATAGACCATCGCTACATACTGAATGGCATGATATATGGAGATGAACAGAAATCCTCGAACATAATATTCAACTGAAAGAAAACCATAGTAATGCACTGCGAAGTACAAAAGCAGCATCAACAGACCCACCGGGTTGTATACCGAATTCTTCTTCGCCTTCAGGTATTCGCTAATTAAACCAAGCAGAAAACCGATGTAAGCAATAAAAGCAAAAGCAACCATAACAAGGTCGGGAACATTCATCGGCGCAAAGGTATCAGATGGTTTTCCATTCCAGACGTGCCAGAGCATATCCGAACGTCCAAACACAAAAAGCGGAACAGCCAGATGATACGCCCAGAAATTCAGTTTGCGCGCCAGCTCGCTCTCTTCATTCTTGCCAGAGAAAATTCGATTAACACCGTACATCTGCCGCAAATAATGAAACGACTGCCACATCGCGGCGATCGTAATACCAAGAATGAAATGTCCGGCAGCCCAGAATCCGATCAGTATCGCCCACGTAGCCAAAAATGCGGGCCAGCCGAAGCTCCAATGAACCTTTCCCTCTTTTATTTTTCTCTGTAGCCGCACATACGTCGCGGACGTATGAGGTGCAGTCGCCAACGTATTAATCCAGAAATTCCAAAGAACCGTTTCTTTTCTCAGCCCTGGCTCACCCAATAAAAGAATGATGGGCAGATAGAATGCCATTCCGCCAAGAATGATAAATTGCATCTCGTACCCGAACGGATTCAAAAATTCCAGCTTTGGCAGCCATGTGAATTTTCGAGCGTCGCGAGCTACAGATTCTGCCAATTACGAGAACTCCGGAACATGGATATCAATTATAGTATGCCCCCAGGAGTGCTGATTTCAAAGCTTGCCGCATGCTCTCAGGCTCTCCACTGACCAGGTCAGAATGCCGCACCAGAAGACGGCATTGCGCGAAACATTGGTGAAAGAGTAGAAAAGAACAGTCAGAGAGCGATCTCACTTTTGCGTCGCCTGATATCATTGGCGCTGGTTCCAGCTTCTTACTCAACCGGGTCGTATCAAAATGGACGCCAACAAATATTATTTGCGGCATATTATGGCCGCGTGGATTGCCTCTGAAGAAATCAAAGGACCGACCATGCGCATGGACGACGGTTCTGTCCCGACGGACAGGTTGCGTCGCCAATTCACTCCACTTATCGAAAATGCATATTGCATCGCCGACTTGATGATTGAACTTGGCGAAAAACGCGTAGCCGATGGACTTTGGAAGCCGGGCTACTAGACGACCTCTAACGTGTTGGACGGCTGACTTGAAGATATTTCCAATTTTGGCGAGCCGCTCTTCAGAACTGTATTAATCGGTCTAATCATACAGACAGGACTGAATTTAACATTGTTTTGGAGTATGCTTCCCTAAGCACATCCTGCCGGTCAAGGAGAAAGCACAGATGGATATATACGCAATGCGCCACATTATGGCTGCAATTATTGTCTCGGAGGAACTCAAAGTGCCCAATATGAGGCACGGCGATGCGTTTCTCAGCGATGACAGGATGCGTAAGCAGTTTACTGCACTTATTGAAAACACCTATTGCATAGCCGAGTTAATGATCGAAATCGGCGATAAGCGAATCATGGAACCGGCACAGTATAAAGGCGAAAATCCTTCCGGCTAAATAACAAGGCGGTTGAGATGCAAAGGTTTGGACAAAAAGTTGTACATGTACTCCTTCTGTTTACAACTCTGACCACTCTTCAATTCGTCCACGCCGCTGAATCCCTGTCTCAAATCAAAATCGGAAATACGCTGCTCAAGGAAGCTCTAGAAGCCTCTGACCGGGAAAAGCTAGACAAAGCAGCAGCGATACTTCTTACAGAATGGAGCAAGCCTGGCGCCGACCGGGCGGCAATGGTCGTTGACGTTAATAACACAGCCCAGCTCTATCAAACACTCGAGCTGCCACAAGAGTCGATTGAGTGGTGGCGCAGATTGTCAAAGATCGAGCCCGACAATTGGCGTGCCTGGGCCAAAATCGTTCAGTGTGCGCAAACACTAGCTCTAACTAAAGAGCGCGATGAGGCAAGAGAACAAGTCATCGCCCTCAACAATCGGGGAAAAGTAGAGCAGAAATTTTTCGTTTGCGAACAATTTTCTGACGGCGATAACAAAATCATGGCACTGGAATACTTCAGACCTGAGTCACAACTCGGCGTCATGATGGCATTCAGAATCTCAAAAAAAGACACCCCAGACACACTTTTCAGGCGCTACACGCTCGGTGAAATCGAATCAGATACGCAAATCGCCAGAGACCTAAAAGAAATCGGTCCTGAAGAGCATATGTATTCAATTGACGGGTTTAACCAAAATGGTCAATGGCTGATCACAATGTCTACAAAGAAACCAAGCTATGAAGAGCTTCGCGCTATTGTCTTAAAGGACCTTTTGATAGAACGCAAAGGTCCTCAAAGAGGTAAGCAATAAAAGCTTCCAGGCTTCGGGCAAAAGTTTGAACCTATAAACAAATTGGATACAACTCCCAGGTAAATTGCGCACAGTTACCGGCAAGCGCAACTGGCGCGCATTTGGGAGATTCTACGATGGGTATCGATGTTGTAGCCAAAGCTAAAGAGTTCGAAAGACATGCAGAAGGTGGTTCACTCCCGGAAAATCTGGCCAAAGAGCTGCAAAATCTCAGTGCAGAAGAAAGGCTGGCAGTCGCAAAACAAATAGCTTGGGACTTGAAACAGCACCCGAATGACAAATTACCCAAGATCGACTTTTATGACAGCGGCGATTTGAAATCAGTGGAAACTACAACCAAGTCAGGTAATGGCGAGTTTGTCGATCACACAGAGCTGGACAAAAGAGGCAAAACCAGACTGGAAGTAAAAACCGCAAACATCAAGGAGTCATACGAAACTTCGACCAACATCGAAGTTACCGAAAGAGACGAAAGAGGCAACGTAACTCACAATTTCGATCAAACCATTCGAGTGGGCAACAGCGGCGATATAAAAGTCAGTTATGACGATGACACTTACACTTATGATAAGTCCACAGGAAAGCGCGTTTCGCACGATGAAAAAACTTCCTGGGGGCAAAGACACATCGATTTCGACCCCAAGACTGGTCACGAAACGTCAGCAGACGAGACAAACTCGAAGGGAACGGTGCACAAGGTATACGACGCAAATACCGGAAAGATTCGCCAGGAAGACTTCAAAAACAACGACAATACCTCAGAGAGAATAAAGTACAACTCTAACGGCGACAAAATCTACAGCGAAAAGCGCCACGGAGCCAACGGAGAAAAAGGTATGCGCACTTGGAATTACAGCCCGAGCAGTGGCAAACCGACTTACACAGAATGGCATGCTCCAGACGGCACCGTAGAAGCACACGAAATCAGTGCAGACGGAAAGTACACCAAAGTCAAAAAATAAATTCAATCCATAGCTTGAGGGAAGAAGTGGTCAGCGGGGCGATTGCTCCGCTGTGCTGCATAGAGCTGGAAACGAGATAAGGCATCGCCTCACTTGCCGTAGTTGACACGCGTTAAGACAGTACCGTTATCGCAATTCATTTTGACGACCTTTCCATCTTGATCAACTTCAAGGTCCGCACCACAGCTTCCACTTACAGTTCCCCACCACTTAGATTCCATTTTCTTCCCGTCAGATGAAATTAGCCCCGAACCCGTCATTCCCAATAGAGGCATTGACCAGCCACACGACCTTCCCTTCTGCCAATAGTGGTAAGTAAAACCGTTTGTGCCAGCAAAATCGCCGGTGATATCCGGAATAGCCGTGGTGGAATTGCCTCCAGGTTCCGATGCATTCGCGGAATGAGAAGCTGAGGCATCTGATGACGAACTTCTCACAGCACGAGGAGGTTCATCATCGATCTTCGGAGCGGGACGAGGCGCTGCCGGCACCGCTGACAGTATCAAATCTTCCCCCTTCCACTTAGTTGCTTCCAGCACCGGCGTCTGTGTGACACCGCGTTCGGCTACAACCTGCTGCTGAACCTTATCCTTCAAAGTATTGAAAGCATCGCGCAATTTGGTCGAAGAGCCACCAGACTTCAAACTTTCCATCAGTGCGCTTGTAAAAACGCCGTTCGGCTTACTTTTCGCCTCCCACGACGACTCGTTTCTCGAGCTGGAACAGATTACTATCGAGCCTGCACCTTGAGCAACAGCAGCAGCATCAACGTTACCCACGCGCCTGATCCCCTTACTCGCCTCTGCGGCGCCTCCAGAATGGCAAGCATCCAAAATGACAAGAACTCGATTGCTGTGGACTCGCTCCTTGATTGTCGCTGCCAGATGTTGAATAGGAATGCCCGTGGTAAAGAGTTTGTCCGGATTGGTGTCGTGCGCAACCAGGTAGTTTACGCCAGCCACGTCCATCGAAGACGGGCTACCATGGCTCGAAATGAATATGAGCACCAGATCTTCCGGCAGCGCAACCCTGGGCAACCAGCTATCTCCCAGGATGTCCAAAATCCGGTCCTTGGTGGCAGCCTCATCCGTCACGAGCTTTATGTGGTCTGGCGCAAAATTACACTTGCTCACCAGAAAATCGCGAAAATCGGCAGCATCCTTGGCCGCGTATTTCAAATTCATCGACGAGTTTTGGAACTTGCTGATGCCGACCAACAAAGCCCACTTATCTTTTATGGGGGTGCCGGTTATATCGTCATCACTCTCACCAGCAGCACCTGCTGGCATCAATGACAACACGGCAAGAAGCGTTGACACTTGAAAAATGCGCGCCAGTTTTGACAAGTTCATAGCGTTTAGGGTTCGGTTGAAAGTCACTCAAATTTTACACTACCGGCAACGTGGCTTATACTTTATCGAAACCCGCAGCCCGGATGAAAAATGGCACCTTCAGCACCAATTCAAGTCCTAAATGTTTTGAGTAAAGATGGCACAAATAACGCCACTCAGACGTTTTTGACTACGCTTGAAGGCATCCAGATATCTGCGGAAGCCTGCTCACAAGAGGAGACTCTACAGTTACTCTCAGAAAAAACAATCGACGTAGTGCTTCTAAATTTGCCATCACCAAACATTGACGGCATCGATCTGACTCGGGAAATAAGAGAGGCACACCCTACTGTAAGGGTCTTGATATCGACATCCAACAATAGACCTGAAGACATTTTCGCCGCGATGGACGCGGGTGCAGACGGATATATTCTCGAAGGCAATGAAACTGGTCTGGAATTGGCGATAAGAAGCGTGCGACTTGGCACTGTCTGGTTCGACCCTGGCATTGCCGCTCAAGTTTTGGATACTATAGTGGCTGCCACAAGCAACAGCTCTACACGCATTCTGCAAACTGGATTACTTGTTTTACCGCTAATGCCTGACGACAAGAATCTCCTCAGCACAGTTGCCGGCAGCACTTGCGCAGACGGAGTCTGCATGGTAGATCCCGCGTTCGTAAAGAAGCTGAGACGTTATGCGCCTTCCGAATGGTCCCACTGACTTAAATGACTGAACGGTCGAGGTTATTAGCATTAGATGTTGGAGACAAGAGGATCGGCGTAGCCGTATCCGATGTCACACGGATGCTGGTCAAACCAGTGGAGACTATCCAGCGAAAGAATTCCAAAAGTGATGTTGCGCGAGTTTCAAAACTCACCGAAGAGCATGAAGCTGCGGCAGTTATAGTAGGCTTGCCGAAGAACATGGATGGATCTGAAGGCGAGCAAGCAGCGAAAGTGAGATCTTTTGCGAAAAAAATCATGCGCGAAACCCGTTTGCCTGTCTATTTTGAAGACGAACGGTTAAGCTCATTTACCGCAACGGAGCGACTGGTAGAGCGGGGCATCGACACCGGTAGAAACAGAGAACTAATAGACATGGAAGCGGCGGTAGTAATTTTGCAATCATATTTGGATCGTCAACCCAAATGACTTTCTGTAAAACGTGGAAATCTGCTGGAGGATTGGTATGCAATTTATTCGTTTTTTGGCTATAGCTCTTTCCACGGGTCTGATCTGGTCAGCAACCTCGATCGTTGCGGTTAAAGGTGCCGATGGAACGAATGCAGAAACGTCGTGCAGAACCTTTGTTCAATCGTTCTATAAGTGGTATCTTGCCCAGCCAGAGTCCGACCGGGCTTACAAACGCAGAGCCAGCGCATTCAGCCCAGAACTACTCAAACAATTAAATGAAGACTACGCCGCATCACAAAAGGTTAGTGGCGAAATCGTAGGCTTGGACTTCGATCCTTTCTTGGACACTAATGCAGAACCCTTTTCAAAATACGTCGCGACCAAAGTCACAAAGAAAGGAGCAAATTATCTCGTCCAAGTCGACGGCAGCGGCGGCAATCGAAACGACCATTCCCGAATCTTGCCTGAAGTGGCATACCAGAACGGCAAATGCCAGTTTGTCAATTTTCACTATCCTGATGCAAAAGGGCCCAACGAAAATCTTTTGAGTATTCTCAAGATTCTCAAAGATGACAGACGAAAAGCCGGCATCAAATGATTCAGTTCAAATTCAAGCGATCTTACCGCTAGATCATATGGCTATGAGACTTCTACGAACTGAAAATAAGCTGAGCGAATGAGCATACTCAAACTAACAAAAACACTAAACGCGGAAATTGTGCTCGAGATAATCAAACTCTCGGATCAATCGCGCAACGCCGAGCGCCTGATGTTTCAGAAACTTGTGACAAATCAAACGCAATCTGACATCGGCGCCGACAATCAAAAGACTAGTCTGCTTGATCTGCTCAGCTCGATGTCGGATGAGCAGGTAATTGAACTGACTGCACTAACGTGGCTCGGTCGCGGCGATTATGTTAGTGGAACTGTTAAAGACGCTTATCTGGACGCTCTTGATGTAGCGGGCAAATCATTTAAGAGGGAAGAAGTGGGTTATCTGATTGATAAGCCGCTCAAAACTTACTTACTACGAGCACTGGAATTCGAGGAGGATGGAATACTCTCCTGAACACCACTCCGAATCCAGTTTATATAGAAATAGCAGAGGATGATGAATCATGAAAAACAAAGTCAGCAGACGTTCTGTTTTGCTCACCGGAGCGGCGGCAGTCCTTGCAGTCAATGCAGAGCCGCAGGCAATAGCAAAGACACTGGCACCAGACACAAAAACATTCGACAAACTCGACCATGAAAAGTTTATGCGCCTGGCTATTAAGCAAGCAGAGAAAGTACCAGCCTGCCCTTTTGGCGCCGTAGTCGTCAATATCAAAACAGAGAAAGTCGTCGCAGAAGGGTGGGTTCGCGTCGAAAAAAATCCAATCTGGCACGGCGAAATGACGGCTATCTACAATTGCCCGGATAGCGACAGCGGCTTCGACTGGAAAGAAGTCGCACTATATACGACTGGCGAATCGTGTCCGATGTGCCAGGCAGCTATCATCTGGACAAAGATGCCCCTGGTAGTTTATGGCAGCTCAATGCCATATTTGCAAAGCTGCGATTTCGGACAAATTGACATCAGAGCGCAAACAGTAATTGATGCATCCCACTATGGAAAATGCGCCATCATAGGCGGTGTTCTTGAGTCGGAATGCAACGACCTATTCAAGCGTGCAAAGGAAATGGTAGCCAGGTAAACAAATTTCTTGTTTGCCACAAGCTACCATTCCAAAAGCATTCTAAAAATGGTCTCTACGTCGCAACCTTCTCTCTTTCTAGATCAATCTCACCTACCAATGGGTGTCCATCTGATCCGGCCGCTTGCATTTTGCGCAGCTTGCCGTCAGTAGCAGGATATCCAATGAAGCCGGTTTGGCCGGTTTGACGATTTGGAGGCAATCCAAGGTTCTGTAGTGTTTCTTCAACCGTATCGTACCAGACGCCAATCTTGAGAATGCGGCGAGCTTCATCACCTGTGGCAATCTTGCGTCCCAGCTCCTTCGCTATACGCACTTGTTTCTCAATCATCTGAACAGTGGTCAGACGCTTGCCTTTGGTTGTATCCCAGAGGTTTTCTTCAATGCCGGCACGTGTATGCTGCCCCAAAGCAATCATCATTGCTGCAAGAGGGTGCGAAAGGCGATGAACTGATTGATACGTAAAGACCGAGCCATGCGGGGTTCTGCGAACGAGTTCCATCCAGTCGAACGGATTGGCACCACAGGAGCCCCCACCGCCCATGCTGAAGAATCCATTCATTGGACCCATGTAGAGTCCTCTGCGGATAAGGCGCTCTACAATCTCAAGACTGTGTATATGAGCCAGAGCAAAATAAGGCTGTATGCCATGTTGTCTTAGACGCTTGATGTGCTCGATATAAAAATCTGGAGTAGCGTCAACAACCATATTGGAAAAGGCCCAGACCATCTCTTCATTGGCGACGTGAGTTCCAGCCCAATCATCCATCGTCGTAAGAGAAGTGATATCCCATTGACACGAACCAATTGCGACCGTTACTTGATCGGGCTTAGGATCAAGTTCTGCAAGCATATGGCGAGTGTCATAACCTTGCCACTGGGCTTTGCTGTGATCGTCCGGCGGGGAGAAGGAGATCGATCCGCCGACTTGCAAGATCATTTTCGGCACCGCTTCACGCAGACGACCTATTAATTCACCATACTCTTTGAAGTTCTTCGATATTTTTCCCGTCTTTGGATCGCGCACGTGTATGTGCAACATCGTCGCACCGGCGTTGTAGCAATCGACAGCTTTCTGCACCTGCTGATCCCATGTCAGCGCGATATCTTCGGGATAATCCGATGGCAGCCACACCGGACCATACGGAGCAGCCGTAATGATCAATGGGTCTTGGTTTTCCGGTAATAACGAATCATCTGTGAAATACATGCTTTCTCTCCTGCTGCCTAACGGATTACGTCCTCAGGTACTTCGACCGCTCGAGTGCGCTCATGGTGTACCTCACCATTGTCTGCGTCATTCTGGTGAATCCTTTCTCTCCATATTCGCGGTTTCTTCTGCAAGAATCCGGGCACCGAGCTCGCACGACTCGACGCCGAAGGCGACGCAAACTTTCAGAACTTCAAAAATCTCTTCTATGGTGGCGCCTAAATTCAACGCCGCTTTGATGTGACGACGTGTACCAGGAGCGTACATATGAGTAATCGAAGCATCAAAGGCAATACTCAACAGTTCGATAAGTTTTGGCGACATCAAACCGCTGGAATAAATGCCAATTCCGCAGGACATAAACTGATCTGTCCAAGATGGGTCGAGATCATAGAATGGGTCCCATGCCGAATTCCACTGACCAATCTTGCGCATTGCGTCACAAGCCGGCGTTGAGGCTTCCTTTTTGGGAAGAGGAATTGAGGCTGTTTTCGCCTCTTCCAGAAGTATTGGGGCGCCGAGACTCAATGAATGAATTGACATAACAGCACCCATTTTGAGCACCATCAGTATCTCTTCCTGAGTCGCTCCTGCCTCCAGAGCGGCTCGAATATGGCGGCGAGTTGATGACTCTTGCAGATTTGTGCAGGCGGAACTCAATCCAACGCAAATCAACTCTATAGTTTTTACAGGCAATATTCCATTGTCCCACGGATTGGAAGATGCTTTCGAGTAAAGCTCAGCCCATGCAGGGTCAAATGCTTTCAGCTGGCAGAGGGCAAGTGAATTTGTGACAGACGCGGACAAAGACTCTCTAGGCATACGTTCTCTTCTCTGGAATTATCGTTTGGCATCGGCAAGTGTTCGCTTGCAGACCAACTATGATATCCGCTTGATATCGCCCGGCGACACAATCCCACCAAAGAAGATATGCGAAAGAAATAGCACTCTCTCTTAGAAGCGCGTATTGAAGTGAATGAGAAAGAGCATCCTAATCGTTGTATCCAAGCTCGGTACGGTGAGCGAATCTTCGCCTTTCACCTTCAATCGAGCGAATTTCCTTTAACGACTTAATTGGAGCGGTAAATTCATAGCGTGAAACACACTTATCTTTTGGCTCAGGCAGTCCTTCATTGATGTAATCAATGCCACTAAAGTCTTTGAACCCGAGCTTGTGAACTTTCCATCGACGCAAACGCATCGGCTTGTCTTCTTCCCAGGTAGCGTGGAACCATTTGCGAAAAAGTGCCCTGAAGACTGGTTCGAAAAGTTTGAAAAACGGATGAGTGTTTATGTTGTATGTGACTGTTACACTGCAGCGATCATCAGGCAGATCATCAAACTGAACTTGCATCTCAAGCAAAAAACCTAGTTGGTCTTGGAAGGAAACGTCTTCATAACGTTTCCTTCCATGTACTGAAGCGCCATGCCACCAGTCCATAACGGAAGTAACGGCATTTTCTTTCCACGATAAACTAAGGCCCAGTCGTCGCGTTGAGCAAGAACTCGAACATGGTCGTAGAGTTTGTAATGTGTTCCGACCAAATGCTCATGGTCGTAGTAATTCCACATCACTACTTCTTTAGGGCAGTCCATTTCAGCCCGGCAAGTAATACTAAGAGTCACCGACTTCATGTTCGACTAATCATCCCAGCAAATCTACATAAATCTTCCGACCGCGCACATGCAACGAATACTCGCGCAACCCGAGTCCGGGCTGTGTCATACAAGCACCACTGCTGCAATCGTATTCCCAGTTGTGCCACAAGCAAGTAAACGTGCCCTTATCTGCTTTATGAAAGCCGACTGGACCACCAAAGTGTCGGCAAATATTGCTGATCGCTTTTGCCTTGCCTTCCCACAAATAAAGAAGAATGTCGTGCCCCTCGATCCATCGGGTCAATTGCCCTTCTTTCGCTAGTTCATCCATGGAAGCCAGCAATGGACAAATCCGCTCTTCGCCCAATTCGCTAACAACAATTACGTCACTCTGCTGTTCGCTAGAAACGTTGTCCGCTATGAGTGACTTGCGCATGCGATTCCTGGGAGCCAAATGGACGGGATGGAACAGAGACACCTAAAAAATGGTACGAGAGCATGAAAAAGCTACAGATTAGAGAAAACCAAAGATTGTCATGAGTTAGTGTCATTTCGGTATGGAAGAGTTGCGAAAAGCCCACAGGCTGGCAGATATCGGAGCACGCATCTCCAGTTGAAACTAATTTTTACCAGCTGGTTATGGAAACTTATCAACCAAAAGCTGCTAGATATCTTTCAGAGTTTTGGGCGAGTCAGACCTGGCAGATAAGCGGCAATTCATAATCAGCCACAGAAACACACTAAATATGGTTGACTCAGTCGCCATTTTTGAAAGCCTATAAAATTCTCTCGAACAAGAGACCGAGGAGTTGAAGCTGTGAAAAAGAGCCTTTGCCTTCTATTGCTGATCATCGCTATCCAGGTTGCCACCAAATGTGAGGCCAAGTCGAACAAAACCGAGCCGAGCGTTGCTGAAATCGATAGCAAAATCGCGCAGCTTTTGGCGAAGGTGAATGAAGGAATTGCAAATCCGAATGAGAGAAGCAGGATTGCTAACGAAACGCTTGTTCAGTACCTCAAGAGCGTTTTATCAAATCCTCAATTGATTGCGGCAGCATTGCCCAAATCAAAAGCGGCAAGGCTTACAAAACTCACCTCTGATGACGGAAAAGTTTGCTTCTATTCGTGGGACACCGAGACTGGTGGCACCATGCATTTTTTCCACGATTTCGTTCAATGGAAAGCAGCAGACGGTGCTCTTTGGCGGGACCTCAATCCACCTGGCAAAGGAGATGGAGATCTTGCGACCGGCTACTTCTACCATGACCTACATAGCGTCGTGACCAGCGATGGAAAAGCTGTTTATATGCCGACTTACCGAGCAATTTACTCGCGAGGGAGCAGCAGTGATGGAATAACGGCATACACACTGGAGGGAAGTAAGCTTGTCGAAACACCATTTTTCAGGACCAAGACCAAGCTTTTGAAGACTATAGATGTGCCGTCATCTGATTTCGAGTGGAACGAAAACGGATTGATCAAATTCAAGAACCAAAACAAGACGTTGCTAATTCCAATAACAGTTAAAGGCGGCGGCGCTACCGGCCGTTTTTTGACTTACCGCTTCAATGGGAAGAACTTTGTATTCGATGAATCAGCGCACGAAAAGCCGGAGTAGAAGTGTCTTAGGTGCACGCATGTAGCGCAAAAGTCTGCAAACACAAGCCACAAAAAAGCATGTTGGAAGAGCATATACTGGTTTCGCAGAGATAGGTGTTAGCAAGTATGGTCACGATTCGAAGCAAATTAGAAGGGAAAAGTATGAAAAGTATGAAAGTTATGAATTCCATACTCACCCTCCTATTTTCCAATCTAATCCTTGCACTCTGCTTGTATCTGACGTGGAATATCCTATCCGAGGCCGGCTGGCCTAGCGCTTCGGGAATAGTCGATCACGCTTTCATTGGATCCCGGAAAGATCCTTACAGCAGATTTGGAAGCGCACTGCACAGCCTCAATTTGGCTTACGCATATGAGGTTAATGGAAAAAAATATTTCAACGTCAGTGAAATAGAATACAGTCGCTCTAAAACCGACATTTTACTGAGGTCCAAAGATTTTGGCCCAGGCAAGAAAATCTCCGTTCGGTACAACCAGAATAAACCAGAAGATACCTACCTAAATCATCAAGTGGCGGAAGCGCCTCTGCCTGTATTGATA
>CAZBOX010000079.1:13665-22962 GCA_964493595.1 uncultured Candidatus Obscuribacterales bacterium | reverse complement strand
AGAGAAAAGGGCAGCGCAAGGCTGGGGATCAAAGTAGCCGAGACATTGCGCAAGAAAAGGAAGATGACGATAACAACTAGAACGACCGAGAGAGCAAGGGTCAATTCGACATCGCGCACCGATTCGCGAATACTCTGAGACCGGTCGTATAGCGTATCGATTGCCACCGATGCAGGAATTTGAGCTCGCAGCGAAGGCATGACCTTATTGATATTGTCTACAATCTCAACAGTGTTGCTTCCGGGTTGTCTCTGAACGCCAAGCACGATAGCCCGCGTTTTGTTGAACCAACTGGCAGTTTTATCATTCTCTACGCTGTCTATCGCCTTGCCGACCTCTTTCAGGCGGACCGGCGAGCCTTCTTTGTAGGCAACGATCAGAGGCTCATATTGGGACGCAGTCAGCAGTTGTCCATTAGGCTGAACCATATAGGATTGAAAACGCCCGTATAGTGCACCGGAAGGCAGATTGACATTGCCCTGGCGAATGGCATTAGTCACCTCATCGATGCCAATGCCCCGAGTAGCCAGAGCATTCGGGTCGACCTGCGCACGGACAGCAAATTTCTGCGGCGCCAGGACTTGCACTTGCGCTACTCCGCTGATCATTGAAAGTCTCTGGGCGATGATCGTCTCGGCATATTCATCCACCTGGAAAAGCGGCAAGGTGGGCGAGCTGACCGCAAGATAGAGAATGGGCTGGTCGGCGGGATTTACCTTTTTGGCCGTTGGTGGCGTCGGCATGCCGGGAGGCAGTTGTGATTGCGCGGCGGCAATGGCAGCCTGGACGTCTTGCGCCGCTGCATCGATGTCGCGGCTCAGATTGAACTGCAATGTGACATTGGTCAAGCCGATTGCGCTGACGGAATTCATCGCCTCCAGCCCGGCGATGGTAGAGAATTGTCTCTCCAGCGGCGTTGCAACGGCAGATGCCATCGTATCTGGATTGGCGCCAGGCAGCTGAGCACTGACTTGCAATGTGGGAAAGTCGACATTGGGCAGATTATTGACTGGTAAAGTCGTGTAGCCAAGCAAACCGAAGACGAATATTGCCACCATGACGAGAGTCGTCATTACTGAGCGGCGAATGAATAAATCAGTGAGGGTCATCGGCTGAGGCTCGATTCACAATCAGGGGGTGTTGCTTTCTGGGCGCGGGGAAGGTTGCACTTCCACTGACGAGCCCGGCATGAGCTGCATATGACCGTCTACGACAATCCGTTCGCCTGTTTTCACATTGCCTTCGATAACGCTGGTATTGCCGTCGCTGTACTTTACTTTCACAACGACAAGATTGGCTTTATTATCGGGTCCAACGACATAAACGTATTGCCCCTGCTGCCCTACCTGAACCGCCTGAGTCGGTACCACGGTGGCATCGTATATGGTGTCGAGATTTAGAACAGCTTTGACATAAGTACCAGGCCAGAGCACCTCATTTTCATTGGTGAAAGTCGCCTTCATCAGAATCGTGCCGGTATTGCGCTGCACACTATTGTCGATGAAGGTAAGCACGCCAGAAACTTTGCCCACGTGCTCAGGCAGACCTTCAACACCAACGGATAGAGGCTTCTGCTCTTGCAACTCATGAATACGCGGCAAGTCCTGCTCCGGTACAGAAAAGCTTACATAGACCGGCTTCACCTTGTTGATCACAACAAGACTCGACGTATCTCCTGCCTTCACCATCTGTCCGCGGTGAACAAGCAGAGCACCGGTTTTTCCGTCCATCGGGGCCGTGATGCTGCAATAGGAGCGCTGCAACTGAGCGTTTTGCAAATCTGATTCGGCTGCCTTCAAGGCTGCTTGTGCGGCCTCCAGTTGTGCATGGTCGGACTGAATGACAGACTTTTCGTTTTCCATAGCAGCTGTGTCGGCTTTCACTGTGGCAGCCAATGACGCAACATTGGTGGCATATCGATTTTCTTGTTCGACAGATACAGCGCCTTCTTTCACAAGTTCCTGATATCGAGCATGATCGCGCCGCGCATTTGCTTCTTCAGCCATATCCTTTTCACGGTTAGCTGCCAGCCGCGACAACTCAGAGTGGTCTTTGGCAATCAGTGACCGGCACTTCGAAACATCTGCCTTGGCTTGTGCAAGCTTGGCTGTCCACTGACGAATGGCTTCATCGAAGGGACGCGGGTCAATAGTAAATAGTCGCTGCCCAGTCTTTACCCTTTCACCTTCGGCAAAGAGTACGTCAACGAGTTCGCCATCTACGCGCGAGCGAACAGCAACAGTCGACATCGGCTCAACGTGACCGAGAGCTCTCAGAACGCGCGGCACATTTTGCTTTTCCACCGAAGCAACACGCACGACAGCAGCACGTTTTACCTCCGCCGGCTTTTTCTCATGGTCGCCTGTGAAATAGGCAAAAGCAGCAATAACGCCCAAAAGCACAACAGAAAAGATAATCGAAATTGTGCGGTTGTTCGACTTTCCGCCTGGTAAGACGCTGCCAGTCTCTGAAGTTTGTGTGTCGCGCGTAAGCATTATTTGCGCTCCTCTTCCATTGCTTCTTTTAGAAGGCGCAAGCCGGTCTGGATCTGTTTTACCTTTTCGTCAGGCAATCCCATGAGCACTTTGGTCAACTCTGATATAGCCAGATCCTCAACGACTCGATACTCCTCCTGACCCTTCTGAGTGAGAGTTAGTTGCAAGCATCTGCGCTCGTTTGGATCCTCGCTGCGAGTAACGAGACCCTTTTTCACCAGCCTGTCGACAATGCTGGACGTTGTGGCATTGCTGACCGCGAGATATTCAGAAACAGTGGTGAGTGTAGTACGAGGGTTTCGCCTTATAAAAGACAGCGCCCTGATTTGCGGAACCGAAGCCTTGTCGCCAAGCTCGCGCCGGATTCCTTTCCTGATGAAGTGCATGACAACAGGTATGGATTCCAGTATTTCCCGAGAGCAGATGGTGGAAGTGGGCTCTGTAGCAACCATTACAGTCTCTCCAGCATGTCAATATAATTATAGACTAATAGTTAGCCTATCTAACTATCTGTTGCGAAATAAAGCGTCGCTTTTTGCTTCCCCAGCAAGCGTTTCGAGGGAACAGGTCTGGGAGCTAGGCAATGAACCGGGCACAGGCCTGGAGATAAGCCGGGGTCTGACCCTGGACCTTTATAGACGGACCAACCTAGCGAGTCGGCTCAGGCGCTGCCACATGCTCAGACTGGCCGCTCCGCTCGGGCGCACTCGTAATCCGAGTTGAAAAACTACTGTCGCAAACCGCAGGGTCAGCACCTTCAGATTGCAGAGCCGAGCGGTTCAAGCGAAACTGAACTGTGTAGAAAACGAGCGGAAGCGCGCTGGAAAAGAGAGCGAGCACAAGCATGCCCGGGCGATGGCCAAACTTCGAGAAAAACTGTCCGACAAATATGGGGAAGGTAATACCGGCAAGGGCACCCGCCGTTACGACAAGCGAAGTAATTGATGCGCTGTGCTGCTTGTATCGCTCAGAGGCACTGGAGATCAAAGTCGGAAAAATGGGACCAAAACCCAAGCCTAAAAGGAAAATAACTCCTAGCGAGAGTGGACCCAATCCGGGATGAGTGGCGAGAAGCAAGATTACGCAAAATGCCAAACCCATCGCAGCAAGGGCGATCCGGGGGGCCGGAATGTATTTAAAAAGTTGAACGGCGGTCATGCGCCCGGTGGTGAGACCGGCCCAGAGAGCAGTCATACTCCAGCCTGCCAACTCCTTAGAAAGATTGCAAGACGCATTAAGGTAGGTGAAAAGCCATGTGGCCAGAGCCACTTCCACTCCCACATACAAGAAGACCGATGCGGTATAGAGCAGGGCTGGCGCTTGCAGCGGCTTAAACTTGGAAACGCTACTGTCGCTCGGCGTCACTCTCACGTCAATTTGCTTTGCGAAAAACGTGGCTATGAAAACCACCAGAGCGTAAAGAGCACCGAAGGCATAGACAGCATGATAGGACCAGGGCGAGTTCAAACCCAGCAAGGCCACTACAGGACCAAGCAAGGCCCCGATACCAAAGAAGACATTCAGCTTTCCGAGTGAAGCGGCGCTCGAACCGGACGCCAGCCGAAGAATACAAATGGTGCCTGAGATGCTATTGAGTCCGGCGCCAACACCGAGTGCAGCAGCACCGAAAGACATGCCGATGATGCCGCAGCCAAGGGACAAAATCGCCAACCCGCTCAAGAAAAGCAGAGCAGCAGCCAGCAAACAAGTGCGTCCTCCAAACTTTTCCACTAACTGCCGTCCGATCGCCAGAGGAATCAGAGAGCCGCCACTGTAGACACTGATCAGCGAACCGGCTTCAACCAGAGGAACCTTTTGAGAAACTGCAATTGACGGTACCAGGGGGCCAAACCAACCGCAATTCAAGCCAGCCAAACAAGTTAGTGAGCCGGATATAATCAAAATCCGCACTGTCAGCTGTTCGTTGCTGAGTCTTACGTCGCTCAAGCGAATACACGACCAATTTGGGGTTTCCTTCCGCTGATTTTGGCACAAACCTTTAAAGTGCAAAATAGAAAATTGCACAAGAGTCGCAATTCATCACACTCACTTGCTCTTTTTCTTGGTGCGGAGTGATGTGGGGCTGACGGGAATAGAAAAGCACATGATCGTACCTTCCTCGCGGGAGCTGCGGCAGGACATAGAACCACCATGCCCCTCGGCAATTTGACGGCAGAGGAACAATCCGAGTCCGGCACCAGCACCAAACCGTTTGCCTTGCCAGAGCCTCTGGAATAGCTGATTCATATCGTCTTCACTAATTGGCTCTCCACCGTTGTGCACTTGCAGAATAGCTTGCTTCTCAGTTTCCCTAAGATTGACCTTCACTTGAGTATGTTCGGGCGCGGAATTGAGAGCATTGCCGATTAGATTGACTACCAGTGTCTTGATAGCACTCCTGTCGGCATTCAGAATCAATTTTTGGGGACACAGCAAGTCCATATCAACATTTTTTGCTGTTATGGCCGGTCCGGCATCCTCGAGACAATCATTCAAGATGCCGACCAGATCGAAGTGCTCGAAAATGAATTGATCCTTTCCAGATTCGTAGCGAAGAACCTGCAACAAGTTTTTCACCATCAACAAAAGATTTTCGTGACTGCGGTGAAGACACCGAATAAATTCAGTCTGTTTATTATCCAGCGGACCGACATAGCCCTGAAGAAGAGCATCGAGAGCACGAATAGCGCCAATGACAGGCACTTTCAAATCGTGCGCAAGCGATGCCATAAAGTCCTCGCGCTGTGATTGCAACTGGATCATGTGCGTAATATCTTCGAAATGCGCAAGCACGCCAATCACACTGCCTGCAGCATCATGAATCGGCATTTTGCTGGTGCTCAGCCAGATAACTTCCCCATTCTGCTTTGTTAATGGTTCAACGATATTGAATTCCGGACGATTCTCCTCCATCACTTTGCGGTCGCACAAATGGTAGAACTCCGTTTCCTCAGCCGTCCAAGGCATGTCATAATCGGTTTTGCCGATAATGTCGTCAGGATGTGCAAAACCAGCCATTTGCGCAAAC
Organism: uncultured Candidatus Obscuribacterales bacterium; assembly: GCA_964493595.1. Classification (GTDB taxonomy): domain Bacteria; phylum Cyanobacteriota; class Vampirovibrionia; order Obscuribacterales; family Obscuribacteraceae; genus QKMZ01. Next base: position 17,439 of record CAZBOX010000079.1, on the reverse strand, counting down.
GTGCGATTACATCCCAGATAGACGCTATTGCGATCCTTCCAGAAAATTGCCGCCGGAATCGTATCCATTACCGAACGCAGTTGGTCGTGAACTCTCCGCTGTTCATCAACATCAGCGGTAGTGCCGAAACAGCTGAGACCTTGCGAAAGCTCCTCGAATGCCAATTCGTAAAGGTCTGCCAGCTCGTCGGAAATCGCTCCTGCAAAATTATCGTCACCGGTTATTTTGGAAGCCAGAATCGACGACAAAACACGAAAGTATGGCGCCACTTCAGGTGCCAACCGCGCAGTCATCTCCAGAGTGACAACAAATTGAGATTCTTCAGAGACTCTGACTGTAGCGACAATTCTGGCTCCACGGTTTGCACTATCCTTGTCTTTTTCGCCTCTAGTAAAACCCTCTAGATCGAAAGTAGACGGCGTACTTTTCTTCTTCGAGGATTTTTTTTGTAATTCATCACCCGAAATGGCGATTTCGTTATCGCTATGCTCCAGGTACATGACCGTGCCGTTGCGAACGCTCAATTTTGTTGACTGACTGGTCATCCCGGTAATTTCGCTCTCTGACATTACCGCTCTTTTAGTGCTTTCGGACGGTTGGTCGCATGGCAGAAAGAAAAGACGAGCAGACCTGACAGCAGACACTCCATCTACGAGAAACTCTTTCAGCAGTAGATGTGACAGTTCTTCCGCACGCCGTTGAGAATCGGGCCACTGGCAATTGTATTTGCGCGCAGCCGAAACAACTTTGGCAAGAGCACTGTATCGCAACAGCTTCATTCTGATAGCACCTACAGGTCTAACTCGATTATCTACCAGGAATCCAACAAGAACATTTTATATTGGACTTTTTCACACTTGCTAGTGATTTTCCAGTTACAGAATCACTCTTCTAAGGGATTTTTGGGTTACTGAAGTTTTTTCATTCGGGATATTTCCGGCTATTGGGTTCTCCCGAATTGGCGATTTCGCGAGCGACTCCGACAAACTTTTTGAACAATTCTTGATTGGCCGCAAAATCTCTCTCCGGATGCCACTGAACTCCAACAACAAAACGATCGCCCTTCAGCTCGACCGCTTCTATCATGCCATCGTCTGCGGTGGCAGCAATTTGCAGATTGTCACCCACTTTGTCGACACACTGATGGTGTGAAGTCGGAACGTTTAGTTTGTCGATACCATAGATGCTCTTCAATTTGGTCGACTTTGAAAAGGTTACTTCGTGCTTATTAAATCCTTTCTGCCAGCCGTCTTTACTCGCATGAGCAACTTTCATGCCGGGGAGCTTGGTCGGAATATCCTGGATGAGCGACCCGCCGCGAGAGATGTTTAGAGCCTGACTGCCCGCGCAAATCCCAAGAAATGGCAGGTTGGTTTTATCGACAACTGTTTTTGCAAGAAGAATGTCAAAGCGCCAACGCTCCTCGTCCATTTCAACCGTCTTGGGTTCAGTCTTCTGCCCATACAGGTTGGGAGGATAATCGGCCCCGCCAATCATGAGCACTCCGTCAAGATTGGCAATCACCGTTTTCAAATCGGCTTCAGACATGGGCGGCAAAACCACGGGAATTGCACCAGAGTTTTTCAAAGCTTGGACATACAGAGCCGATAAGCCAACCATCCGCGGCTTGTCTCCGTCAATATCGCAATTGATGCCTATGAGAGGCTTCCTCTCCTCTCTGCTCGCTATCTTCACAGTCGCATCGGCAGGCCTGTCGGCTCCGATCTGAGACTCAGCAGCGGAGACGGGCGTTGTAAAATGATAATGGGCTGAAAAGGCGCTTGAAAGAATGATCAAAAGTGCCGCAGTGTTTGAAAGTTTCACAATTGACTCCTGCATATAGCCGAATGATCATATACGCCCGGTAGCCGTATTGTCCAAATATCCCTAAGAAGCATTGCGGAGCGCGGGAGGGAATGGACTCGCTTTTCCTATGGAAACGATACCGCCCTCAATACCAGGCAGCATGATCGAAACGGTCTTTCCAAACCAAACTAAGCTTTTCCAGCCAGAGACTTATCTTGTGCTTGAAGGGAAAGCTCTTTGCCCAAAAGCGAACCCTCGCCGTGCTGAGCCTGCAATGCTCTTCGAGTTGCTTCTGTTTCCAACCGCGAATACTCTTTGCTGAGCTTCCAGCCGCAATACAGCCAGCTCAGCGCACATATTGCGGCCGCCGCCATCACACCTTTGGCACCTAAGCCAAGCGCAGTATTCACAATGAAGATAATTACTCCGGCAACTCCTCTGGCCATTCTATATACGAACATCTCGATAACAGGCTTGACGTTGTACAGAACATCTCGACTGGTCACCGTGTACATCAATTCTTTAGCAGCTTTGAACCAGGCGTGGCGCATCGCTTCATCGCCGTGGAATACCGCCATCAAAATAATCGGATTGGGCACGAAAGCAAACATCGTCACGCCGGCAAAAATCAAGCCCGCGGATGACGATAAGCAAAATCCGGAGCCCAGTTTGCGCACTATGGCACTGACAAGGAAAAGCTCGACGACAAATTCTACAATTCCACGCCAACGCTCGAGATTCGCGTCTAGGGCAGCGATTGCATCACGTCCGGAAGCCATATTCTTCAAGATGTCGTTGTAAAGAAATTGCACCATATCTGGCGTCACTCTCTCCAATGCGACAACGAAGAACAATAAGAGCAAGAATTTGTTTTGGAAAATCAATCTGAACGCGCCGGATATACTCGACACTTTCGCCTTTTCAAACTCCGGAGCAGCAGCTCTTTCTGTGACCTTCTTACTTTTGTTTAGCGCTTCCAGCACATGGAAAAGACCCAGCGTGAGAGCCACCAATCCGGCTGCCACCAAGAGTAAATTCGTAGTTCCAATTGTGCCGACCAGACACGCCGTTATTGTGCTTCCGAGTACGGCACCCAATCCACCACCGGCGGCGATAACACCGAAAAGACGCTTGGCTTTATTGGAATCGCACACATCATTGGCGTACATCCAGAAAAGCGTTACACCCATAATTGAGAAGACATCGAGCCAGACCCAGAATGCACCGGATGCAAGCGGCGACTCGTGTTTGAAAATCTGCCACCAGGCAAGCAAATTGACGATGAAAATTCCATATACGGAACTGATCAAAATCTTTCTGGGCGCTTTTGAAAACTTGGAATAGAGCCAGACAACGGCGCCCGTAAAAAGTGCGGTACCTATATATACGAGCGGCATATATTCGTTGCCCAATCCAGCAAGAAAGAGCCCACGACGGATTGGTCTGAGAATGTAATACACGCAGATAAACAGAAATATCCACGTGAAAAGAAGCGCCGTTATAGTGCGCTCGCCCTTTTGAACACTGAGGAAAAGATCGAGGAAACCCTTATCATGCGACATCTTAGACATGGCTTTTGTTCTCGCAAAACTTAGCCGCCTCTCATTGATGGGCTTCCACGCGGCTCTTTCAAAGTGGTGATTGTAAGGCCGCATCGCCAAAATAGTGCGCCATTCCGGGATACATGACTGTGTTCTAATGTAAAGGGACGGAGCGCCGGCGTTTAATCGGCCGGAGCGCCGGCTTCCAATCGGACGGAGCGCCGGCTTCCAATCGGCCGGAGCGCCGGCTTCCAGCCGGCTTTCTAAAATTCACTTTTTTTGCCACTCCAACCACAAGACTATAAAGACAACGTTTTGCGATAAAGCACAATAATGAGACTAAGGCAGTGCCGGCTGGAAGCCGGCGCTCCGGCCGTGCTCCGGCCGTGCTCCGGCCGTGCTCCGGCCGTGCTCCGGCCGTGCTCCG
>CAZBOX010000079.1:7053-13565 GCA_964493595.1 uncultured Candidatus Obscuribacterales bacterium | reverse complement strand
GCCGTGCTCCGGCCGTGCTCCGGCCGTGCTCCGGCCGTGCTCCGGCCGTGCTCCGGCCGTGCTCCGTCGGCGCTCCGGCCATTAGGTTTGGGAAATGCCAAAAGTCGGGCGTTTGTAATCGTCGCCACGATACTGCTTGGGTATGGCAATCTCATTGCCGTCGCGAACCGCAAATATATGTGGTGACATGATCTCCATGCCAGCCTCGTTGAATTTGTCCTGAATTTTCTTGTGCAGCTCCGAGTAGACAAAAGGCATCTCGTTTGCCAATTCGGTGTATACATTGAGCTGATAGTCGACATAGAAATCAGCTAATTCATTCTGCAAAATGAAGGGCTTCGGCTCCTTCAGCAACCCATAACTCTCCGAGGCTGCCGCCATAAGCGCGGCTTCCACTTTCTCCCAAGGTTCGTCATATCCGATAGTCACAGAAGTATAGAGAATCAGCTGTTTCTCTCGCGCCAGCGTCGAATAATTGGTCACGTTCGAGGACATGATCGTTCCGTTCGGGATCGAAACCACCTCATTCTTTGGTGTGCGGACCTTGGTCACAAACAGGTTTTTCTCAACAATATCTCCAACGGTGTCGCCAATCTTGACCCTGTCGCCAAACTTAAACGCATTTGTGTAAGTCAAAACGGCTCCGGCCATGACATTACTTACGACGCCAGTAGAGCCGAAAGATACCAAAATACCAATTACAAGACCGACTTGCTTGAAAGCCGGAGACTCCCAGCCCGGCAGGTATGGCAGTGCCACCATCAGCCCGAAAGCAAGAATCAAAAAACGCGACAGCTTATATGTCGGCTCGGCCCAATCAGGGTCAAAGTCGGCAAACTTGATAGTTTCGTCCCGCAGGGAATCAAAGAAAAAGCGAGCGAATCCGATGACAGCGTAAGTCACAAGCGTGATGAATACGAGCATCGCAAGTGACGGGAAATATTCCAGCACTCTCTCCCAAATGGAGGCCAGCGGCGCCACCGTATTTGCCATCACTGCTCTTGCCAGATGTTTTGTACTGGGGTAAAAACCCAAAACCTGCACGATGTACGTGGCAATCAGCACAAACCATAAAAGAATCTGCGAAAATTTGACCACACTCAAAAGCAGGTCGGCAAGAGCATTTGCGCCGATCAACTCTGCATTTTGAATCTTTAGCCCCTTAATTCCACGACCGCGCTGACGACCGATTCCAACGCACAAATCAGCACCAACTTTGCTGATCAAAATGAGTGAAAACAGCAAAATGAAAGTCGAAGCGACAGTCAAGCCAACGCCAAGAGCCATGCGAGATGCTGTTGTTTCCTCTTTGCGCTCTGCCACCGCCAGACGCACTCGAGAAGCAAAGTCATTGGCCATCTGAGTGGTAGAAGATTGCGCGATTTTTGCATCTTCAGGAGTTACGGTCGCTATGATGGTCGAGCCGGAAACCACATCCGTGCCGGACGAAGTCTCCTGAACCCTAATGGAATTGACATCGAAATCCGGGTTCTCTGCAAGAGTCTGCAGCGCTTGCGAAGCCATGATGGCACGTTGACGGGGCGTATATTCACCGACATTCGAATAGAAGTAGAACAGTCGCTTTCCTTTGACGACGACCGCGGCGCCCTCTGAACTGCGAGCCGGAGGTGTTTCATTTAGCGAGGTCTGCCCAATGGTCGACTGCCCTGCAAAAATTATCAGAACAAACAAGGCTAGAAGAACGTTGAGAATAAGTTTCACGGAGTTACCCCGCTCGACAACATGCTGACTTCGACATTGTGCCTCTTAAGGTACGCTGCAAAACGAATGACAGCTCTCGGAGGGATGTGGACAAAAGTGGCGCGGTACAGTGAATCCCCGCTACAATGCCTTACAGGTCGTTTTTAGGCGATTGATTGAAGGGTATACTCAGGGCGAAATCGAAAACGAGACCGGGTTCTCAAGAGACTTCTCGAGTGAGGAGTCAGTTTTATGGAGAAGAAAAATGACCGACATCAAGCGCCTATCTCTAGCTTTATTTGCTCCCCTCATGATTGTTTCCGTCTCGCCGGTTCAGGCAGAAGAGACTGTGATTAAACGTACTACCGTTATCGAAACAAGTGGCAAAACCTCGCCAAATGGCGCTACTTCCATTTCAGTAACTGCCTCGAAATCCTACAGCTTGAAATTCAAAGAAAGGCTCAACAACCTCAATCAGCAAAACGACACAGCTCTTTCAAAAGGTTGGATCAACGCTGACGAGCACTCCAAGTTCAAAGCCGAGATCGATCGCCTGTCCGGCGTTGAAGCCAAAGTCGAAGCTGCTGGTTTTCCAAAAGCCGACGTCGATGATCTCGAAAAGCAAGTGACGAAAGTCAATGCTGATCTTTCAACGGCTTCCAACAAGCCTAAGACGAACACGGCAACTACCTCGACTACAACGAAAACAACCACCGCACCGGCAACCAAAACAACGGCAACAGCTAAAAAAACCGCCGCTGGCGATACGAAGAAAACCACAACAACCACAAAGACAACTGCAGCGAAAAAGTAAGTCCTGATTCGAGATAGCTTCACGCAAAGGGAGAAAAAAATGATTCAGCCCAAAAGAAATCAGTTAGCAGCAATTGCAACGCTAACGTTTTTCTCCCTTGCGCCCGCTGTTCTTGCTGGAAATGAGCCGGTTCAACCAGCGGCACCGACAAAAAAGGCAGTAGAAGAACCCAAGCGCGTCCCGGTAATGGACCGTCCTGAAATGGCTCCATTCAAGAGAATACAGGTCAATGCCGTTAAGTATCGGCAAAAACTTTCCAATCTCATAGCCATTCTCGAGCAGGCTAAAAGAGTGAACGCGGTAACCGACAAAAACTATAATAAGTTGAGGGCGGACATAGACAAGCTTCTAGAAAACGAGCCAGCCATGGCAAGAGGTGGTTGGAAAGATTCAGATATAGCTGATTTCGACAAACAAATCGAAGCCTATAAAGCAAAATTCGAAAAGCTTACTTTGAAGGATGAGCAGCTGCCGGTGATTCAGGACAGCGTCTTGAAGAAAATCAAGAAGAACGCTGAATCCGCTGCGTCACAAGCTAAGCCCACAACTGACACAAAAACCAGTGCGCCCGCGCCTAAGAAATAGTTTTTTGAATCTTGCTCAGTCATATCCCGATTTTCTGTGCTTCGAAGCCAGGAAAAACATCGTGACTATTGAGCAATCCCATTTTCTTGGTGAGCACTTCCGAGAGTATGGAGCGGTAGTCGTAAATGACCTCGAGTCCGGCAGGTCCTAAGACCCATTTTTCTTCATGCAATCCGGGATAATGCCCGATGATTCTGCCACCGTCAATATCGTCACTGATTACCATTGCAGCAAAGCCTCGGCCATGGTCAGTTCCTAGCGAACCATTCTCATATGTACGCCTGCCGAATTCTGTGATAATCAAAGTCGTCACCTGTTTTCTTCTGTCAGAAAGATCAGCATCAAAAGCCGCCAGACCATCGCTGAGTATCTCGATTAATCCAGCTTGTTGACCGTCGACAGAGCCTTGCACAAAATGTGTATCCCAACCATCCAGGTCGACGCAAGCGACCTCAAGCCCTACGTTGGACTTGATCAGTCGAGCCACTTCTCTCAACCCGCGAGCGAAGGGTGTATCAGGATAATTAGCACCATTGGACGGTTTATATTCCACAGAACGCAGCGTCTCGACTCTGCGCAACAAGTTCAATGTATCGCGTCCTGGGACAGACAATAGCCCTACGTCCGAGCAGTATAAATCACTCAACACCTGCGCAACGACGCCGGGATTTTCGCATGGTGCTTTAATTCTTATATCCTCGATGGTAGAAATCGCACTGGCGCCAGGCGCTCCTCTTAATGACTCGGGCAACATTGGACCTATTGAAACAGCAGAAAGAGGAGTCAGGTTGTTTCCGAAACGCGCACGAAGATAACGTGCCAGCCACCCGCCTCCCGACGTTTTCTTGAAAGCATCGCCATGATCCATTTGATCCTGAGTTTCAAAATGAGAGCCGGTAGGATTGTCAGTGCCGACAGCCTGCACAACTGCCATTCGTCCGTCCTTGTAGATGGGCAGAATGGAGGCGAGCTTAGGGTGAAGCGAGTAAAAATCGTCGAGTTTTATTGACGCATCCTTTCCCTTTCCGCTATTTGGATGAGGGATAGAAATCGTCGGCCGTATCTTGTAGTAGTTGTCGTCAGCGTATGGAACAAACATATTCAAAGTGTCAGCGCCACCGCGCAGGAAAATACAAACCAAGGTTCTGTCGCCAATATCAATTGCGGCAGCGTCGGAGCGCAGTGCCAAACGTTTTAGAAATTGTCGCCTTGAATGAGACGGCATCGGCTTAAACCTTTTGAAAAGCAGGAGAGGAAAGAATCAAACCGATAAGCTCTGCGCGCACTTTTTCATCATCGAAGTGTCGTCGCGATACGTAGTCCTTGAATGTCTTCTGTTCTTGCCGGTTGGGTCGGCGGCCGACCAGATATGCAAATAAAAGATCCGGTTTCGTTTTTATGCTGTTCAAATCTTCCAGTCCGACGGCAGCACAGAGTGTGTCTAATGATACGCTGGCGGTTTCGATGCTATTAGAAGCCAGAGCAAAGGCAAAATTCCATCGCCAGAGGAGCGTCCCCAACCATGGATTTGCCTCGGTCGGATAACCATCCGGCGTGGGGTATTGAAATGGCCCATGTCCCATTCTGGTCAGGTACTCTAGCACTTCATCGCCGGCCATGGTATCAGCACCGGTGGCGCGCATACAGCTGACCACATACTGGAATGGACGCTTCAGTTTCAAGCCGGCCGAATCTCTGAATTCTTGCGAATAGAGAATTTCTCGAATCAGAGGCTTTATCTGTCCATTATTCTCGATATAGCACTTTGCCACTTTGTTTACCAGGGATACTGGTGGCTCTTCAGCAACAAAGTGGGCAACCAATTTCTTCGCGATATGTTTTGCCGTAGACGGATGATTGCAGGCGATGTCGACTAAGATTTCCACGTCATTTTCGCCGCTGCCGGCGCGAATCTTTTTGCCCAGCACAACCTTCTCACCATCGTCGTGCAATTGCGAGTCGAAATACGCAGTCCCACGCTTAGCATCGCTTCCCAGGCGCCACCCAGTCAGGCAACGCGCTGCCTCGTAGACATCATTTTGCGTATAACCTCCGTCTACTCCAAGCGTATGAAGCTCAAGCAGCTCACGCGCATAGTTCTCGTTCGGTATACCGTTCGGACCTGCTTTCTTGTTTTCCTTTCCGTCGAGATAAACCAGCATCGCAGGCGATGTCGCACTCGCCAAAACAAGATCGCGAAAACGACCCAGAGCGTTTTTCCTGATCACCGATCTTTCGTCTGTCGCTTTCAGGTAAATGCAATCTCCTTTCTCGATGTATATGTTGAAATGGTCGCTAAAGAATTCGACCATCGATTCAAGCAGCTGACGCTTGCTGTAGACACTGCGCATTATGTGATAACGGCAGAGGTCCTTGCGCAAAGCCTCCCGTTTAAACTCATAACAGGTGCCGGGGTCCAGGAATATACTCTCAAAACGTTTTGCACGAAAGTCGCAAAGGCTGTCATCGATTTTCTCGGGTGCGAGCTGTTCTTCGACCCAGGCTCTGATCCCTTTTGCCTTGATATATTCAACGTCACCCGGCCATGGTCCGAAACCTGCGCGTGAGATCAAGTGAAACGCAGGATCGATTTGCTCACCGTTTGTTACCGCGACTTTTTCCGGAATCCCGCCACCTAGACGATCGGCAATATAACCGTTGAGATTGCTGCAACCCGCCAGCGGCAGGGCGCATCCAAGTAAGCCGGCTATGGATAGAAACTCTCTTCGACTGAGCTCGCTAGTCATAAAGATACACCGGTAAAATTCGAGAACGAAAAGTCATCGAGAAAAACTGCAACTAGCTGGTCATTCTGACAGTCTCATCGGCGCCGGCGTGGGCAACGTTAGTCTTCGCAGACTCAGCTTCAATCTTGTTGGGTTTGACGATGAATCCACCACCTGATCTCCGTCCTGCAATCAATCTGCTAGTCAGCGCACCCGCTCCAATTATCAAAGAAAACGGCAAAATACAGAACCATCCAAGGAATGGAAATACAAATGAGAGAACAAGAACCGTGCCACCACGAAGAGTACCTTTCCACGCACGCTCTGCATCAGAGGGAGACGGCAATCGCCGGCCGATCATTGTCGCGAGTCCTGCTACGCCGATATTGGCGTAGAAAAGAATAGCGCCCAGCGTTAAAAACGCGGCTATATCCATGAAAGGACTCTTCTTGCCACCAAGTACAGCGACTATGAAAAAGCCTGCGGCAGCGATTGGCAAACCCATAAAGAATGGCTTCACCAGACTCTTGTCTAGATAGTCGGCAATGTTCTCGACCTGTCGAGGATAGAGTCCACGAGACAGAAGCCAGAGAGCAGGGAATGCAACGCAAACACCTACAATCACCAAGAACCACATAATTACGTCAGCTACTAGCATGATAATTACCTGATTGAGAATGCCGGCT
>CAZBOX010000079.1:0-6953 GCA_964493595.1 uncultured Candidatus Obscuribacterales bacterium | reverse complement strand
CCACATAATTACGTCAGCTACTAGCATGATAATTACCTGATTGAGAATGCCGGCTTGGAAGCCGGCGCTCCGGCCATGCCGGCTGGAAGCCGGCGCTCCGGCCATGCCGACTGGAAGCCGGCGCTCCGGCCATCTAAATTATGCCCAAATAAGTGTCATTTCTTCGGCGAATCAATCTGTAGCCAATTGACGGCATTGTCGAAAAGAAGCTTTCGGCGGGTCGATTCGGAGAATTCGGTTACCGATTCAATCAACTCGCCCGGTCTATCTTCACCCAGAGGAAAAGGATAATCGCTGCCGAGAACAACCTTATCCTCGCCAAAAATAGAGACAATTTGGCGAAGAATGTCTTTATCATGAACCAGGGAGTCTACGTAAAAGCGCCCTAGGTAGTCGCGGGGTGGGGTCTTATTGTCGATGGCGCAAAGGTCGGGGCGAACATCGAAGCCGTGCTGGATTCGCCCGAGAGTGAATCCAAAAGAGCCGCCGCCGTGGGCGAAAGCAATTCTAAGTTTCGGCAGGCGCTCCAGAACGCCTCCAAAAATTAGCGAACAGATGGCTCGGGTGGTTTCAGCCGGCATTCCTACGAGCCAGGGCAGCCAGTACTTCTGCATCTTGTCCTCGCCCATCATTTCCCAGGGATGAACGAAAATCGCAGCACCCAATTGCTCGGCGGCTTGGAAAACAGGAAAGAGCGCAGGATTGTCGAGATTCCAATCATTGACGTGGGAGCCGATTTGAATTCCTCGAAATTTCAAATCACGAATGCAGCGCTCCAGCTCCTTGACGGCAAGCTTGGGATCTTGGAGTGGTAGGGTGCCCAGACCTATGAAGCGTGCTGGATCTTTACTTACGGTTTCGGCAAGATCGTCGTTCAAAAACTTTGCTACAGCCAACCCATCCTCAGGTTTCGCCCAATAGCTGAACATTACGGGCACAGTTGAAAGCACCTGAGCGTCGACGTGAACAGCGTCGCACTCTAAAAGCCGCTGTCCGCCATCCCAGCAGTTGCTCTCGACTTCGCGGAAAAATTTCCCATCGTCCTTGAGCATACGTGCCTTGCAGGGCATGTGATGATCTAGCGTGATAAATCCGCCGTAACCGAACTGTTCTTTCCACTTCGGAATTTCGCGAGGCAGGATGTGCGTATGAATGTCGATTCTTGGAAGTGCCACTTGACCCTTGAATACCTCACAGATTTAAGCAAAGCACATAATATACAATTCCTATGAGCTGCGGTCTCATCTGGGCACCCCGATAGTCGAGCCAGCCTCCCTGAAGGGAAAAGATAAACAGAGATTCGACGCCTGGCGCGAAGATACGAGGAAGCCTGAATTGCTGCTGGATTTGATTGGGTGCAGGAATATCGAACGTCGCTTCATGCGGACAAGCAAATTCTTCGCAGCAGCACTGGTGACGACACAACTTGTATTCAGCATGGCAGCTCATTCGGAGCCTCCGCTATGGAAGCAAAAAAGCAATACTGCCAGCGGATGCGAATTGCGCAAAGAACACGCAAAGGCAGCCCAGCTGTATGAAGAAGCGCTCAAGCTCTTGCCGCCGAGCGACCTGAACTCGAGAGCAAAACTGGAAGCATCAGTCGCTGCTAATTTACTTGCTGTTCATAGTTATGATCGTGCGGTCGAAATGGGCAAACACGCCGCTCATCTAGCTAAAGATTTGAAGAGAGCAAACAAGCTAGATCCTGATGTGTTGCTGAATTTGAACTACCTGCAAGAGTGCTGCGAAAAATACAAAATGAGCGCTGAGTTCAAAGCCAGAGGACACGAGCTGGACAACAAACTGGTCGGACTTTCGCTCATGCTGCGGCAGATAGTCAATCCTCAAGACCCTTTCATTTTCGATGATTACTTGATATTCGCAAGAACTTATGTAGGCATGCATCGAGACAAAGAAGCCGAAGCAGAGCTGATAAATTTGAGCAAAAGACTGCCACCCGATTCAGCCAAAAGAAAAACTGTTTTGCTTTGTATTGATGCCTTGCGCGCTAAGCACGGTCAGACCGTCAAGTATGAGCAGGAGTTCTTGAGAGAAACAAAACCAACGACCATGGCAATGAGAGTGGTATCGGAATGCAAGCTCTGGGCTGCTGATTATAAGGGCGCTGTAGCAATGCTCGACAGAGCAAAACTGATTATTCGTGGAAACGCCGCAGAGCAGCTCAAAGAAATGGTCGAGATCAACCGTTCTTATGCATCGATAAAAACCGACGTCAATGATTGGAAAGGTGCTGAGCCATATTTCAGGAAGAATATTGTCCTGCTCTCAAAAGATCCGAAAAATATAGGAAAACTCAATTCCGACAGAATTCAACTGGCGCGATGCCTGAGAGAACAAAACCGCCTTGCCGAAGCTGAAGAATTAGAAAGAGAGGCTAAAAGGTCGCGACCATCCAGAAAGAATCGCTATGACTTCATTTTCACCGAGCAAGAGCAATCTGCACTGGAAAAAGAGCGCGCTCAGGAAAAGGCCCAGCAAAAATAAATCACGGACGACCATCGAGCAGACTTGTGAAGGTGGCTAAAACAGACCAGTGATATTGCCGTTGTTATCAACATCGATGTTGAAAGCGGCCGGCTGCTTCGGCAATCCAGGCAATGTCATGATCTCGCCCATGAGCGCTACTACGAAACCGGCTCCGGCCGAAACTTGAAACCCACGCACACGCATTTTGAAATCACGTGGCGAATTCAACTTTTGCGGATCGTCAGATAATGAATACTGAGTCTTAGCGACGCAAACCGGCAGGTTGCCGTAGCCATTATTGTTCATCCACTTGAGCTGTTTTTCTGCATCCTGGTCTAATTCAACTTTCTCAGCTCCGTAGACACGCTCAGCCAATTGCTGGAGCTTTTCTCTAATCGGCAGATTGCCGTCAACAATAGGTCTGAAATTCGATTTCTCTTCAGTCGCCTCAATTACAAGCTTGGCAAGTTCCAGAGCGCCTTGCGAGCCATTTGCAAAAACATCGGAAACCTCGCAACGCCATCCTTTGGCGGCGCAGAGATCTTTTATGGTCTTAATTTCCTCTTCTGTATCAGTGTGGAATTTGTTGATGGCAATTACAAACGGCACTTGTGTACGTGTGACAATGCCGGCGTGGCGCTCGATGTTGGCAAAGCCGCTTCTTACAGCCTCGGGGTTGGGCGCGGAGAGTGCATCATCACTGACACCACCGTGCAACTTTAGCGCTTTTACTGTTACTACAATGACAACAGCGTCCGGTGCCAATTCGGGCAAGCGCGGTGCAGCTACGATATCGCAGTATTTTTCAAAACCTAGATCAGCGCCGAAGCCGGCTTCAGTCACTACAATCTCAGCGGTACGCAAAGCAATACGTGTCGCCAGCACGCTGGAACATCCGTGCGCGATATTTCCAAATGGACCGCCATGAACAAAGGCAGGAGTGTTCTCAAAAGTTTGAACGATATTGGGTCGCAAAGCATCGCGTAAAAGAGCAGCCATAGCGCCAACACCGCCGATATCTCCGGCACGAATTGGTTTGCCCTTCGCATCCTGACCGACAAGAATATTCGAGAGACGCAGTTTTAGATCATCCATGGAATCTGCAAGGCACAGTATCGCCATCACTTCGGATGCCGCCGTGATCAAATAGCTGGATTGACGCGGAAAGCCATTTCCTTTGCCGCCCAGTCCTTGCACGATATCTCTAAGCGCGCGCTCGTTCATGTCCATCGCACGCTTGAAGGGCATAGTGCGCGTATCGATATTCAGCTGATTACCGAAAAAAATATGATTGTCAGCAATCGCAGCGAGCAGATTGTTTGCTGTTGTAATTGCATGCAAGTCGCCCGTGCAATGCAAATTGATATCGACCATGGGAATGAGCTGCGCTTTTCCGCCGCCCGTCCCGCCACCTTTCATGCCGAACACCGGGCCTAGTGAAGGTTCGCGAAGTGCTGCAAGTGATTTCTTCCCGAGTTTCCACAACGCCTGCGCCAAGCCAATACTGGTTGTGGTTTTACCTTCACCGGCCTTTGTCGGTGTTATGGCGGTGACAAGAACAAGCTTCCCGCGTTTGTCCTTGGCACTAAGCAGCCGTGACATCGCCTCGTATGTGATTTTGGCTTTGCCCAGACCGAAATGTTCAATATCCTCTTTTGCCAGCCCCAATGCCTGTGCGATTTCCTCAATCGGCGCCAGCGTGCCCACATTGACTCCTTCGGCCATTTTCCTCTCTCCCGGAAAGAATGATGTTTCAGTGCCATAGAGTACTAAATTCCTTGGGTCGCTGGGATTATTAAGATGGGATTACGAAACAAACACTTGTCAAGCGCCGGGTTGTACAACTGATATACCGGGCATTTTGACGTCAACACGCTCATCAATTCATCTTCTCAGTACACCGCCATAAAACAGGAGGTGCGCTATGAACTGGCTTTATCAGCCAGAAGCCCTTGCGCTTCTATTACTCTTGTCGACTCTCGAGATTGTTCTCAGTGTCGACAATCATGCGCTTGTCACCGTGATGACCGATCGTCTTGATGAAAACAAGCGAAGAGTCGTGCATGCATTTGCCTTTGGTGGAACACTGCTGGTGAGAACCGCCCTTCTTGTGGGTCTGTTTAAACTAATGCAGTCGCACACTCTAGCGATCACATTATTCGGGGACAAACTCGAGGCACGTCAGATCGTGCTGATTCTCGGCGGTGCCTTCCTTATATTGAAGAGCGCTATGGAGATCGTTGCGCATGTGACGCAGAAACCGCAGAATCCACCCGAGCCTGTCTCAAAGCAATGTTTATTGCTGACCGCGCAGATCATCATCATCGATGTAATTCTTTCAATCGATTCGATGATGGCCGCACTGGCAGTGGCCAACGACTTTCGAATTATCATTACCGCGCTTGTGTTGGCACAAGTGGTGATGATGATGTTCGGCCACAAGATTCAAGCAATGCTGTACTCAGCGCCCACACTCGAAACAGTGGCTCTTGTCGTTCTCCATGCAGTTGGCTGGATATCCGTGCTCGAGGGAACAGGGGTACGGGTTCCTGAAACACATTTGTTTATTGCCGCCGGCGCCGCCACAGTTATTGAGGTCATAAATCTCAAGCTGATTGGAACACTAGCGAAATCTAGCAGAACTCACTGTTCATTCAAGATGCAACCGAATTACAAAAAGTCAGGTCGCGATCGGGAGGTGAAACAGCATGTCAGCGTCACTTCATAACACAACAAGCGTCTTTTCTTTCGCAAACGTATACACATTACCGCTCGGGGCGATGCCTGGCATCGCCCGACGCCATTGTTCTACGCAGTAGCTGCTTGCAGAGTGGGAAGCTCGTCTTCTTCGTTGCCATTGCGAATGGAATCGATAAGAAGAACAATCTCCTGCGCATCATAATCGCGTTCGGTCGTGTCATCCTGCAACAGTGTCAAAAGCCTGTTGAGCACTTGCTCGGCTTCGATGTTCTTGTCCAGAGCGCACTGAATCATGCCCAAATTGTAGAGATAGTCAGCCAACTCCGGGTGATCTTCTCCGACAGACTTCTCTTGCATAACCAACGCTTTCTTGTACATGCGCTCGGCTTTGCGATACTCGCCACGCTCTTCAAGCATTTCAGCCTTAACGACTACATCAGCGATATTCTTCATGAATGCCTCCTTCGCTGGAATTTCCAGCAATTCGGCGTGAGGACACAAGCACCGCCCGTGCCACCACACCGGTGGAACTAAACGTTGTTTCGATATGTTCCGTTGTTTGTTTTAAGTTGCGGACCGCCCGTCGATCGAAAACACCGAAGTGTCCTATCGACTTGTGCATCTAGCCTGTTTGCGAGGACCCTCTTTTAGATCGTCCATAAAGGTCGACCAAACAGTGCATCGAGTGCGGATATAAAGCGGTTTCTGTTGTGTTTATGATAAGCCCGCTCTCACAATTAATGCAATACAGTCCAACACATCTATTCCGAATAACGGCTCGATATATCGAGTCTCAAGATGCTGATTTCTAGCGGGTTTCAAAACCAACTATTTAACGCGGTAGAGAAGAACGTTTAATCAAAACGCCCACCATTTAATCAATTCAAGTCTAAATTTCGGTTTGTATCAACGAAATAAAACCCAGTCCTGATGCGGGTTTCGCAACCTCCGACCGGATTTCGAGGAAATCAAAGCCTAATGTATATCGATCTGGATTTCATACAGTGCACCCCTGCCGAAATTAGCTCATCATCACGGTCTTCACTATGCACGTTAGTAGTGTTTTTCACTCAATCAAGCGTTGAAATGTGCGCGCCAGTCCGAAAACAGCTCTACGAAAACAGGCAGTAGAAGCTAATTTGCAACGTCTCAACGTGCAAACTCTTTTCCTTCTATATGTAGAATGCCGGATGAATAGATTAGACTAAAGAGCAAAAGGCGCACGAAAGGACAGGTGGCGCCTGTTTTGGACGACTTACCGACATGCCAGTAGCAAAAGACTCGACAACTCTCATTGCGCGCCATATCCAGGACTTGAAAGGATGTACAGCCTGCCCTCTCATGATTGGCCCGGTGGTCACGCACAGACCTATTATCAGCAAGATTTACCTGATTGGACAGGCACCCGGTCCTCGTGAAGGAGAGATGGGACGACCTTTTGCCTGGACTGCCGGCAAAACCCTTTTCAAATGGTTCGATTCAATTGGTGTCGACGAAGAAACCTTCAGACAGAAAGTCTATATGTCAGCCGTTTGCCGCTGTTTTCCCGGCAAAGCAAAAACAGGCGGAGACAGAGTTCCTAATGATGTCGAGATAAAAAACTGCAGCAGCTGGATGCAAAAAGAGTTTGATTTACTGCACCCCGAGCTGGTCATCCCGGTCGGCAAACTAGCCATCGAACAACTTTTCGGAAAAACTCAGCTGGCCAATATCATTGGAACCAAGCATAAACACGAAGCATTCGGTCATTCATTCGACGTCATTCC
>CAZBOX010000078.1:0-22996 GCA_964493595.1 uncultured Candidatus Obscuribacterales bacterium | reverse complement strand
GTAGGTTGTCCACTTGGGAAGCCAGCGCTCACACTCGACAACAATGTCATTTTCTTCTTCAGTAGGAATGCGCACAGCACCGCAAGCCTTCAAGTGGTTTACAGCTTGTTGGTAGGTTTCGAATTAGTCAAAGTAGTTAGAGCTACTGACGACAGCCCCGTTCGAGTCTTGAAAAACCAACATATAACCGTCTGACGGCTTGGTGAATAGAATAGAAAGCATAAAATTTCAACTGAGAACCATTACGACAAAGTTTAGTAGAATAAATTCCATGCGTCAATTCCTGGTTGCTCCATGGTTGCAATTTCCCCGCGCCTGACGCAGAATGCAAGCAGGCTGGGGAAACTCCCTTAATAGGAGGTAAAACCCTTGATATCCCAGGCAAGCCGGCATATCCAGAGGAAATACATTGCACCTATTAAAAATCTAGTCCTTCTTCATCGGGATATGAACGCCTGATTTCTTAGCAAAATCAATTGCTTCTTCATAGCCGGCGTCGGCGTGCCGGATTACTCCCATACCCGGGTCGGTAGTCAGAACTCGTTTTAAGCGCCTATCAGCATCGATTGTGCCGTCGGCAACGATGACCTGCCCTGAATGCAATGAATATCCAATGCCCACTCCGCCACCATGGTGGAGCGAAACCCAGCTGGCGCCTCCCACTGCATTGATCATCGCATTTAGATAAACCCAGTCGGCAATGGCATCGGAGCCATCTTTCATAGACTCCGTCTCGCGATTTGGCGACGCAACCGAGCCGGCATCCAAATGGTCGCGACCGATCACTATCGGAGCCGACACTTCACCGGAAGCTACCAGCTGATTGATGATAAGCCCGAGCCTGGCTCGGTCTCCATAGCCCAGCCAACAGATTCTGGCAGGCAGCCCCTGAAATGCGACCTTCTCATTGGCCATCGTGATCCATTTGCAGAGAGGCTTGTCATCCGCGAAATTCTCCAGGATCGCTCTGTCTATTCTGTCGATGTCTTTTGGATCTCCAGACAGTGCAGCCCATCTAAAAGGTCCTTTACCCTCGCAAAAGAGCGGTCTTATGTAAGCAGGCACAAAACCCGGGAAATCAAAGGCTTTCGCAACACCCTTATCGAAAGCGACCTGGCGAATATTGTTGCCGTAGTCGAAAGTGATTGCGCCTCGCTTCTGAAATTCGAGCATCGCCTCGACATGTTCGACAATCGAATCCGTGGACAATTCCACATATTTTTTCGGATCGCTGGAACGCAGCTCTGCAGCCTTTTCCAGCGAGTACCCACGGGGAACGTAACCAGTCAGAGGATCGTGGGCGGAAGTCTGATCTGTCAGCGCATCCGGCACAAATCCTAGTTTGAGAAGTTCCGGCAGGACCTCGGCAGCATTGCCAAGCAAACCGATGGAAAGGGGCTTTCCTTCCTCTTTTGCCTGTTGGGCCAATTTGAGCGCATGCTCGACGTCCAAGGCTTTCACATCGAGATATTTGGTCTCAATTCTTCTATCGATGCGACTTTCGTCAACTTCCACGCAAATCGCGACGCCGTCGTTCATCGTCACTGCCAGAGGCTGAGCGCCGCCCATGCCACCGAGTCCGGCAGTCAGTACGATTTTTCCTTTCAGCGAACCGTCAAAGTGTTTGCGAGCCAGCGCCGCAAAAGTTTCGTAAGTGCCTTGCAGAATGCCCTGGGTGCCGATATAAATCCACGAACCGGCGGTCATTTGTCCGAACATGATCAGACCTTTACGTTCCAGCTCACGGAAATAATTCCAATTTGCCCAGTTTCCAACCAGATTGGAATTGGCTATGAGAACACGGGGAGCATCTTCGTGGGTGCGGAATTTGCCCACGGGTTTACCGGACTGGACTAGCAAAGTTTCATCATTCTCGAGTTCGACAAGCTCTTTGACGATAGTTTTGAGACAGTCCCAATTGCGAGCTGCCTTGCCCGAGCCCCCGTAGACGACCAGATCTTCCGGACGCTCCGCCACTTCTTTGTCGAGATTATTCAAAAGCATCCGCAGTGCCGCTTCTTGCACCCATCCCTTGGCGTTCAGAGACTTGCCTCTCGGCGCCTGTACCTGAATTGGCCCCTTGCTTTGCAGAATGGCTTTGATGAGTTCGGTCCCGGAAGTTTTGTTTTCCTGAGCGGATTTAGCCGACGCAGCCGATGTCATGACAAAAGCACCTCGATTATGAAAAGATTACAGAGCCAGATCTGTGTTGTAGACTGACGAATGGTGATCATAACTCATTGGCGAGAAACTAATAATGGTCAAAGAACTGACAAAACCGAAAGTGGAGAAGACCTTCGAAACGATTTCCGGCATACCTCTTAAGCCGGTCTACACGAAAGAAGATCTTAAAGATTGGAAGTATGAGGAAAAGCTGAACGATCCCGGGCAGTTTCCCTATACGCGCGGCATCCACCACAACATGTACCGCGGCAAAGTCTGGACCATGCGTCAATTTGCCGGATTTGGCGGTCCGGAAGAGACTAATGCTCGCTTCAAGTATCTGCTCTCGCAAGGACAAACGGGTCTGTCCACCGCGTTCGACCTGCCCACTCTCATGGGCTATGACTCGGACAATCCGGTGTCAAACGGTGAAGTCGGAGTTTGCGGCGTCGCCATCGACAGTCTAGAGGACATGGAAATTCTCTATCAAGACCTGCCTCTGGACAAAGTCTCCACATCCATGACCATCAATGGTCCGGCGGTAATCATCTTTGCCATGTTCCTTGCTAACGCGCAAAAACGCGGTTTCGATTTGAAACAGCTGAATGGAACCTTGCAAAACGACATCTTCAAGGAGTACATCGCACAGAAGACCTACTTGCTGCCGCCACGTCCTGCTGTGCAGCTGATCAAAGACATGATGGTTTTCTGTACTCGCGAAGTGCCGAAGTGGAATCACATTTCAGTGTCCGGCTACCACATCCGTGAAGCCGGTGCCACAGCTGCTCAAGAGCTAGCTTTCACTCTTGCTGACGGCTTCGCTTATGTCGATGCAGGTATCGAGGCTGGTTTGTCCGTCGACGAATTCGTACCGCGTCTGTCCTTCTTCTTCAACGCTCACATCGATTTCTTCGAGGAAATCGCCAAATACCGCGCTGCCAGAAGAATCTGGGCTCGCCGCATGCGCGACAAATACGGCGCTAAAGACGAGCGCTCGCTCAAACTGAGATTCCACACTCAAACAGCCGGATGCAGCTTGACTGCTCCTCAACCGGAAAACAACATCGTACGCACGGCTATTGAAGCACTTGCCGGAGTACTCGGTGGTACGCAATCTCTGCATACGAATTCAATGGACGAAGTGCTCGGATTGCCGACTGAAAAAGCTGCTCACATCGCGCTGCGCACACAGCAAATCATTGCCTTCGAAACCGGTGTCACCAACGTGGCTGATCCGCTTGCCGGCTCATATTACGTAGAATGGCTTACCGACGAGCTGGAGCGCCAAGCCGAGGACTACTTCAAGCAGATTGAAGAGATAGGCGATGTGATCACCGGCATCGAAAAAGGTTTCTTTATGAAAGAAATCGCTGATTCAGCTTACAAATTCCAGCAAAAATTGGACTCGAAAGACCGCATCTTCGTTGGATTGAACGGCTTTACCGAAGAGGCTGACGGACCAGGAATCGAAATTCTAAAGATCGGCCGCCAGTATCAAGACAGGCAAGTCGAAAGGCTGAAAAAGCTGAAAGCAAAACGAGATCAAGCGAAGGTAACCGAATCGCTGGAAAAATTGAAAGACGTGCTGCGCAACGGTGGCAACAGTTTCCCGCTCATTTTAGAGGCAGTGAAAACATATGCCACCATGGGTGAAGTATGCGACGCAATGCGCGAAGTGCACGGAGCCTACAGAGAAACAGCGGTACTGTAGACGCATTCAAGGCTGGCAGGCGGGGCTTTACGAAGCCCTGCCGAAGGCTGTCTTTATCTCTTCGGTCAAAAAAAGCTTGACGACATTTTTCTGCAGCGCGTGAAGACTGCGATTGGCGATCACAATTATGGTCGCTGCAAGCATCGCAGGTTCCCAGCCTTCTATCATGATCAAGTTAGGATAGAAACTGGCGAAAGCTTTCAGCATAACCGTGTTGAAGAGCACTCCAATCACGATGGACGGAAGAATCAAGCGCTTATCTTTCATCCATTCGAGATTCGGTGAATCGTCTTCGCTCAGAAACTCTTGAGAGTCTTTCATAAGCTTGTAAGTCACGTACGACAAGCTACCTAGAAGCGCCAAGCCAGTCGTGACAAGGAAAACCGTCATTGACAGCAAGAGAGAGATACAGACACAGCGAAACAAATCGGCCTTGACCATGATGCCTGGAATCTGGCAAATCATGAAATAGAAGACCATGCCGAAGAGAAGATGGCGCGTAATCCAGAGAGATCCAGCAGCTACGCTGAAATTGAGGATTTGTTGCCTGGTTAAGTGATTGGTGTCAGAAGCGCCGCTACTAACTTGATTCACGAAATTACCTTAGAAACTGGATTCAATATCCAGCATACCCGCTCCAGTTGACAACATGCGAGTTTTTAACATTTGTGGCATATTTGCTTAGTTCCTTTCTTGCGCCTTGCCTATTCATCAAGCTTGTTGATGCCTTCCTGAGCCAGCTTTCGCAAGGCTATGTCTCTCGAAAACTGCAGAATAGTCTTATACTCGCTGCGCGCGTCGCCCAAGCGCCTGAGCCTGACGAGCGCTACGGCTTTGACGTAGCGGGCTTGAAAATTGCCTGGATACTGCACTAAGAATCTGTCTATCAGTGCAATTGCATCCTCTTCATGCGCGCTGTTAATTAAAAGCATCGCTTGCCGAAGCGGGTGACCAATGGCAGCAGCCGAGATATCGGTCGGCTTGGATGGACCTAAAGCAGTCTCAGCCTTATCGACCGCTGCACTTTTGCCTGCCGAATTTTTCTCGAAAAAGTGCTCGGGCAAACGTTCTTTGACGTAATAACGCGGCAAAGGATGTGGATTCATCAATGTCTGTGGAGTCGGATACTGAGGCTGCGCTGTAAAAACGCCTTTCAAATGATTGATTTCGCCTGCAGGTGGACTGGGCTCAGGATTGAGCAGGGTTTGCGGTGTCACGTATTGAGGCTGAGGCGTGAACAAACCTTTCAGTGGATTGGCTTCTCCTGCTTTCGGATGGGCGGGCTGGGGGTTCATCAAAGTCTGCGGAGTGACAAACTGCGGTTGCGGAGTAAACAGATCTTTGAGAGGATTTCCATTCACCGGAAAAACATCTCGCAGGCTCTCAATCAACTGCCTGTCGCCTTTTGCCTGATTCGGATTTTTGGCGGCATTGATTTCTTCACTGCTTGTGCCGGCAGCGCTGTCTGCATTCGACAGCGGGGCCGGCCCGGAATCAGAAGCGCCCGGCAACTGGGGCGGTGGAGCCTCAGGCAGAGGTGGATTGGCCGAATTATCCTGGTCAATGCCGCCCTCGGACATGTTGTCCGAAGACAGACCAGACTCGCCCGTTTCGGGGGTGGAGTTCGGCGTCTCACTTGCTGGCATGCTGTCGGGATACTGTTCGCTCTGCGCTGCCTGATCCGATTGCCCTGGACCGCTGTAATTTTGACACTGAGCCGGTATCGCCATGAGCGCGGCAATTGCCGGAAGCACGACCAGAGAATGGAGAACCGCCTGCTGAGTGCGCCCGAAAACATTTTTAGATTGAGCAATCCCGTCCATGCAATAAGTCGGTCTCCTTTTCATAACCAGTATTGCAAAGCTTGCCTCCCCCTGTCGAAGGACGCCATATATGTCTGGGTAAGATAGAAATGGAATATGTCTCCGCAATCTTCAGGTTCGGACAACCATATCCAGATGTTCCATCAGGCCCTGGGGGGGCCAAAAGTGACCCGCCGTTGCGTCCTATGTAATCGCCTTTTGCCCCAAGGCGCCACGCATTGCCCGTTTGACGGATGCGCTTTCCACTATGAAGGCGAGGTTCGCAGCGCCACCACAAGCGTAGACATAATTCCGGAGATAAAACGCTGCGGAAATTGTGGCCGGCAATATCCTGAAGAAGCAAACTTTTGCATGATTGACGGTTCCAGACTGCCACAGAGCGCCGAGCCTAAATTGAGACCGCGTGTTCAACCCATCGAGGCATCGAGATTGCTGGGCAAAACAGTGGGCGGAAAGTACACGATTCAATCAGTAATTGGTCAGGGCGGAATGGCAGTTGTTTATCAGGCATTCGACAATTTAATCGAGCGCCCCGTCGTGATCAAAGTCATGCAAGCATGGCTGGCTAATGACGAGCGAGCCAATGAAAGGTTCAAGCGCGAATGCCAGCTGACAGCACAGTTGCATCATCCGAATATCATTCGTGTTTATGATGGCGGATTACTGAACAATAACGAACCCTATCTCGTTATGGAATACGTTGCAGGAGAATCGCTGCGCCGAGCGCTCGATCGACATGGTCCTGTGCCTCTGAAAACAGCTGCGGCGATCGTCATTCAAATCTGTCGAGGTCTTGCCGAAGCGCATGCCGCCGGCATTATCCACCGAGACCTGAAGCCTGACAATGTGCTTGTAGAGGCCGTGAAAGGCGCTACCCAGAACATCAAAATCTTGGATTTCGGAATAGCCTATCTTGTCGCCGGTGCGCATCGTCTTACACAGACAGGCAAGCTCATTGGTACTCCAGCGTACATTGCCCCAGAACAACTGAAAGACAGAAAAATAGATGCTCGAGCCGACCTTTATGCCGTCGGAGTGATGCTTTTCGAATTGCTGACAGGAAAGGTTCCTTTCGAAGGAGAGACGGCAGAATCTATTTTGACCAAACAATTGTTCGAGCCGCCTCCTCCGCTTTCCTCCGAGCGTGAGGACATTACGACAGGTTCTCCAATAGAGCTGGTAGTGGCGAAAGCTCTGGCAAAAGAGCCCGACGAGAGATACCAGACCGCCAAAGAATTCGAAGAAGCGATCGAGGCTGCTCTTAAAGAACCGGCTCGCAAACGCAAGACGATGTCTTAGACACCAACCTGCTCGAGTTTTTTCTTATCGACTTTGCCGGAAAGTGTCTTGGGAAGGTAATCTCCGACGGCTCTGAAATCCCATTCCATCGGTCTCAATTCGCGCTTCAAATTATTTTTGGAATAGTCTTTGAATTGACCGATCAATTCTTGGCGCGCAGCTTTCTTCGCTTCACCGCCCTGTTTAAGTTGCTCGCTCAGGGCTTTGTCCTTTATCACAATAACGGCCTTGACGGTCTGCCCGAGACTCTTGTGAGGAACACCGATCACTGCGACTTCAGCGGCATTGGGGTGATTGAGGAGGACGTCTTCGACCTCGGCCGGAAAAACTTTGTTTCCGGCAACCACAATCATTTCTTTGGCACGCCCTGAAATGTAGATTTGCTGATCTTTCATATGACCGAGATCGCCGGTGTAATAGCGACCATTTCTCACTGCTTTGTCAGTCGCCTCAGGATTGTCTACATAACTCATCATCAAATTCGATCCGGAAATTGCAATTTCACCAGTTTCCCCCTCGGGCAGCGGCTGATCACCGTCACCAATGATCTCGACTTTCACCGAAGGAATCGGTTTGCCGACAGAATCATGCGGGCCAATTAAGTTGAGAGCGATGATCTTGGACTCCGTCGAACCATATCCATTGTTTAATTTCTTGCCGAATTTACCCTGGAAGTCCTCGGCCAGTGATACCGGCAATGGTGCGCCACCGGAAAGCAGGATATGCGCTGAATTCATGTTCAGCATTGCAGTTGGAATATTGAGCATGGCTGCATAAACGGTCGGTACGCCCACGAGAATATGTGGGTCGTATTTATTTATGCAAGCAAAGAAACCGTTCTGTGTAAGATCGCAGAAAACCACACTGGCACCGAAGAGAAAACAAATCAAATTGACTTCCAGTCCGAAAATGTGGCTGAGCGGCAGCGGCAAGATCCCGCGCATGTTCTTTCCAACTGAAGCCATTTCGCCCAACTCGACGAGGTTGATCATCAAAGAGTGAAGATCATGCACGGCGCCTTTGGGAACTCCGGTGGTACCGGAAGTCAAAATAATGAATCCGGGTTCTTTCAGATCGTCATCGCTTCGGTCGATTCTCTTTAGGCTGCCGGCATCCCTGGGGGAGTCCGGCAGAGCCGAAACATCGAATAAACCGATATTTTCGGCTTCCATGCTTTTGTTCGCCACAAAAAAATCAGTAGTGTGCCTGGTCGACCCGCAAAGCAGTTTTACCCCCAACCGTTTGGCGACATTTTGAACTTCTTGAACCGTCACTCGGGCATCGACAGGAACCGCAACTGCGCCGATTCTCCAGAGAGCCAAAATAGATGCGAGCAGTCGAGCCGAATTAGGCGCCGACATCATCACTCGATCTCCCCTGGTCACGCCGCGGGCGAGAAATTCTTCCTGAGCAGCATCAATCAGGGAGTGCATCTGCCCGAAAGAATAGGTCTTGTGGGTTGAGCCGCTGGCGCCAGGAGTCTCGACATCCGTTTCGATAATTGCCGGGAGGTCTGCCCTGTCAGATTGCTCTGCAACGGGATAGAGCAAACGATTGAGAATATTTTTTGGATTTTCCATCTGCCTGTCACCAACTCTTACCGCTATACCGGTCCGGTCCAATGTCTGATTTTACGCTCTTGGGGAGTGAAACGATATCAAAGCCAACATTCGATAAAGTGATCGCTGTCATAAGGGTGCAGACAGCGCTCTGAGCGCGTACAATCTTATAGACAGGAAAAAACCGAATAGTTCCCTCATTTGCCAGGCTCCCTTGCGGGAAAGCCTCTCTAAACGGCTGAGCCTGTCAGTGCGTCTTGAAACTCCACACGTATCGGATGAAAAGTGGCATATATCGTAACCGGCGGCGCCGACCTTAAATATGACAGTCTTTCAGTCATTCCTCTTGGCGGGCAAAGTGAGCTGGGACAAGTGCTGTGGGTAATTACCTACGGCGGCGAAATATTGATTGTGGATGCCGGGGTTGCCTACCCGCCAGAAGGGCTGCCAGGGGTAGACCTCTTGCTTCCCAACACCAATTTCCTCGAAGCCAATGCCGACAAAATTTTGGCTTTGCTGCTCACGAATGGACATGAAGAGCATTCAGGCGGAGTCTTCTACCTGCTCAATCATCTAAAGGTCCCGCGCATCATGGCTCCTCAATTCGTGTCCGCGATGCTTACGCAATCGCTTATCGAACGGCAGGAAAAGGAAAAAACCACCCATAATTTCCCCGAAATAGACACTATTGAATGGCGATATCCCTACCAAATCGGACCATTTGAAGTCGAGTGGATCAAAGTAAATGATGCCATCGCCGATGCTGCCGCCTTGAGAATCGGCACCCCGGAAGGTGACATTATTTATACGTCCAGTTTTAAACTCGACCAGACCCCCGTCGACAAGCGCTTACTGGATGTAGGCCGCCTGGCGCAAGTTGGCGACCAGGGTGTTTTGCTCCTGGTCAGTGATTCTGCCGGCGTCGAAAGCCACGGATATACGCCATCCGAAAGGTCGGTGCTGGCCGGTCTGAGCAAACATATTGCCAGTGCTCCATCTCGCGTAATCGTCGTGATTCCGGGCACCAGTACCCATCGGCTGCAAATACTTTGCGATCTGGCCAAAGCCAATGATCGCAAGGTGATCATTATTGGCGAAACCCTGATTAGAACAGCCTTGTCGGGAGCTTTGACAGGCAATCTCAATTACGACCGTTCTATCGAAGCCTCTCTGGAAGATTTAGGCAAACTCAAAGACAAGCAGATTCTCGTCATCGCTACCGGCTGTGAAGGCGATCCAATGGAAGTGATGCGAGAGCTTTCCAACGGACGCAACGAAGATCTGACCGTAAAAGAAGGGGACACGGTCATATACAGCGCCGACATCATCCCCGGAAGAGTACGACAGATGTCTGAGATACTCGACAAGTTTCTGGCGCGCGGTGTGCAAGTCGTATATGGCAAGCACGAAGGCGTACACATGCCAAAGCATGCCAGCCGCGAAGAATTGAAACTGATGTTGTCGATCACCAAGCCAAGATATTTTGTTCCTGCGATTGGCGAAGGACGCCATATCATGCACCATGCGCAATTAGCGATGGACTGGGGCATCGCACAGGCAAACGTTTTCCCGCTCAAGAACGGCGAAATTCTAGAAATTGATAACGGCGTTGCCGCGATGATAGGAACAATTGAAGCGCAAGCTGTCCTGTTCAATCGTGATCAAGGAGAACGAGTTACCACTTTCTCAGTCAACGAAAGACGCTCACTGAGCCTGGAAGGTGTGGTCACCGTGTCTCTCGTTGTAAACGGTGTAGGCGAACTTTTGAGCGGACCGACTATCGAATCGGGAGCATCCGGTTTTCTTCTTTCAAGAGAATGGGAAGAGATGCAGGATGAGTTGAAAGGCAATATACATGAGCTTATTGCCCGTGCAAGAAAAGATGCACCGCCCATCGATGTCGCTCAATTGCGTTCGCAAATTCGCGACTCTGTCTCGAAATCACTGAGAGCAAAATTGCAGGCCAAACCGACTGTGCAGGTCATCATTCACGAGCTGACCAAAACTACGTAATCAGGACAGATTACCAAGCCCCTTCAATTACCAGGGCATTAGTCTGCGTGAGTTGCACTGTCTGGCGCTCTCCTGCCGATATGGAAATAGGAATCTGCCAGTAAAATTTCAAATTGGCCGCTTTGTGCGCCGCTACTACATACCAAGTACCCGGTGCGACTGTCGCTTCTCCTGAGAGTAATCTTGTCGCTCCTCGTCTCAAATTGATTTCTATGGGAGACAGTCCCTTTTGAGATGCTTCATTTTCCAACTCAGCGCCATTCTCTTCAAAATCTTGCATAGCCGCTTGGTAGCGCGCCTTGCGGTCGGCCTCGATTTCATTGATTCGGCGAATTTCCGCCTGGACATACGGAACCATTTTGAATGTCCATGGATACATGGTAACAATGTTGGTGGGCTGGCGAGTGCCACTCTTATCCAGGGCCGCCTTCAAGATGTATTTCCAGCGCCAGCCGGCTTGCGGAAACAATTTTGAATCCGACGAGCGATTGCTGTATCCGAGATTGAGCAACTGCTGGCGGATGCCTTTTGGTTTATCGTCAATCTTGTTGATATTTTTTATCAATTTCGGCGGTCTGGGAGGATAAGGATAGAGCGTGATCATGCTGGTGGCGCGCACCTGATGAGGCACGGAGATGCGGACACGCATCTGCGCTTCGCCTTCAGGCAAAGGCGTATTCATATCTTGACTACCGTCATCGAGAGGCTGCTCCTCATCGCCTTCGATAGATGATTCCGATGCGATAGGCGCCGGTTTGACTCTTGAGCCGCTATCCGCTGCACTGGGGCTGGATTTCTGAATTTTATTCTGACTTGTCACTGAAGCGACGGCACCCGCACCGGTCTCAGCCTGAACTACAGACGAGAAAGCAATAATCAGCACTAAGGCCTGAAGTAGTCTAAAACCCCACAACGACCAGCCTCGGAAATATTTGGACAATGAAATGCGCAGCTCCGTCAAGATAGTTTGACATTGTAGAACTTGATTACCATCAGTGGATTGAGCGCATATCATGTATTTTGTCTGAAGATTCGGCAAGCTTACGTCTGGAGCGCCTCTAAAAGCGCCGAATTCTATGCAACTAGCAAATTCACACACTGAAAAGAAGAGAACCAGCGGTTACATACTTATCGCTCTAATCGGCGTGCTTGTTCTGTTTTCTTTTTTTGTAACCGCTCTTACAACGGATAAAGCATTCAGACGCGGCGACAGCAGGTTGGTTCAGCTGTTTGATTCAGGCGTCTATTTAAATACGGCACAGACGATCTTAGAAATCAACCAGAAAAAAGACATTTCTCTAGACGGCGCAAAAGCAGAACAGAAGCGGCTTGCGGAAATGCTCATGCTGGATGGTCCGGTTTTTCCTGCAGTAACGGCAAGAGCAATTGCTGCAGCAGAGTCGCTTAAAATTAGCGAGCTCAACGCGCTTGCATTGCTCACAAGCCTATTGCAGGCGGCTGTCTGTGGGCTGATTTTCATCCTGAGCTGGCGTGCTACCGGAAACAAAACCCTCTCATTTCTCGCCGGCTGTTTCTGGTCTCTTTATCCACCCGCTCTCATCGCCGCACAAAGACTGGGCACAGAAACAATAAGCGCATTATTTCTGCTCACCATATTGCTCTGCTTTTCCATCGTCAAAAGCAGTGGAGACAGAGGTTTTATAACCGTCATCTCCATGTTCTACGCCGGCGTGTTCTTTGCTTTTTTGTTGCTGACAAAACCGGTTTTGATCTTTTGCATCCTTCTTCCTGGTGCATTCTTGTTCCTCTCGCTGAGGCGAAATACGGCATTCGCCGGTATTATTGCTTTCGCATTGGCGACCTTAGTTTCCATGATTCCATTTTGGGTTTTTACAAAAGAGACCACAGGAACAGTCTGTATTTTGCCCAAGCGCATGCCGGTTTTGAATGCCATTGTCGCGAACAATTTGATAAATGATGGATTGGGCTGCTTGCCGACTGCCCCGGCGGCAGACGATATAGTAGCGATGAAGAGCGCGGCCCAAGTAGAAATAGCGCTGTTTCTGCAAAATCCTCCCGCTCACCTGGATTTAAACATAAGAAAGATGGCCAGGCTCTTTGCCGAGCCCTGGAACGATTTTCGAAGAGCTGCAATTTTGCCAAACCCGATTTCTATTAGATACCTGCATCAACTGTTCGGTGCTCTTTCAATACCGGCAATAGCCGCAGCTTTCGCTCTGCTTCTAAATTCTCTGAAGTCAAAGAGATCAGACAACAAAGATTCTCAGAATCGCGGCAATGACTCAGTACCAATTATTTTTCTTGCGCTGGCAGGACACTTGATCTATGTTGCCTTCGAGGGAATTCCCCGATATGGATTTACGGCAATGCCTCTGTGCACAGTTCTTCTAGCCTGGTTTTTCGGGAGTAAGAAGAACAAAAGGACCGCTGTAATTGGACTCACCATCACGGCTTTGTTTCTCACGCTCTTAGCCAATCTGGCGCGAGTGGCGGACGTTCTGCAATATATCGGCAATCCGACAGCCGTCTCAATCATACTTGCAGTCAGCTATTTTGCACTGATAAGCCTCCTGATGTACTGGTTGTACAAGTGCGCATCAGTCAGTGACAAACCATTAAAAGCAGCTTCTGCTCTTACACTTGTTTGCTTCAGCGTAATAACGACCTTGTCTCTCTTGAGAGAAGCGAGCAGCGCCGACCTGGTAGCAAAATTATCGAGTGAAGCAATAGCAACCAGAGAAATTGATATGCCTGCGGTCAAGGGTGCCGGGAACTCAGACGAAAAACCCAGTTGGGCCTTGCTACTAATCGATTGCGAAAAGGAAATTGCTCGCTCTCACATTACCTTCAACGGCCATGAAATTCACGAAATTCCCAGCAGCGTTTATCATTTTTACCAACGGAAATTCGACTTGCTCGCATTTTTGGAGGAGCTGGCATCAGTTATAAAAGTCGCGCCCGAAAAAGTCAGACAGTGGCGTGCAGTGCCGATCCCGATTGACTTTATAAATTTCGGCGGCAAAAATAGAATTTCTGTTTCCGGAGTTCCGGAACAACCATTAACCATATATGGTGACTATTTAGAAACACCGAGAGGCGAAGCACCTTCATATGAATACTTGAGCCACAGCCGCATTTTCATCGATGCTAAATCTCTAGATTGGCGTCCCAGGGTCACTTTCATTACACAAGCACCATCACGATCATTTCTGACATCTAAGAAGTCAAATCAAGCGAATGATGATTTGAGTTCTGCTCCTGGTATTCAAAACGGGCGCCTGCGTATTCTGCTTGCCACTGGTTATTCGAACGAAGAGAGTCTTTTCAAACCAGCCGCAGCGACAATGCAGCTCGGCTCGTTCAATTTCGTGACAGATGCGAAAAAAATTGCACTGGAGAATTCAGGTGAAAAGCCGGGACAATTCTTGAAACTCGAAAAGAGCTGTTATGCAGACGTTGCTCTCAATGCAGAAAAGCAGGCGACACATGCAATTATTGAACTGAAAGGACGATTAGCAGCTGAAAGCACAGCCCAAGCGGTCATTCGAGTCAGTCTGAGCGGTAAAGAGAATGGGTCAAGCGGCGATTTATATTTAGACAGCAAAGGGCAGCCAAAGCCACTCTCAATCTGCTTTCCATCAGCCACTCAAATGGTCGTGTTGGACGGCAAGCAAGCATCTGCTATCGGCATCAAAGTTGTTTATCCACTCGATATTGTCAGAGGGCGTGCAGACCATCTTACAGTCGAGCTCATGCCGCTGCCCGCAGGTAAAGCGGTCAAACTGGAAGATTTGAATCTCTCGGTAAGACAAGTAAATTGGCCGGATCTATCGCGCGGCAGAGTGACCGTCAACTGAGCGCAAAAATTAGTCCAGCGATTGATAATCAGCAGGCAATCCGGCATTGTATATGCGATCGAAAACCTCGGCAATGCCTTCTTCGCCGCGCTTTGGATGCGCACCAGAGACAAGTTCCACCAGCCTTTGCCAGCTCAAACTCTTGAACAAATCGGCATCGAATGACGCTGCTCGCTCACGCTCTGATTCGAGAACAGCGATGACTCGGTGCGAGGGCAACTGGAAAAAGGCATCGACGCAGGACGCATCGAAATGATTGTCCTTGCCGTTGTACATGATTTCAGAGACCTTCTCGATAGGCATTCGATTGCGATAGTGACGCTTTGAAGTCAATGCATCGAAGACGTCGGCTACAGCGATAATTCTCGAGAGGAAAGGAATGTCTTCGCCTTTCAGACCTCTGTAATAGCCGGATCCATCAACCTTTTCGTGGTGGCAAGAAGCGACGAAAGGCACGTCTTGCAGACGGCGAGTAAACGGAAGATTGGAGAGCAAGTCATAGGTTATGCTTGCGTGTTTTTGTACGGTAGCGTACTCATCGGGCGTCAGACGACCATCCTTCCAGAGAATCTTCTCTGGGACGCCTATCTTTCCATAGTCATGCATCATGGCTGAATAACGCAACACATCGATATCATCGTCCGGTACGTTCATTGCTTGACCAACAAGAAGGCTGTAATTGGTCACACGAATAGAGTGACCAGCCGTGAGCGGGTCGCGTTGGTCGATGGTCTGCGCCAGTGTTTCGAGGGTCTTATCGACGAATCTCTCGATTTCACCGTAAGCCTGGGCTTGCTCGATCAATCCGGCGGCAACAGCGGTCAATCCTTCCAGCCAGTCTTCATCTTCGTTGGTGAAGGGTCCATCGAATTTATTGAGAACCTGGAATACACCGATTACTTCACCACCGCGTGCGAGCATTGGAACGCAAAGTACACTCGATGTTTGATAGCCGGTATTACGGTCGACTGCAGGATCGAAGCGCGGATCTTGATAGGCGTCAGGAATATTGATCATTCGTCCTGTACGAGCGCACTCGGCGACTATGCTATTGCCGCCTACAGGAATGCGAATCATGCGATGCCCGACCAAACCTTGTGCAACTTGAGTCCACAATTCGGCTGCTTGAGCATCCAGAACAAAGACAGAACAGCGATCGCATTTGAGCATCACCTGGGTCTCTCTGGTGATCACATCGAGCAGCGAATCAAGACGGCGTTCGCTCGCCATCGCCCTGACCACGCGGTAAAGACCGGAAAGGGGGCGGAGACGATCAAGCTCTTCCTGTTGTCTGAGCGATTTGATTTCTCGCTCGATTAGCTCGACTTCTCGCTTATTGAGTTCGGCTTCGAACTTATTCAGTGCATCGGCACGCGACTCGACATCATCGTGTCCGGGCACGCCTGCTGCCAACGCGCAGTCTGAGGCAACATGTTCGTGCACCACAGGTGCCTTGGCGCTCTTCTTAGCTTTATCAGCAGTTTGCGCTTTGCCCGCTTTTGATGCCTTCCCTTTAGGGTCCTTCGCCATTTGTCACGCTACCTCAGCCGGATTTGCCGTTACTTTGTCGAGCCCGAGTCCCCAGTATTTCTATGCGCCCAAAGCGCTGAAATTTGTACGCCTTGGCGGTTTTGGGAAGTATCGGGGGCTGGAGCCTAGACCAATATACCCAGTTGCATATTTAAAAGACAGATATTGCCTAAATATTGAGTTTTGAGGCTCTGTCTCTTGTCGAGTATAAGTGGCGAAATCTGGCTAAAACCGCCAATATTGGCGCTTACCTATTCTTCGGGAATATGAGGAAAACGAGGCGGCGCAATCCAACGCCAGAAAAGCAAACAGGCTCTGCCTATTACCCGGTCTTGCGGCAAAAAGCCCCAGACGTGGCTGTCTTCAGAATTATTGCGATTATCGCCCATCATGAAAAGATGTCCGGCCGGCACAATAATCGGGTCATTGGCTCTGGCTTCGTCTCCGAAGGGTCTGATCATTTTGCCTGTAGATGAAGGACCGCCGATGTCACCCAGAACATTTCTGTCATAGTTGGGCGTTTCTTTGGCGTAACTGCCCTCGTCGAGCAATTGTCCATTGATGTAGACACCTTCACCCTTCTGGATGCGAATGTGATCGCCAGGAAGACCCACGACACGCTTGATAAAGGCTGGCTCGTAAGGCAGAAAAGGCAGACCGGTCAGGCGACCGAGCACAGTCAGAGGATCATTTTTCAAATCCTGCCCGCCCATCTCGATCGGTGGTGGATAGAAGACGAGAATATCGCCGCGCTGAATCGGTTTTCCCAGATGGTGAGAGACTTTCTCTACCAGCAAGCGATCGTTGATTTGCAACGTCGGCTCCATTGAGCTGGAAGGAATGTAACGAGCCTCGGCCAGAGCAAATCGAATGACGATAAGAAGAACGAGCGTGACTACGACGAGCTCGACTATCTCTTTGACTACAGAGACCACGGGCGATCCTGACGATTCACTACTATTGGCTGAATTCGACACGTCTTGCGAGCCCGATGTTGATGTTGGTGAATTCCCGTTGGACGAGGTGCTTGCCGGCTCCACGGCTTGACGCCCTTCTTGCTTGCCTTCGCTCGATTCGTAAAGCGTTTCGGGGCGCTTCGAAGTGACTGATTCAGGTGGCTCCATGGAGTGGATATTGCCTCGAACTGGAAAATTAGACAGTGTCGATTATACAGGCTTCGCTCTGTACTAGCTTTTATCTACCGCCGGTTTTTGCCGAAGCAGTGCCGACAGCCTCCTTGTCACGGGTTTTCAAGTCGCCCTTCATAATGCTCTCCATGGCCGATACATATCGATCCAGGTCTTCAGCGGAGTTCATTTCTGTGACGCAGACGAGCAAGTGATTCTTCAGTTCCGGATAGAAGAATGAAAGATCGATACCACCCAGAATTCCGTGCGCTTTCAATTCGTCGAGAACTTGCGCGGATGGTTTGGTCGTCTTGATCACAAATTCGTTGAAGAACGGCTGAGCAAAGGGAGCTTCAATCCCGTCAACAGCAGTCAAACGATCTTTGAGGCTGTGAGCACGCTGCAAACTTATATTGGCCAGCTCTTTCAAACCAACCGGTCCGACGCTGACTATATAAACAAGCATGGCCAGTGCATTCAATGCCTGGTTCGTACAAATGTTCGATGTGGCTTTAGCGCGGCGAATGTGTTGCTCGCGTGTTTGCAGCGTCAGCGTGAAGGCTCTCTGTCCCCGATTGTCCACGGTCACGCCGCAGAGACGTCCCGGCAACTGGCGAATAAATTCCTTCTTGGTAGCCATATAACCAGCTGATGGACCGCCAAACGAAAGAGAATTGCCGCAAGGCTGAGCATCGCCGACGACAATATCGGCTCCGAAATCACCGGGGGCAGTAAGCAATCCAAGCGAAATCGGCTCAGACACGACAATCAGGTGAGCGCCGGCATCATGGACTTTCTTGGAGATTGCTTCGAGATCTTCAAGACATCCGAAATAATTCGGATATTGAACAACTACGCAGCTCGTTTCAGCGTCTACGTTCAGCTTATCCAAATCTGCGCTGGCACCGGAAAGCGGAGATTCTTGATAATCGAGACCGCATGAATGGCAATAAGTGCGAGTAACTTCTCGATATTCCGGATTGACTGAAGCGGCGATAACGATTTTTTCTTTCGTCGTCAAACGGCTCGACATCAAGCATGCTTCAGCAAGAGCTGTAGGACCGTCATACATAGAAGCGTTGGCTACTTCCATTCCAGTCAAAAGACAAATTGCAGTCTGAAACTCATAAATGGCTTGCAGCGTGCCTTGACTGACTTCCGGCTGGTAGGGAGTGTAGGCGGTTGAGAATTCTCCTCGCGAGAGAATATTGCCGACAATTGCCGGAACATATCTTCTGTAGGAACCGCCGCCGAGGAAACTGGCTTGGCGCGAGGCTGGCATATTACGATTGGATATCGCCTGGACTTCTTTTGCCAATTCTTGTTCGCTCAATCCACTGCGCAAGTTGAGCGCTTTTGCTCTCAGCTTCTCGGGAATATGCTTGATGAGCTCTTCAAATGACGCCACTCCGATGGTTTTGAGCATTTCTTTGCGCTCGGCTTCGGTGTGAGGAAGATAGGGGAAATTGGCTTCGCTTTCAGTCATGCCTTTAACTCTGGGTCTGCGTGGGAGTGCTCGTTATCAATCGGAAAAGCGCGACAATGTGTGTGTGCGCACGATAATTTTATAGTTTAAACGCTGCCCAAACTCCAAGTGCGTTCTATCTATTAATATTGTTTCTCATAAGCCCGGTCGCCCGGTCCGAAGAGTAGAGGCGGGGAATGGGCTTCCCAGGTGCCCCTCATTACACAGATTAAAGATGGCTGACGAGAATAACGGAAACGACACAAGAGTGATAGTCGGACTGGGCAACCCCGGTCTAGAGTATGCGCGCACCCGTCACAACATGGGTTTCATGATCGTTGACGCGATTGGTATTGCAAATGGTGCGGAGCCTTCTCTCAATAGCCGCCTGAAATGCGAGTTTTCAAAGTTCGCATACCGCGGCAAAACGATCATGCTCGTCAAGCCCATGACATATATGAATCTTTCCGGAGAATGCCTGATCGCCGTCAAACAATGGTTCAAACTGCCTGTTTCGTCCTTCATCGTCGTTCATGACGATGTCGCGCTTCCGCTTGGCAAATTGAGAGTACAGAATGGAGGAGGAGCCGGAGGGCAGCACGGCGTGGAATCAATCATTCAGTGCCTGGGAGGAGATACTTCGATTGTCCGGCTGAAATTCGGTGTCGGACCCGACCCAGGCGGCGACAGAAGAGCGTCTTTCGTTCTGTCTCGCATACCGGAAGCGCAACAAGAACTGCTGGCACAAACGCAAGAACTGGCCAAGAAGTGCTTGTTCACCTGGATTAACGATGGCACTTTGAAAGCCATGAATCAATACAATTCAATTGATCTGCGCCCGGAAGCAGTCGCTGAAGCAGAAGAAAAGAAGCGAAACAAAGAAAGGGCAGCGCTGGAGCGCAGGGAGAGACTCGAAAAGGAGAGGCTCGAGAAAGAGCGTCAGCAGGAAAACGTGACCGCCTTAAAAGAACCCTCGGACAACATCATTAAAGAAGATAGCGAAAGCAAGTCCTGAGGGTTTAAAAGGGGAGCTTGCCGATTGCCGAACGGACCTTGAAAAATTCGCCCCTACATAAGGTAGTGGGGTCAAGCTAATTCGATATCAACTTCGAACATGAAAGATATGCGAAATAACCCCAATAGTGAAAGACAACTTTAAGTGCCTGAAAGCTTCATAGCAGCTTGGCAAACACATTACGGTTTGTATCGAAAGAAAGAATATTTTCGCTTCGTTTTTAACGACGTAATTTCGTAGGTTAAAGAAAAAGTGTGTGAAAAATCATCAAACAACGCACCTTTGAGGCGGATGTCATTAATCTAAAATTGGCGCTGCGTCATGAAGATCTCTTTTAAGAGTGGTTTCCCAAAAACCTGCTTTTGCCAAATTGGCAGCCCTTGGGGCGCTCTGATGGGATTTTCGCTATCGGCCTAGCGCCTATATGGGGTGTCCAAGTTGAGTTCTGTTGCAGACAAGCTTTTCAGCAATAAAGAGGGCAGCGCCAGTCGTAATTTCTTCCTATCCGCTCTGTGGTGGTCACTGTGGGGCATGGGAGCAGGAATGATCGGCGGCTTGGAGTTTTCCATGCCCGATCTGGTCAAAAACGTACCGCAGTTGGCTTTTCCGCATATGCGGATGTTCCACGTCAATGCGGTTGCCGTAGGTTGGCTTTCGATGGGATATGTCGGCTCCATCTTCTACATGGTTCCGAATCTCTGCAAGACCAAATTGTGGTCTGAGAGACTTGGCAATATGACCATGTGGGCATGGAACCTCGTACTGGTCGGCGCCTTCTGCACCCTCGTCAACGGCAACACCGAAGGCCGAGAATACGCAGAACTGGGCGCCATTCTAGACGTGCTTGTCGCAGTAGCTCTGGTTCTCGTAGCGCTGAATATCTACATGACCATTCTGAACAGAAGGGTCAAGAAGCTCTATGTGACGCTCTGGTACTTCCTCGGCTCGCTCTTCTGGTTCCCACTCGTCTGGATCATCGGTCAGAGAACCTTCGTCGCCCTGCCCGGTCTTAATGATGCGATTGTCGGTTGGTTCTACGGCCACAACATCCTTGGTATGTGGTTCACCACCGTCGGCGTAGGCATGATGTATTACCTGCTTCCCCGCCTCACCCAAGCTCCGCTTTACAGCCACGGCTTGTCGATGTTGGGCTTCTGGGGAATCGCCCTCTTCTACGCACCGACAGGCACCCACCACATCACACAATCGCCTGTTCCTGAATGGCTGAAAGCCATCGCCATCATCTCTTCAATATTCCTTTTAGTGCCTGTACTCACAGTCTTGACCAATTTCTTCATGACAATGAAGGGTCGCTGGGGTCAGGCAGTAACCGATCTGCCGCTGCGCTTCGCCGTGACCTCTTGCATGTTCTACCTGGTCACTTGCGTTCAGGGTCCATTCCAAGCTACGCGCTGGGTCAACTGGTATCTGCACTTCACACAATGGGTCGTCGGACACGCCCACCTGGCACTGCTCGGAACCTTCTCCTTCATCCTCACATCGGCAATTTATTACTCCTTGCCGAAGCTGACGGGCAAAGAGTTCTACAGCCAGGGCTTGATCCGCGCTCACTACTGGCTGAAATTCCTGGGCTTCCTCTTGATGATGACGTCACTGACTATTGCCGGTTTGATTCAGTCGGCTGGTTGGGCAATGGGCATTCCAGTCGATCAGTGGGGATTGCAAATCAGACCTTACTGGTTCTTTAGAGGCATTAGTGGAATCATGATTGTCTTGGGACAACTGCTGTTTGCGTACAACGTCTGGAAGACGCTCTACACAAAACCTGCCGAATCAGTTGCGAAGGCAGCTAAGGCAGCGGAGGTGAAAGCGTAATGCACAGTTATCGTTTAGGCGCTATCGGTATCGTCACCACCTTCTTCATCATCATCTTCTCGACAGTGCTTCTGCCGATGGTGCTCTTCAATCCAACCGATAAAGAGCACAGAAGCAACGACTACACGAAAGTCCCTTCCAACGTGGCAGATGCTGCCCGCGGTCGGAAGATCTACGTGAGAGAAGGCTGCTTCTATTGCCACACCCAATTCACCCGTCTTCAGGACAGAGGCTATGGTCCTCTGGTCAAAGCCGGTGACTTCATCTGGGAAACACCTCACCAATTGGGTACTGCACGTACCGGTCCCGACCTCACTAACGAGGGGGGACGCATGGCCTCGGAATGGCAGAAAGCTCACTTGATTCAACCGCGTGCAGTCAAGCCCGGCTCGATCATGCCCAGCTTCAGTTATCTATCTGAGCGCGACATGAACGACCTGGTCGCTTACCTGCAATGTCTGGGTAACCGCCGCGAAGTGAAAGATTTCGTAGAGGCTCCGGACGAATACAGGACAACAACGCCGGCCGGTGTCGCCCTGCACAATCGCAAGACTGTTGACACCAATGCCAGCGCCAGCGCTAATGCCGGTCGCGGTATCTACACGCAAAACTGCGCTGTGTGCCATGGTCTTGAAGGCTACGGCAACGGTCCGAATGCGCTCTCACTCGAGAAAAAGCCACCCAATTTCAGCCGCCCGTACTACAAGCAATACTCTGACGAGTTCTGGTTCTACAGAACATCCGAAGGGGTTGTGGGCACCCGCATGCCTCGCTGGGCCGAAACGCTCACCGAAGAGCAACGCTGGTATCTGGTTGCATACCTGAAGACTCTGCCGCAAGACCAAGAAGTGACAATCAACAATGTCAACCAGGTCAACAAGGTAGAAGACATCCGCCTGCCGAAACTGTCTAATCAGCAGTACGAGCCTCACCACGGCGGACATGGTCATCAGACGGAAGGGGACAATATGAGCCCGTCCGAGCATCAGATGCCGCAACCGTCAGCACCTTCGTCTTCGGAAGGCACCAATTCCAGTACCACCACTGGCGGCGCCGCAACAAAAGAAGGAGGCCACTAGATGTGCCCTAATTGCATTCTCAACCAGCAAGGTCTGAGTTCTGGAATATACGTGGCCTTCTTCATCTGCATACTGTTTTTTGTGATGGCCCTCGTAGCGATCTTGTGGGCCTTCAAAAACGGTGAGTTTGAAAACATGGAAGACGTCAAGTTCGATATGTTGGATGACGGCGACGACAACACTACCGGTCAAAAGGCGCTGGCAGCCGTTGAAAAAATCAGGCTCAGTGCATCGACGGCTAACAAGTAAAGATTTGCGCACAAAGAGGTAGGAAATGGCTGAAGAAGTGAAGAACAATGGGGACGAGGTTAAGGCAGAAAAGTCTGCCGAAGAAAAACCCGCGACCAAACCCGCAGCAGTTGCAAAAACTGCAGCAGCCGCGCCCTCGGTAGACGAGCATTATGAAGTTGTCTCTGAATACCGCATCGGCGAAGGTCCGCCGCCGCTCTTTCTTATTGTTTGCTTCTTCTTCATTGTTCTTTGGGCAATGTTCTCCTGGATTCCTTTCTTCGGTTACTGAGTGAGTTATGACACGTT
>CAZBOX010000077.1:0-23101 GCA_964493595.1 uncultured Candidatus Obscuribacterales bacterium | reverse complement strand
CCGGCATGTTCACTATGAAGAGCGGCACTGTGAAAGGAGAAACGCGATCCGGTCCTCTGTCGTGAAGAATGCGGATCTGGTCTTCTTGCGACTGCAAACCGCCAGCTGCGGATCCGACTGCCACACCCACTCTTTCAGGATTCTCTTTGGTCATGTCCAGCTTGGCATCTTCTGCAGCCAGCTTGGATGCGGCAACCGCATACTGAATGAAGCGGTCAGCGCGGCGTGCTTGCTTGGGATCCATGTATTGGGTCACATCGAAATCAGTGATTTCGGCTGCGATTTTGCAAGCGGCCTGAAGTTTCTCGGGCACTTTGGTGACACGTTTGACCCCAGAGCGTCCATTGACAATACCGTCCCAGAAGGCATCTTTGCCGCTGCCTACTGCGCTGATTACGCCTATGCCTGTTATTACAACTCGCTCTTTGGTCATCCTGGTCACGCCGCCACGCCGATACATATATAGTTGTCAAAATCGGCAACGGGTTCGGACACGACAGAGGACATCGTCCCTGCCTGCGCCATCAAATCCGGTGCCGAATTGACTGTTTACAGTCGACTTCAACAGTCGTTATTAAACGTGCTGAGCGATGTACTTAACTGCTTCGCCAACGGTGGTGATTTTTTCGGCATCCTCGTCCGGAATTTCCATTCCGAATTCTTCTTCGAGAGCCATTACCAGCTCGACGGTATCGAGGGAATCAGCACCGAGGTCCTTCGTGAAGCTCGCTTCCATGGTCACTTCGTCAGCGTTGACGTTAAGCTGTGCCACAGCAACCTTCTTGACTCGTTCGAAGGCTTCCTTCTCTTCCATGTGTCCTACAACCCCCTTAAATCAAATAGAAACGCACACAAAACTAAGCGGCAATTCAACCAAAGGTTGTGTGCCAAGGGCACCTAGGATAGCACGTCGGCATTAAGGTGGTCACGGTTTTGTAGATTCGTTTACGTGTCGAACTTGCGTTGTAAACACAAACTAATTCAGCAAAAACCGGCGCCCTGACACAACCGTCCGGGGCATCGCCCCGGACCCTTCCAAACTATTTAGGTATACAAACCGCCGTTGACTTCCATAACCGTTCCGGTCACGTAATCGCCCAGTCCGGCAAAGAAAAGCACAGCGCGAGCGATGTCGTCCGGCGTTCCCATGCGGCCTGCCGGAATCTTTTCAACGAACGAGTTTATGATTTTTTCACCCAACGCTTTGGTCATATCGGTATCGATGAAACCTGGCGCCACGGCATTGCAGGTGATATTGCGCTTGGCGTATTCAAGCGCGACAGTCTTTGTAAAACCGATGAGACCGGCCTTGGCGGCGGCGTAGTTGCACTGGCCGAAGTTTCCATGAACACCGGTAGTCGACGCTATATTGATAATCCGACCATAGCGTTGCTTGGACATGATTTTGACGATCGGTTGAGTTACTTTGAAAGCAGAAGTCAGGTTGGTATCGATTACCGCTTGCCAATGCTCTTCGCTCATCTTCAATAAAAGATTGTCGCGGGTGATCCCGGCATTATTGACCAGAATGTCGATTTGTCCGAATTTTTCCATGGCCGATTCGACCATCTTGTCGATGCTTTCGGTATTGGTGACATTAGCCGGGCAGCTCACAGCCTGAAAACCGGCTTTGACCATTTCCTCGGCGGTGCCGTCTGATGTTTCTACATTGATATCGCTGATGACAATCTTGGCTCCATGCTGCGCTAAGACTGTTGCAATCGCCTTACCGATGCCGCGACCGGAACCGGTCACCAGAGCCACTCTATCGGCCAGGATATTTTTGAGTCCTTCCTTTTCAGGAGACACTGAAGCCGTCATCTAACACTCCTCCATTTCTTGAATACGAAAACAAATTGCTAAGGCCAGATATCGAACAGTTTCTCGGCAATCTCCTCCAATCTTTCACGATTGGCGATTTTGCTCAGCCAACGCTCGGGAATTTGAGAAGCACCGTGATAAGCGCCCGCCAGAGCGCCGACGATGATGCCCAGAGTATCGGTCTCACCGCCTGCCACTGCCGCATGACAGATAGCCTCTTCGAGGTTATGTCTGAAGATAAGGAATATGCCGACGGCTGTCGGAACCAATTCGTTTACTTCATGACCAATATTCAAAAGTGAATAGGGTAATTGATCGGCCGGATTCATATAGTCGAGATCCGGAGCGACGTCATCCCAGGCTTCCGCAAAACGCGGGTCGATTTTCTCCGCGATATCGTATTGCCTCTTTACGTACTCGCGCACTTGCTCTTCTTCATCGAGCTTATGACCGCGTAAGAAAAATCCGACACTGTCAGCCAAAACCGCTGCGGCGGCATAGACACGTTTGTCCAAATGCGTGAGCTGAGCCTGCTCTACTGCCATATCGGCAGCCTTGGTACCTTCATCCGTATCCGGCAGCAACGCACAGGGAAAGGCTCTGGAAGCGGCAGAAACGTGCAGGGCGCCGGCACTCTTGTCCGGAGGCGCAACCCCGTCGGCCATGCGGCGCAATCCTTTTAGCAGTTGTGCGCTCGGACCGGAGCTGAGAAAGGCCTCGTCCGAAAGCAGAGCCACGAATCTTTCTTTCAAATCGCTGCGGTTGTACTTTCCACCAGCGCTGATAAGGGAATCAGCCAGATTGACCGCCAGGTAAGTCTCGGGCAGCCACTCGCCCGCTTTATGATCGGGAAGGACGCTGCGTGTAAGACCGGGGACAAAATCCCTGAGGCTCGAGCCGGCTGTGGCCAATATCTCTTTATGGTTCAGCCCGATTGCGCTGCCGCCCAGCGAGTTGCCGCAAGCTGCAGCCAGAATCACTCCTCTAATTTTGTCCTTCAGTTCTTCTTTGGAAATTTTTCCTTTCAAAGATCCACTGGAACCCTGAGGTTTTTTCTCCACTTTTTCGCCTCTAAATCAGTTGTATAAGGCGGGAAACGGCAACTGCGCCTAATTCCGCCAGGATCTAAATCGGCCTGTGGCCACGGCACACAATTATGACAGACGCCGATTTTAATGTCGGGGTGGGATTCTTACGCAAGCGACCGTAATTTCCCGAATATACACGCGGTACCGTCCTGAGATAGTCTTAAGGAGTGAATCGCCGCTACCCCCAATAGCTGGAAGATATGGGTGACGGCACGGATTAAGACCGATTTCCACAGGTTCACCCCCAGGAAATTCGAAGCAAAACCTCCCTCGCGACCCGGAATGGACTTCCGGGCGACACGGTCTTGCCTGTCTGAAATCTCTCGTAACACTGGGTTACATCGGAAACGCTGGAGGTCTGAATGGGCGGGAACACGTTAGGCGATCAGATGCTGGTCAATGCCACCGAGGATTTGAACGGTGTGGTTAATCAGGGAAAGCAGGTCGCCGACCAGGCTCGTGAAAGATTAAGCCTGTCAGGTCAGATGCTCCAGGGGGCGATTCCCGAAGGTGCCGCCAACCTTCCGTCAGAAGATATAGGTGCTGTTGAGCGTTATGGAACCGTCTTCGGAAAGGGTCTACTGAGAACACCGGAAGGCGTATTCAATACTCTCGGACACTATTGGGATAACCCGGGTGAAGCGGCTGGAAAGGCACTTTTCGCGGGTTCTATCGGTGTGGCGATGCGCACATTCCTGCCCAAGACAGGCGCAGGTAGAGCAGCTATAGCCACCATCATGGGCGGCATGTTCGTCATGGACGGCGTCAAAGCTCTGGCGCAGGGCGGCTCCGAAGCATCGGCAGCCAGAAACAGACAGGAATTGAATCAAGCAGCCACTAATTTCGGCAATCATATGGGCATGTTCGCCTTCGATGCTGCAGCCGGCGGCTATATCGGTATAAAAGCCGAGCGCTTCACAGGAAAGATTTTGGAAAACCCGGTCGGCACCGCCAAGACAGTAGGCGGCTGGGCCGACAGTGTCGTTGGCAGATTTGGAAAAACAGCTCCTGCAGCCGAAGGAGGGGAAGCCGCATCAGCCGCCAACTCTTACTCCAGCCGCATGGGCGCCTGGGTAGAAGGAAAAGAGATTGCTCCGAAACTGGCAGCCTGGGACAAGAAAGTAGAGAGATTCTGGACAAGTGATGAATCCAGAGTCGGCAATTTCCTCAATCGCACCACAGAGAAAATCGACAATTGGGCATCACGGTTCAAACCCAAAGAAGAACCGGTCGCCAAGAATCCTCTCGCCAATATTCCTGCCGAGCAAGCTAAAGCTCTTATGGAACAAGCTCAGCGCCAACATATAGAAGCTGTGGATTCGCATATGGTTTATCGCCACGGCTTGAAAGGAGCTGACGGCGAATATCACGGATTCGACCGTACTCTTGCCCTTCTGAAAAAGGGTATCAACCCCGAGCAAGTCGGTGCCAAAGACCCGGTGCCGAATGTACCGGACCTGGTCAATCCGAAACTCGACGAAGCTCTCGCCGGCATGATGAAAACAAGAGAGCAAGTCATGGGACTCACCGAAGGCATGGCAAAAATTGC
The DNA here is from genome assembly GCA_964493595.1 of uncultured Candidatus Obscuribacterales bacterium. Lineage (GTDB taxonomy): Bacteria > Cyanobacteriota > Vampirovibrionia > Obscuribacterales > Obscuribacteraceae > QKMZ01. The sequence goes on along the minus strand of CAZBOX010000077.1, from coordinate 18,643 downwards.
CGACGAACATGGGACTGGTCAACAGTTCAAGAAGAGCGAAGGCGGAACTGTCGTCGAGCCGCATGAGAAGCCGGGCACCAAACCATACGACAAAACACCGCAACAAGCCGCTGCCGACGCAGAGATCAATGTCGCCAATTTGCAGGAGATGGCAAAAGTCACAGCCGAAGAGCGTGCCGCTATCACCGCCGAAGACACCGCAGTAATTGCTTACAAGCAGCAGATGGAAGGTCAGGTCTACACTGCTGTCGTGCCGAATGCCCAGCGCAACCCTCTGGGACCGGAACATATTCCTGCCGCCAACACCATGTTCGCTCTCGGCAAAGAAGTAAACACGCCGAAAGACGTTGCTCAAGTAGACGATCTATTCCGCTTTTTTGCGGACGCCGCCACCCAAAGTCAGGCAGGCGGATTGGGACCGAACCAGGCACTGGCAAAACAGCTCAACCTGGTCGGCGATGAGTTCTTCACGTTCCTTGTCGCATCGATGAAAGAAGCCGGCATCAAAGATCCCTTCACCATCCTGCAAGGCAAAACACCGCCACTCTTTGCTGTTTCATCCGACCTGGTCAGAACTCCCGACGGCAAAACAGTGAACGCCGGACCGTACACCATGCGCCGTATTATCACAGAAGATCCAAAAACCGGTGAGAAAGTCACGGTCTGGGGTCCGGACCTGGTCAAATATCCCATCAACATGACCGGCGAGCGCGCCACGTCCATTGGAGTTTACGGCCATGAAATCGGACATGACTGGAATGGATTGATCGCCAAATTCCTCGATAAATCCGGAGAAGGCGGCGTTCTAACAAAGGCTGTAGAGAGAGCCTTAGGACCGAAATACAACGAAGTCGCCACAATCATTAGCCCCGAGGGCACTCCAAAAGAATTGCTGGTCAACGGCGAAAAGTGGACGAATGGTCGTTTGATCGAAAGCTACTTGCGCGCCACCAGAGACGAAAACACATCCGACATCATCGGCACTGCCTGGACCGGCATCAACATGCCGGCGGCATTAGCCCGATTGCTCATGGGCGGACGTCGCAACGGCGGCTTGATGGAAAATTCCAATGTCTTCAGCCCCAAGAAAATGGCCACCCCGGACAACCCAATGGGCTTTGAAGTGCACGCAATCGACGCGCTCAGAATGGTCATCGGCGCCAAGACCATGGAATATCTCGGCAAAGGCGACCCGATCATCGAAGCTCAAGCCAAGTCGCTTCTGCGCTTGTCTCGTGAAGGTTCGACCAAAGGCGATTACGAACTCTACAACCTCGACAAGCCAGGTCAGAAGGTCGTCATCGATCGTGACACCATGGACAATGTGGTCAGCGAACTGATTTCAGCGCAGATGGAAACACCTCTCACTGTGCTGGAAGGAAAGACTTTCTCGAGCATCCTGCCGCCTCTCAAAACCAACTACGCCAAGATGGAGACTCTCGGCGAAGCCATGGCCAAAGCCATTGCCGATGGCAAGAAGGTGCAGGATCTGGTCGGCGATCCCAAGCAATTCACGCAAGACTACACGATCACGCAGGTATTCGGCTCAGGATTACCGGCCGAACTGAAACTGATAAAGTCCGGCATGGAGCCGAAGAAAGCCCACGAGCTCGTCACTCAGTTCTCAGACCACATGCGCCAGCTATATTTGGAATCGGGCGACCCGCACGTTCAGCATCTGGTCGGAGCCAATGGACCTGTGGACTTGCTGCCTTCACTGAAAGCAAAAGCATCGGCTCTAAGCAGCTCTTTCCAGCAAGGCGCCGTCAACTTGATCGGACGTCAGAACGAAATGCGCTGGTACGCACAGCGCAACGCAACTCCTGTGGTTGCCGGTACCGCAACAGCCATGCTGCCGGACAGAGACATGAACTTGTCGCAGAGACTGCGAAATCGCATGCAAGCAGCAGAGTTGATGGCGGCCGAGCAACAGCGCCAGGCAATGCTACAGCAGCAACAACAAGGCCGATAAAAATCGCCCCTTGGTCTGATTCGCATCTGATGCTATGAGGCAGGCTTTGCGCTGGAGCAAATATCCTGGTTGGATTCCGGATTCAACCCTTGCCTGGACGGGCCGGCACTGGACCGGCTCTATAAGTCTGGGCATAAAGGCGCGCCTATATCATTTCATGTAATATGTGATTTGGCTTCGAGGATGGAGTGATATCAGTCGTCCGCATGCATAAAGGGTCAAAAAACAATTCGGTTCTGAAAACATTTGCCGCACTTTTGGTGCTATCAACTCTGGCATCGAGCGGCAACCACGCGATAGCGCAGCGCGAGTATATGAATCCGGACTCGCCAGGTGTGAATCGCGGTCGAGCATCGATGAATTACATAAAGGGGCAGCAAGCCTTTCAGCTTGGAGACTATGTTCAGGCTGTCAACTTTTTGAAATTGGCGCAGAACGATGATCCGTCCAACAAGAAAGTCTGCCACATGCTGGCATTAGCCTACGCCGAAGCCGGCGATACTTATAATGCCAATCTCTGGTTCGGCTCGGCTCTCACTCTCGATTACAACTATGTCGAATGCCGGAACAATTACGGGCTCTTTCTGAGAAAGACGGGAAAAACATTTGACGCCGAACGCGCGTTCGAAGAGTGCATCAAAACCAATCCAAAGTATCCGGACGCGCATTATCACCTGGGAGAGATGCTCAGAGACAAGGGCGATCTGGACAGCGCCATCGAGCAGTTCAATGACGCTATAAGATGCAATCCGAATTATTTCGATGCCTTGCAAGATTTGGGCCTGGCGATGTATCAAAAATATTCGTCTGGGCTCTGCGACATTTCCGAATCGTTGGAAAAGCTGCAGGAAGCAGAAAGGTTGATCCCTCAAAACCCGATGATTCACTATTATCTGGGCAATGTTTACTGCGCCAACTCGCAATTCGATGCAGCCGAGGCTGAGTACAGAAAGGCGCTTCAATGCGATCCTAAATTTACAGCCGCCAACTACGAATTCGCCCGGGTTCGCTATTACCGCGGTGATGTGGATCGCTGCATTCTGGCAATGAGAGAAGCAGAAAAGATCACGCCGGTTTACGCAGAGTCCAAGAAATATCCAGCCATTCCGCTCGACAAATTGAAGTTTTACAAGGCTGCCTGTTTTGAGGTCAAGGGTCTTGGTATTGACGCGGTCGATACATATAAAGAAGCGGCTGCCATGCAAAACAGCGTAGACAGGGTTCTCACACTCACAAAGATTAAGAACCTGGAGAAATTTTTGCGCAGCAGCGCCCGCAAAAAAGAACCGCTTTTCGACATGGCAGAAGTGCAAGCGCTCGTGAAAAAGGGTGTATTTGAAATCGAAAAGGGCGACTATGAAAGCGCAAAACGCTCATTCAGTCGAATTCTCGAGATGTATCCCGAATGCTATGAGGCCGTTCAGCACCTGGGAGAGCTTTGCGAAATCTCCGGCGATTTGAACGGTGCGATGGCAAAGTATCAGCAGGCGCAAGCTTTACGTCCTACTTTCGGTGCCGCCTATTTCAACCTGGGCGTGATTCTCGAAAAAATGGGGCTGGCCAGTGATGCCGGCATGATGTATCAGAAGTTTCACGAGCTGGACGGCAAGTATCCTTACGACCCGCGCCATATCGTCAGTATCCAACAAGACAACGTCAGACAGCGCGCCCGCGAGATGGAATTCAAGAAACGCGGTTATTAAAGACGACTTTTTCGGACCGGCTCTCAAGTATTAAAAAGGCTTACTGTGCCGGATTTTATTTCGGTTATCATTAGGCCCATATAGGGAAACAAAAACCATGTCCAAACACACTCAATCGACCAAGCAAGTCTCGACCCACACCCTCATGAAGTACAAAGGGGAAGGTCGAAAAATCGTCTGCCTGACGGCTTATGACTATTCGACAGCGCAGATTGTCGACCGGGCCGGAGTCGATGTCATCCTTGTCGGGGACAGTTTGGCCATGGTCGCTCTCGGTCACCGCACCACTCACGCGGTAACGATGGAAGAGATGCTGCACCACACTCGTGCGGTCACTCGTGGTGTGAAGACCGCTCTCGTCGTCGCCGATTTGCCCTTCATGAGCTATCAGGTCGAAGTCACGCAAGCAATCACAAATGCCGGGCGCTTCATTAAGGAAGCGGAAGCACACGCGGTCAAGTTGGAAGGCGCCACTCCGCTCAGCTTGGAAATTGTCGAAAGACTTGTTGGAATGGGCATTCCTGTAATGGGTCACTTAGGCTTCACACCGCAGTCCATACATGGGCTCGGCGGTACAAAGGTTCAGGGGAAAACGGCAGAAGATGCCGTAAAACTGATACGCGATGCCAAAGCTTTAGAAGAAGCAGGTGCCTTCAGCGTAGTGCTGGAAATGGTACCGAAAGCGGTGGCAACCATTCTCACCGAGGAGATGAAAATTCCTACCATCGGAATCGGCGCAGGCAATGGTTGCGATGGTCAAATTTTGGTCACAGACGATTTGCTTGGTAAATTCACCGATTTCCAACCGCGTTTCGTAAGGCGCTATGCCAATCTGTCCGAGCTTTGCACTGATGCCATTGTCAGCTATGCAAACGATGTGAAGAGCAAGCAATTTCCAGACGATTCCGAGTCGTTCGCAATTTCTGAGGAAGAAGAATTGGAGTTGCGCCAGCTTATCGCCGCCGATATGGAATTGAAAGGCGAGCTGACCTGCTGATCTGAGTTTGAAATCATAATCGACATTCTTCGATGAAATCGGATTCGGCATTCTGCGATGAAGTCAGATTCGGCATTCTTGGTTGAAATCAGTTCGGCATTCTTCGTTGAAACCAGATTTGGCATTCTTCGTTGAAACCAGATTCGGCATTCTTCGTTGAAACCAGATTCGCACATTATCGAAAGCTAACTAAGATTTTATACTGACACTCAAACAAGTCATGCTTTTGCCGTAAAGCCTTACAGGCTGGCAATTATGTCTTGCGAGATCATTTCGCTGATTGGATACCGACGACAATTCGAAATTGCTGCGGGAACTTTCCAGAAACCACTTTGTCCCACAACTGACAGACGAATAGATGAGCGACTGATGGGCAGTGTCGGTCACCGCTTGTATTCATTTGTCGAAGGGAAACACGAAAGAAGCGCAAACGGCGTGGTCCATCTCATGGTCGCCTCGTAGCACCGATCCGGTGCTGCCCTTTCGTGATTTGTGTTGAGGACTGAGAAATGCAAAGAGAAAAAACACAGAGCATCGCGCTCTTGACGGCTTTCGGGCTCACATCTTCTCTCGTTACACCCGATGCTGCATTTGCATCGAACATAGATCAACCATTTAAGAAATTATTTTCGGGAATTGCTTCCTGGTATGGTGGCAAATTCCATGGAAGGCGCACAGCGTCAGGAACTCGTTACGACATGCATGAGATGACATGCGCACACAAGACACTTCCATTTGGCACCAAATTGCTGGTTGAAAACAAATCAAACGGCAGAACATGCCAGGTCACCGTAACGGATCGAGGACCATATTATGGAAAAAGGGTTATTGATTTGTCCAAGGCGGCAGCGGACAAGCTGGGTCTTGATGGTATCGGTCAAGTAGTTTGTTACCTGGGAAAAGCCGTAGGAAAGGGCATTGGCGGGGCGGCTAAAGGAATTGAAGGGGCGGCTAAAGGAATTGAAGGAACAGCAAAAGAAGCCGGGGAGACGATCAGTAATCTGCCTGGTCAGATGAGCAAAGTAGCAAGAGAAATCGGAGAAGGTGCGACGGCTCCCCTTTCGAAGAGTGTAAGCATTGCCTCCAGGCAGATGAGCAAACAAGAGTATCGAAAAGAAATCGAGCGCTACTACAAGAAGAAAGACTTCACTGACGATGGTGAGGAAGTTGCACATTGGGAGTCTACAGGAACGTTCGAGCCGCGTGCGAAGACGGGGTGCTTGCTTGTTCCGGTCACTGGTCATTCCGCATCAGGAAGGCACAATCGAAGCATTATCTCTGGACTGGACCAAGATACTTACTGATGAATTATCTGCTTTAGACACGGCTCGAGAACGCAGAGTCGCTGCGCCGCAGCATAGACTCATAGCCTTTGAACTACATCGAATACTTATTGTTGATACCCAGCAAGCGCTCAAAAATCAACTTGTCTACATATAGTGCGTCTGGCTTGATTTTCATGTCACCCGAGAATGGATAACCGAACATGAGAACGAGAAATAGATTCAGCGCAATCAACGTCGAGGAGAGCGCTGTCATGATTACTTGCGCTTTCAGGTTCTTCAGCCCGAAGAAGTATGAGAATACACTGCAGACTATTGCACCGAGGACAAGAACGACCCATTCTTCAATCGGCATTCCATTATCTGAGATATTTGTGCGCGCGCGCCTGTTATCCCAGAGATTGCAAACTGATTGCACTGCCATGGGATAAATAGCTTTTTGGCTTTCGGTAACCGGCTCATAATCTATGACTTCGTGAATGAGATCAAAAACCAGCTTTCTGGCTTTGAAGCTTTTGTCACCAGTGCCCATCAAATCCCATTCCACCTGAACTACTTCAGTCACGTAATCAAGACAGAGCGATTCGATCTTTTTCTTCTTCTCTGCTGGAAATCGATGCGACAAAACAAAGACATCGGCAAGGCTATTCGCTTCGGATTCAACAATGGTGCGCGCTTCCTGAAATCGAGTCATTGCATCGACAACGACCAGTCCCAGCAAAACCGCGTACATCGTCCCGACAACGGAAAGCATGTAGCCACCCACCTCGTGATTCTGCATCAGAGAGTCGATGTGGACTTTCTTGCGTACCCACACAAGTCCAACTACAGACAGCAAAACTCCGAGCGTAAAGACCGTGATTGAGTAAAGATAGCTGTCAAATTGCATTTTTGTTCAACGTTTAATGACAAGTTCCGCACGAAGAGCTGGAGCAGGAGCCGCAACCACCGCCGCCACCGGAAGATTTGGATGATTTGGTAGTGCCCTGTCCGACATCAGGGGTGGTGCCGCCAGCGCGTATAAAGGCATTCCAGATGCGGGTCACATCGGTGCTTCCGCACTTGTCGCAGGCGCATTCGGTAGCTTCAGCCGTCATTGGACGTTCGACAGTGAAAACTTCGCGGCAGTCTTTGCAACGATAATCGTATTGAGCCATCTCTTTTCGAACCTCTGACTAATTAGTGAGCAGGAGCAGGAGTTGGAGTCGTACTTGGTGTTGTAACCGGAGTTAGAGTCTTGCTTGGTGTTGCAACCGAACTTGCGTCAGACTTGGCGTCTGCCTGCGCATCAGGCTTCGCACCATCAGGCTTCGCACCATCGGATTGCGTATCAGTCGGGTTCTCCGCCGCAGAGGAATCTGTGGTCGTTGCAGGGATGGAGTCGGCAGCCGGTTTGCCTGTGGCGCTTCGACTTTGAACTGCTTCCTTCTGATCGCTTTGCTGCTGTCTTACTTCTTTCGCCTTGTCTTTCATTGCTTTGAAGGAAAGCTTGCCCGTCATGAGCGCGCTTACGTCATTGACCATAATCACGACCATCAGAACAATCAAGCTGATGAAGCCCCATTTGACAATCTCGCCCTGGGCCTTTTCGTGCATAGGTTTGCCACGGATGGCTTCGAAAAGCATGAACGCGAGGTGCCCGCCATCAAGTGCCGGCCAGGGCAAAAGATTGATGATGGCGAGGTCCATACTGATCATGATCGTGAAGATAAAGAGCTTGCTCCAGTCCTGCTGGGCAACGTCAGCGCCAAAGACGACAACGGCAAGCACACCATGCAAATCACCGATACCGACCGATGGGGCTGCTGCACCCGCTTTCTTGGCACCAGTAAGCCCTTGGAAAAGCCCCTGAACCATCTGGCCAAGCGCATCGAGCATGCTGTGAGTCAGGTCGTAAAGTTTAAAAGCGGCATAACCAGCCACTTCGAGAGGACTTCCATCAATCTTCTTGTAATACTGAGGCTGATCGCCCAATTCCAATCCTATTTGCCCCTGCTCATTAGGAGTCATAGACAGGGTCAACTTTTGCCAGGTTTTCTCCCGGGCAAGATACTCGGCCTCGTTCAGCTTGCTGGTTGGCAACTCCCGAAGGTCCGTTACCTGGTCTTCAGTCGGGCGCAACACCGTAACCGTCATGGGTTTGCTCTTGTGAGCCTTAATCATGCTGATGGTGTCGGACTGCCCGGTGACCTTCGTATCGTCAACAGAAACAAGAATGTCGCCTGGCTTGAAACCGGCATTCTGGGCAATCGGATTTTGTTTGATGCAGTTGCCTGCCACGACCCGCGTAACCGGATCGCCCATCGTAGAGACCATTACGAGGCAGACAAAATAAGCAAAGATGACATTGAAAGTAACTCCGGCAACAGCTACCAGCGCTCTCTGCCAGATGGGAAATTTGCGAAACGGCATCTCAGGAGGGCCGAAAGCATCAGCGTTAGACTCGTCTCCCAATTCTGGAATGGCGACATAACCGCCCAGAAGAGCCGCGTGGATCTTGAATTCGGTGCCCCACTTCTTGCCTACCGTTAAAGAAGGTCCGAATGGCAGCCCAAACCCAAAGACGGGGGTCTGAAAGCCAAAGAAGCGCGCAACGAGAAAATGCCCGCATTCGTGCACAATAATGAGCACGCTCAGAATGCCGAGCATCGACATAATCCCTAAAAACTTTTCCACATGGACCTCAAATGCCAGGAGACCTGTTCAGGTACTCCACTGAAACATCCCTATAGTAATAGGATAGTATCTGGGCTGCATTATAGCCACTTTCGGCAAGCGTCCTGGCGCCGTATTGTGACATGCCAAGTCCATGCCCGAAGCCGCGCCCGGCGAATACATAGCTACCGTCTTCAAAGGACACATTAAAAATGGAGCTGGGCAGCTTGAAGAGCTGCCTGAGACGCTCTCCTGTGACCACTGTGGTGTTGTCGAGACTTACGACAGCCGCGTGCTTGACCCGATTGGACGCTACTTTCCAGAAAGGTTGGATAGAAAGAAGGGCACCCTGCTTAAGTCCAAAAGCTTTTTCAGCCTGGTCGACTGTGAAGCGCCTTTGCCAAGAAAAGTGTGGGGAGTTGTCATCATAGTCGACAACCGACTGCACGTATGGAATCTCCTTACCCCAAACATTTTCTCCAGCCTCTGTCGCACCACCACTGGTGCTATGGAAAAATGCGGAAATAACCTTTTGATTATGCTTCAAAACAATGCCGGAAGTTTCATCGCAGGCACGATTCCCTGATGCAGTCTCACTTTCGACACCAAGATAGACCTGGTCATCGGTAGTGTCCTTGAGGTCGTAATTGTCCTTTTCATTCTTCCAGTAGTTTGCAACTGCATAAGAACGAGCCGCAATACTTTGCGCTTTAACCGCCTCCAAATGCCATGTAGTGGGCATTTCAGAAGGAACGACTGAAAGCAAATAGTCTTCTAAGTCGACTAAATTAATTGCCTGAAAAGAGAGTTCACCAGCAGCAGAAGTAACCGGCTTCAGCCAGATAGCGCCGCGATACACACGCCCATTATAGGAAAGCAGCCCGTCCTTCACCTGCGAAACAACAAGGTAGCCGACCGGCTTGATGCCTCCCTTTGGCGCCGCTGGCGGAGTCCTCGAAGATTGTGACCCCCCTGCGATGCCGGACTCTCCAGACAAAGGCTTGAGCGCTGGCACATCAAATGCCAGGGAGAACTTGCTAACAACAGAGCCGTTGGGCTGAAAACCAGAAAGAGGCGGTAATACTCGCGGTGCCATGGCTACAACTTGCCGTATAGGACTGGAACTGGGACATTGCGCTAGACAGAATTGATCAACACCAGAAAATACGAGACGCTTATTTTCACACTTGAGCTGAAATCTGCTGCCGGCGGTCACATTGAAAGCCGGTTGCATTGTCGCCAAATTAATTATGCTGGCGCCGTCGATCATACCTAAATCTGGTGTTTTTGAGGCACGGCTGAGGAGAACTCTTATTACCTGTCCGGAACGAGAAGGCACCATCTGGCTCACCGGATACGATGGCAATGCAGATATGGCAGAAATCGCAGCAGCTGCAGCAGAATGAGCATTAGCGCTGGAAATGCCAGGAACAGCAGAAATGCCCGATACATCAGCAATGGAGTCGGAGTTCGTCCTGACGCGTGGAGAGGACGAAAGGGCAGCAGCCACTTTAAAATCGCTGCTGGGCTCGTCCTCAGCAAGGGCTACGCTAGAGAAAAAAAAACACCGGACAATGCGGTAATGGCGGACAAAAGAGCACTGCGTGCAATCCACCAGTTGCTGCGGTTGCCATTTTTCGAACCCTGCGGCTGGCTCTCTTTTACTTCGGCTTGTCCAATTGCCTCAATCCTGGAAGCAAATGCCCAGTTCGAGCCTCTTTTTCCAGTCTCAGCCTCATTTTGCTCGACAGCCCCAGACTTGAGCACGGCAAAAACACAAGCAATTGCAGCGGCTATCTCAGCCGCGTCGTTTCCACTGCCAGCTTCAGATTGAGCCGGCTGGATGTCGACTTTTAGATTTGCCAGATTCACTGTCATTGTCATTCCAAGATTATAGCCATTGGCAGCCAGGTCAAACATTGGCAGGATCACGACTTTTAGCAATCGGCAGCCTATTTCAGGTACCTGTGGGGAAAAATTGGAGGCATTTTATTTACACCTTGACGCTATTACCCAAATAAAGCAGCCCCAGGTTGAGGGAAAAACCTGAGAAAATCCCTCACTTTTTGAAAAACCAAAAGCGCTCATTAGTCCCATTTGGGTGATTTCCAAGCCAAAAGACGTTTCGATCATGCATGTGAGCCCCCCAAAAGCCACAGCGGCAAGCGCTCCTCAAAAAGCAAGTTGAGGGATTTTCTCGAGAAAATCCCTCAATTTGCTCTTTGAGGTCATTATTGAGGCAAAGAGTGAAGCAAGATATGAAGGGTAATGAGGCAAGACTTGAGGCAAAGACTCGAGGCAAAGACTCGAGGCAAAGGCTCTAGGCAAAGGCTCTAGGCAAAGGCTCTAGGCAAAGGCTCTAGGCAGAGTCTTGAGGTAAAGACTCTAGGCAAAGTCATGAAGCAAAAACTTGAGGGAAAAACCTGAGAAAATCCCTCACAATGGAAAAGCTAAGGGCGCCCAGATTTGGCGGTTTCGAGATATGGGCTTTGCCTTGATTTGCCATCTAAAATCAAAAGAAATCCCCAAAGCCCCACAGGCGGAGTTTATTCAAAAAAAGACAGTTGAGGGATTTTCTCGAGAAAATCCCTCAACTTGAAGTTGTCTGATTACTGGGACCTGCAGTTCCTAGCCTTTGAGGGCTTCGGCGCCGCCGACGATTTCCAGCAGTTCTTGAGTGATACCGGCCTGACGAGCTTTGTTGTATTCCAAAGTGAGGCTGGAAATCAGGTCACGAGCATTGTTGGAAGCGTTGGTCATAGCGTTCATCCGGGCAGCCAGTTCGGAAGCGGACGCTTCGAGCAAGCCTTGGAAGATTACGTTTTCCATGTACTTCGGCAGCAACTCTAAGCGCATGACGTCGACAATCGACGGCTCGAATAGAGTTTCAGCTGAAGGCATTTTTGTATCTTCTCTGTGCGGCAGGTCAATCGGCAACACCTTGGTGTTGATGACTTGCGAGCGCAACAGATTGATGAAGTCACTGCCGATCAACTCGACTGCATCCACTTTCTTCTCGATATAAAGGTCGGCTGCTTCCTGAGCGATCAAGCGGGCAACTTCAACCGTCGGGATTGCCGGCAGGTTGGTGTGCTGTTTGATCTTTTCGATCTTTATCGATTTGAAAAAGGCTGCCGCTTTCAAGCCGACGAGAATGAGTTTGACCTCTTTTTTCTCCTCTTGCAGTTGCTTGATGCGTATCATCGCTTCGCGGAAGATGACGCTGTTGTAGCCGCCGCACAAGCCGCGATCGGACGACAGAATAATCACCGCGACGGTTTTTATCGGGCGTCTTTCAAGCAGTTCCAGACCTTGCAGATCGATTTCCGCAACTTCCGAGACCGCTCTCTTGAGCATACCGACAACCGCTTGTGTAAACGGTCTTGCCGCCATCATCTTCATCTGAGCCCGACGCACTTTAGCCGCCGCCACCATTTTCATGGCCTTGGTGATTTTTTGCGTCGACTGCACCGACTTGATGCGGTTTCTAATTGCTTTTAGGTTTGCCATGTCTTGTTACTTGTTGAAGAAGTTGGTCTTGAAGTTCTTGATTGCGTCGGTGAGAGCTGTTTCGTCCTCTTTGGACAGCTTGTCGCCAGTGTTGATCTTGCCTTCCAAATCTTTCGACTGGGCAGCAAGGAACTTGAACCACTCAGCTTTGAACTTCTGAATGTCTTTCTGTTCGATGTCATCGAGCAAGCCATTGTTGGCGGCGTAGATGATCGAGACTTGCTGAGCCAGAGACAGCGGCTGGAATTGCGGCTGCTTCAATACTTCAGTCAACTTTTGACCGCGGCGGATTTGATCTTGCGTTGCCTTGTCGAGGTCGGAAGCGAACTGAGCGAATGCTTCCAATTCTCTGAACTGCGCAAGGTCGAGACGCAGCTTACCAGCAACCATCTTCATGGCTTTGGTTTGAGCGGCGCCACCTACCCGGCTAACCGAGATACCGGCGTTGATAGCAGGACGGACACCGGCGTAGAACAAGTCTGTTTCGAGGAAGATCTGGCCGTCGGTGATTGAGATAACGTTGGTCGGGATGTATGCAGATACGTCACCGGCTTGGGTTTCGATGATCGGCAGTGCTGTGAGCGAGCCGGCTCCCAATTTGTCGGACAGCTTCGAGGCACGTTCCAACAAGCGGCTGTGCAAGTAGAACACGTCACCGGGATAAGCTTCACGACCTGGCGGACGACGAAGAAGAAGCGACATTGCGCGGTAGGCGACGGCGTGCTTCGACAAATCATCGTACACGTTGAGCGCGTGCATGCCTTTGTGCATGAAGTATTCGCCCAGCGAAGCGCCGGTGTACGGTGCGAGGAATTGCAGTGCCGGTGCAGTGGTTGCCGAAGCGTCAACGATGATGGAGTATTCCATCGCGCCGTGCTCTTCGAGAATCTTGACGATACGACCGACGTTGGATTCTTTCTGACCGATTGCAACGTAGATGCAAATCGGGCGATTGGGCTGATTCTTTTGGTTCAAGATCGTATCGATAGCGATAGCGGTCTTACCGGTTTGACGGTCACCGATGATAAGTTCGCGCTGACCGCGACCGACCGGGATCATACCGTCGATAGCGGAGATACCTGTCATGAGCGGTTCGCAAACAGACTGACGGGCAACGATACCGGGAGCCTTGATTTCAATCGGGCGGAATTCTGTGGTGGCAATCGGTCCTTTACCGTCGATGGGCTGGCCGATAGCGTTTACAACACGACCAAGCATCGCTTCGCCAACCGGAGTTGAGGCGATACGGCCGGTGGTGCGCACTTCCATGCCTTCGGAAATTTTCTTGCCGTCGCCGAGGATTACGACCCCGACGTTATCTTCTTCAAGGTTGAGCACCATGCCGTATGTTTTGTCTTCATCGGCAAACTCGACCAACTCGCCGGACATCGCCTTTTCCATACCGTATACGCGGGCGATACCGTCGCCGACTTGAAGCACGCTGCCGACGTTGCTCACGTTGAGCGACGCTTGGTATTTATCCAGCTGCGCTTTCAAGATGGATGTGATTTCATCGGGCTTGATTGCCATGGTGTCTTTGAACCTCGAGTCTCTGATTACTGCTTACTACTTTGGAATGAACTTTTCTGATTACACTGCCAATAAGGCTTTCTCTATCGCTTTCAACTGCCCCTTGAGGCTGCCGTCGATAACTTGATCGCCCAGGCGAAGAACAACTCCACCGATAAGCGAGGGGTCTACTTTTACTTCCAATTCAAGACGCTTGCCGAGGTGCTCGGTCAAACGCGCTTTGATATTGGCAATCGCTTGATCGCTCAGTTTTTCCGAGCTGACAAGACTTGCCGATACCAGGTTGTTCTTCTTATTGAGCAACTCTCTATATTGATGCTCAAGGGGTACCAAAATCTCCAGCCTGCGCTTGTCGGCAAGCAGGTCGAGCAGACGGATGGTCAGCTCATTGACTTTGCCTTTCAATATTTCTTTGAGGAGCGCTTTCTTCTCTTCTGCGTTGACAGAAGGAAGTGCAAGTACCGTCGCGAATTCACGGTTCTTCTCTATCAATTGATTGAGAAGAAGCAGATCGTTGCCGACGGCATCGGCGGTATCGCCACCAGCGGCAGTTGCAAGATCGAGTACAGCTTCAGCGTATTGCGCCGCGACTCCCTGCAGTTCCGTTCTCATCCGACCAGTCTCCTTTTACTTATTTCTGCTATGCGCTGCGGACTCAAGCTTTCCCGGCTCGAAACTCTCTGTACCGTTGGAGATAGTGTCGAGCTCCGACATGAATTTGGTGAGCAATTCGTCCTTGACCTTCTCATTGACCTGGTTGCGCAATTGCTCTTCCGAAATTGCCACTGCAGCTTTCACTACAGCAGCGCGCATTTCAGTGACCAGAAGCTGTCTTTCATTCTGAATCGAAGATTCGAACTTGATGAGCAAGTCGGACATTTCTTTAGATGTTTGCTCTTCGATCAAAGCGGCTGTTTGCTGAGCGGCTGTCTTGGCGTCGGCAAGAATTTTCTTGGTCTCTTCCTCGACATTAGCCAGCTTCTTGCGTTGCTCTTCAAGGAAAGCAATTCCTTCGTCCTTGGCTTGCTGAGCGGCACTGATTTCGCCTTCAATAGACTCGCGACGAGCCTTGAAAAGCGGCGGCATGTTTTTCTGAATCAACCAGCCCAGGAAAACCAGCAACAAAAGCCAATTTATGAAGTTGTTATCGAAGAGACCATGTTCATGACCTGCTTCGTGCCCTTCATTATGAGTTTGTTCGGCTTCACCTGCGTGAGTCTCGTTGACATCAGGCGTGTGAGTTTCAACTTGAGCAGCAAAGAGATACATCAGCAGACTTCCTCGAGAACTTTGCGAACCTTTTCGCGATCGACATTGGACTTAGCCGATTCGCCCAGGAGTTTTTTGGATATGGTACTGACCAATTCCAGCTCCTGATCGACCAGTCCATCCACAAGCGCTTTCTTCTCAGCAGCCAATTCAGTCTTGGCGACATCGAGCTTCTTGCGTCCCTCGTCCTGGACCTTCTTCAACTTCTCGTCGCGAACCTTCTGCGCAGCCGCAGCGGCTTCGTTGCGAATGCCCGCCGCTTCGTGGCGAGCTGAGTTGATTTTGTCCTGGTGAGCGACAAGCTCGGATTCCGCTTTGATGCGGCTGGATTTGCTGACCTCAAGATGCTCAGCAACCAGTGCTTTGCGGTCGGCGATGGCCTTGCCAACTGGCTTGAGCATGATCTCGTTGAGCAAGAACATGAAGACCAGGAAGCTGGCGATAAAGATAATGAAAGTGCCGTTTAACTCGAACATTGCGTCCTGTTTCCTAAATGGAATTTTTAAGTTCACTCGATCGCGGACGGCCTGCCTGGCAGGCCGTTTCAACTTAAAAGGTGGGGTTTAGCCAACTTTGCTGCCGAATTGGAAGAGCTGGATGGCGATAACGAATGCCAGAAGACCAAGAGCTTCCATGAGGGCGGCGATGATGATCGCGTTAACCAGGAGCTTTTGAGCCATTTCAGGTTGACGGGCCATGCCTTCGAGAGCTCTCGAGCCGGCGACGCCGATACCGATACCAGGTCCGATTACGCCGACTGCGGCGATGCCGGAACCAACCAAAGCTGCTGCTTTGATCATGGTTGCGCTGTCAACAGCTGCTGTTCCAGCTTGGGCAATGAGTGTGTGGTCCACAGTTGATCTCCTTAACTCGTTTTTTCGACTACTTAGCCAGGCTTGCGCCGTACTAAAAATTTGGTTTCTGCGCTCTAAACACACGCTTTTGAGAACGTGAGCGCATTCGCTTGGAACGAACCAATCGAACCAGCCAAAATTATAACAAGTAGTGATCTGAGCTTTCTGTCGAATCTATGCGGTTTTCGGGGTCGTCAACTGGTACGCCAGCTAAATTTCCATTCATAGTGAAAGGCGCGCGAAACCCAAAGCCCATGCGAAAAATCGCGCTTTTCAGACGAAAAGCGCGACACGAAACTCAGCCAGGAGCCCCTGGTCATCAGTATTCGATTGTGAAAGCTTGCCGCGAAACCCTTAGTGGTGTTCCAGAGTCAAACCGATGTAGATCGAGGTGAGAAGCGCGAATACGAACGCCTGAATCACACCGATAAAGAGTTCGAAAGCCATGACGCCGGTGGGCACAATCGCAGGTACCATGCCGATTGCAGCTGCACGCATCAATTCGTCCGCAGTGATAACCATCATAAGACGAAGAGCCAGTGTGGCTGGGCGAATAACAAGGTCCATCCACTCAATCGGATTGAGGTAGAGCTTGAGGTAATTGGCTCCGTGAGCCCAGAAACCGGAAGCCACATAGACGATGAGAGAGATGGTGGCGAGACCGAAAGTAACGTTGAAATCGGTCGTGGGCGAGCAAATTTCAAATGGTTTGTGGTCGACATGCGGCCAGGTGATTCCGAGATTGGGTGCCCAGTGCTCCAGCGCGAGCCAGGGGCCAACTCCGATGAAATTCGCTGTTAATACAAACATAAAGATTGCTGCAATAAGCGGCAAGAATTTCTTGTAGTGATGACCCATCAAACCCTTGATAAGGTCCTCAACAAACTGATAAATCATCTCCAGAATTTGCTGACCGTTCGAACCTGCTCCTTTATTTGTCATCGCAGGCACAATCAGCGCGCAGGAGGTAAGAATGAATCCCATGCAGAGCCAGCTGGTGACCAGGGTGTCGATGTGGATGTCACCGTAAGTGCCCAGTCCCTTCACCCCTAAAAATGGCTCAGTCAGCCATGCGGCGTCATGTACAACTTCCTTGAGGGGCAGATTTTGTCCGAGCATCTCTTCTTCCGGGTTTCTTTACGCGAGGTGGGATATGTCTTTCGGCTATTCGAGCGGTATATGCGCCAGACAGTTTGCTCTTATCAACGCAAGTTGTCCGCACTGAGCCGGTCCTGTGCGGCTCCTCATTGAAAATCAATCGGAAACGCACTGGAGATGAATAATATCAGATGACTTTCGCGCGACAGGGCGCCCCACACACAACCTTAACTATCTGAGTTATTGCTTTTTCTCATCTTCGTCGTCGTAGTCGTTCTCATATTCGTTTTTGAATGGAATAGGCTTGGCGCCAGCCGGAGTGCCCGGCGTGTCGAGGGCGGTCGCCTTCTTGACCATGCGCCACAAGCCCAGCCCGCCTCCCAGGATCGAGAGCCCTATCGATCCCCAGGGTGCAGTATGCAGCTTGTCATCAGCAAAACCGCCAGCCCACATTCCCAAGAGAACCAGAACCGCCGCCCCCAGAACCGCATCGGAAACGACGAACATCGCGCGCTGAAAGCCGCTGGGTCCGGAAGGTGCTTTGTCTGTGTCTTTCATAATTCGAAATCTATTTAGACCCGTAGAAACCATAATTCTTCATCTCAGTCTTATTGTGTAGCGTACCCCAGACTAGACAGGAAAAAAGGCGAAAAGTGCCAGGTGACGGCTCCGTGGGTACAAAATCGACAACTGCCTTGAAAAATCTTGGCAGCTCCCGTCGATATACCGGGTTGCCAGGGCGCAGATAGTCTGAAAATGGGGCATAAGGTTAAGTGTGACTTTGCTACACTACATTTAATCCATATTATTCAGTGGCCTTTGCGACCAATTATTGGCAACAACGGGCGCAAAACCGGTCCAGTTCAAATAGAAGCCAGGAAAAAGGAGTTATCAGCCCATGTTCGACAGGCTAGCCAACTTAGTGAAGGCTATGTTCAACGCCTTGCTGGGACGCATGGAAGATCCCCAGATAATGCTGGAACAGACCTATCAAGACCTCCAGTCGAACCTGATTCAAGTTCGTCAGGCTGTAGCGCAAGCGATTGCAACCGAAAAGCAGCTTGAACAACAGCTCCAGAAGAACAAAGAGCAGGCCGAAACCTGGCATAACCGCGCCGCCATGGCTGTTCAGCAGAACAATGACGACCTGGCAAAACAAGCTCTCCAGAGAAAACAGCAATATCAACAAGCTGCTCAAGATTTAGAAGCTCAGCTGAAGGTTCAAAAAGAAACCACCAACACGCTGAGGCAGCGTCTCACCGATCTGGAAGCCGAAGTTCAAAAGGCTTACACCAAAAAGCAAGTGCTTATCGCCCGCGACAAAGCTGCTCAAGCAACCAGCAAAGCCAACGAAATTCTCTCCAAGACCACCGCTTCCGGTGCCATGAATGTCATCGAGAAGATGGAAACCAAAGTCCAGGAGCGCGAAGCCAGAGCCGCAGCTCTTGCCGAACTCGGCACCGACCAGCTGGACAAACAATTCAAGAACTTCGAAGGCAAAACAGACATAGAAATGGAATTGCTCGCTCTCAAGGGAAGCATGGGCAAATCTACCGAAACTCCCAAACTCTCAGTTAAAGAGCCGGTGCTCATCGAAGTCAAAGACAGCGATTCGGTCGACGCACAAGAAGTAAAAGAGCTAGAAAACTAGAGAAACTAGAAACTAGAAGCTAGAAAACTAGAAGCTAAAAACTAGAAGCTAGAAACTAGAAGCTAGAAACTAGAAGCTAGAAACTAGAAGCTAGAAACTAGAAGCTAGAAACTAGAAGCTA
>CAZBOX010000076.1:1847-23152 GCA_964493595.1 uncultured Candidatus Obscuribacterales bacterium | reverse complement strand
ATCCTGAGCCACCATTTGCAAAGCATTACTGAGAGCCAGTTTTTTATCGGCGCCGAAGCCTTCAAATGTTTTGCCAACTACGTCTTGGGCAGCCTTTTCTGCAATGCTCCTGGCATTTTCATATATACGGGTGCAGATTTTCACATGCCCATTCTCATGATCGACAACATATTTTGGGGCCTCTTCAGAGATCGTAGTAGTGATTGGCAGACCTAATTTCAGCTGTATACCTGTCACCTCAATCCAGATGTGAAAACCATCTTTCTGTTTCTTCTCATCTTTTACAGAGAAAAGGACTTCCGGAGCTATACTGAAAAGCCAATCTGTCTGCGCCATTTCGTGGTCACTGGCCGGCGCATCGGCTTTGTAATTTTCAATTTTTTTCTTGTTGATCTGGACCTTGGGTGGATCCACAGTAATTTCTACAGGCTCCGTCTTTTTGTTGCAAGCACAAATAGCAAGTACTGCAACGACCGAAGCGATCGCGCAAGGCAATACGGTTTTGCTTCCACACATCATTCTTTTCTCACCGTGAAATCATCAAAATATACGACGCTGTCCGCCTTTGACCATAATCCAACTTTGCCGTCTATGGCATCAGGATTATCAAACTCAAAAACTTGTTTGCCGTTGAGGCTTCCGAGTATTTTCTTGCCGTGCACGTTCATTGTCAGTGTGAACCATTGTCCAGGCGGCGTGATTATTCGATATGCCCATTTAACGGGGCTGCGCTTTCCCTGGACATATTTCCACAAGACGACGTTGTTCTCGAGACAATTGGCTCTGAGGATGAGATAGTCACCGTTAGGCTTGATATTGAAAGCAATCCCGGCACATTGATCAATTCGCCCGGCCACACCCTTGAACCGAAAAGAGATTTCGCCACTTTTGAAATTGTCGACCGGCTTATAGATCGACAGGGGGTAATAAGCAAAGGCTTGCACTCTGTCGAGAAATTCAGCATACCGATCACCGTAAATGGCTCTAGATTTATCTGCAACGCCAGAGGCGACTTTGCCTTTCGACCACTTTCTGCCATCCACCGAATATACTTTTGCGCCCCTATCATCCGTCACATACCAGTCGCCCACCAGCGATGCGAAAGACTTAGGCTCTGAGCCCACTTTATCCTTTTCGAAGTCTTCTTTGAATGAATTACCGGCAGCCAGACAGCTAGATTTTTCAGGCAAAAGTAGACCCGCCGTTGACACCGCAAGCAGTATCAGCAGGGAGGCGAGCAGCCGCTGCTTTTTCAAAAATTCCAGTCCGTGCATTTCCACTCTCTATCTCCTGCATTTCAGTATTCTTTGCGAGCCCATCCAGAGCAATATTATGCAAACAGGCATGAGGACATAAAACAATATTCTGTATCCGCCGGCGTCAGTTTTTATAGGATGTCCAGGGTATGGAGAATCAACTTCTCCTTCCAAAACTGCACCAGTCAGGAAATGCAGAACTTCAAGAGCGCGGCGCGCACCAAAATCATGACTGGTGACCCGCCCACCACCATAATCATAGGTAATGAGACCATAATTCGGGTCTGATTGTCCTGACGGTCCGGGATCCTTCGGCAGCTCATAGACGACTTTCACGTCCTTGACCACTCTTCTCAGCTTGCTCAGGAATTCTCTTTCGAAGTCCACCGCAATTGAGTCATCGGGGCTCAAATGAATAGTCATCAGAAGCGGCTTACTTAACTTGCGCAATTCTGCTTCGTTCTTAGGATTGAAAGAATTTTCTCTATTCTCACTAAAGTCTCTGTAGTAAAAGGCTTGGGATGCGGCAATCGAAATAATGCTAATAAAGGCAGCCAGAATTGCCGAATTCCTGAACTTGCCTGACAGGTCGTCTGCAGCACGCAACCAGATTGCCGAGAGGGCAATGAATGTTGCCGAAGCAATTAGAAAACCAAGAAGGGTCTGCAGGCTGAAAAGCGCCATCTCGAATGCACGCAGGTGAGCAGTCATGGAAAGCCAGCTGACAGCGCTCAAAGTGCTCTGATTCTGACCGGCAAATTCCAGCACCCACGAAGAGATGGTGAATGCGAGAGTGACGATTGCAGCAGTCTGAGGGGAGTCCGTGATGGATACGGCAAAAAAGGCTATGGATGCGATCAGAAGCGCAAACAAAAAATGCCCGAGCAAAAGCACTGCGACTTCCGGATAATGCAGATAACCGCCAAGATGGCGCCAGACAGCGAGCGCAATTATGGCCGGTACAAAGGAAGCTAAATATCCAAGCATAGCCACCGCCAGTTTCACAAGAAGAGAAACTTCAATGCGTGGACAAATTTGATTGAGCAATTTGATCGAGCCGTACTGCCTTTCCACTCCAAGCAACCGGATTGCTACAAAAGGAAATAAGAAGACCTCACTCAAATACAGGGCGCTGAAAGTAGGCACCACTATTCCGTCAAGCGGGCTCAAGCGAGCCATCAGAATATCGTCACCCATGATTGATTCGCCGGCATGTCCGTAGAGAAAGACCGCTTCAATGAAGCTGAAACCGACAAGTGGACAGAGCACGAGCAGCATCACCCAGAATGAGCGAGTTGCGACTAATTCTCTCAACTCCTTGAGAAAAAGCGGCTTTAGCATGATTAGATTGAAACTGCTTTTGCTCACGTTAAGGCGACGAAAACGTCCTCCAGACTTCCCGATGACAGGCCAGCCCTCTCCTGCAACTGGCTAAGAGTACCGACACCTAAAACTCTGCCCTGGCTGACAAGCAAGAATTCATCGGCAATTCTCTGCGCATCGGCAATTTGGTGGATCGACAAAACCAGCGTTCTGCCTTTCTCTTTTTCATCGTTCAGAATCGCCACCACCTCTTTGGTTTGTTTGATGTCCAAACCTTCGAAGGGCTCGTCTAATAGAAGCAGTGGAGCTTTGGAAAGCAAACCGATAGCAATAAGAAGACGTTTCTGATATCCGCGTGAAAGCTCTTTCGACGCCTTGTTCAGAACCGCTTCCAGCTTCAGGCGGTCAATCAATTCATCCAGGCGTGCCTTGTCGACAGAAAACATTGTGCGAAAGAACTGCAAGGTTGAATATACACCGTGATCCGGATAGGGCAGAACCTGATCTGGCTGATAGAAGACATGCTTGTGCCGCCGCTCTGCCGGCACAGCTCCGCCGTCAAATTCCACGAGGCCCTGATGAGGTTGAAGGCCGGCGACACATTCCAGAAGCGTGGTCTTGCCTGCACCATTGGGCCCGATCACACCGATAATGATGCCCGGCTTTACCGAAAAATTGACCGCCGTCAGGACAGTCTGTCCGCCCAACTTTCGGGACAGGTCTCTCACGCAAAGAAGCACATCACTTGCCACTTATTTACCAGTCGTAGGTGACAGGAAGACCCAAGACTTTTTCAAGCTGAATTATTCCTGCTTTTGCCTCTTCCAACTTACCCGCGTAGAACGGATTGTCGACGTGCTCGAATAGATACGAAGCTTGATAAGTTACGTCTCTGCCACTGGCAGCCAGTCTTTTGATGGCGCTCCAGATTGCCACCCGGCGCTGATATGCAAAACCATAACGAGGGAAATAACTGAGCATTTGCGCCTTAACCATAGCTTCTCGGTTTTTCAAAGCAGCATCAGCAGCAGATTCCGCCGACTTCTGATTGACGGCGGCCTGCTCAGCCGTCAGGATTGGCCCCATTTGATTGTAGATAGGAACAATTTCTTCTGCCTGACCAGATCTGATCATGTCATCCATCTGTTTGTAGAGAGCAAATAGCCTCTGAAAATTGCCCCCGCGTTTGGCCAATTCTTGAATGTGAATCAGCATGATATGGCGGTCGCCTTCTTTGAAGCCAGGTGCGCAAGTGGCAGACAAAACCTGCTGCAAGCCTGCATTTGTATAGGAAGAGCCGGAAGAACCACTGCTTGCCTGGGTTCTTGTAATGGCCAGATATTTGAGCAATTCATCCTGACCAATTTTTCGAGCAGCAAAGTCTTCGACCTGCGCCTGAGAAACAACGCACTGGCGGACATCACGTTGATTGCCCGAATCATAGAAATTGAGCTGCACTTGTTTGACGTCGGAGCCAAACTTGTCTTTCAGGACTTTGGTAATCAGGACGGAATCAATTTTCAAGTCATTGTCGGATACACGTCCGGAGCGATACATATAAATGGACACCTGGCCCATCGAGTATTGAGCATTTACTCTTACGGATGCCGGCAAAACCTTCGAATTGGTGACCGCCTCGACCAATTGCGACGGAGTCGGAGAAGCCCAGGCCGGAAGAACGCAGCCTACCGAAAGCAAGAGAAGCGCACTCAGTGCTGTTTTGCGTACAAATTTGCCAATCACGGGTCGCACCTTCTAACTAGTGGAGCAAGCTTGATGAAACCCATTTTAGCGCGGCTTTCAATCCTGCGCCCATCGGCGCGCGACAAGAGAGTTGCCAAGCAAGCGATATCTTTTGCCACCATTTGTGGTGAAAAAAAAGCTCCGCGGCTGCGGAGCTCATAATTTCGTGCTCGGGAGTAATTAATTACTCGGCAATAGCCATCTCATCTTCAGTGGCAGCCTCAGCCGATTCAGCATCAGCAGCAGGTTGAGCCGGCTTGGACGGCTTGTCTTCCATGCCTTCCATCACAACTTCAACATGGATTTCAGCTTGAGCATCGGTTGCCAGTTTGACAACAGCCTTGTAGGTGCCCAGAGCGCCGATATCTTCGACTTTGATTAAGCGCTTGTCGACTTCCACTCCCGTGGCTTTCTGAATAGCGGAAGCCACTTCTTTGTTGGTGATCTTGCCGTAAAGTTTGCCGCCTTCGCCGGCTTTCGCGCCGATGCGAATTACACCTTGATCAGTAATCTTCTGGCAGAGGTCGAGAGCTTCTTGGTGAGCTTTCTCGGCTTTCTTACGCAGCACTTCGACATCTTCTTCCCGTTTCTTCAAGGCACCTGGGGTGGCGAGAACGGCAAGGGAGCGAGGCTGCAAGAAGTTGCGGAAATAACCGTTGGAAGCCTCGACAATGTCGCCGGCCTTACCCAACTTCGGAACGTTTTGCTGCAAAATGACCTTCACGATCGTAATCCCCCAAACAAAATTCAAGACGCCCAATTGCGGCGCGCGTGTAAGCAAGCAGTCAATGACTCTACCACGTCTTAAGCCAGAAATATTCGGGCTAAACAGAAGTTTCAAACTTCCGTTAACAAGAAATGGCTGATTTGTAGAAAGTTGAGACTTGCGGGCGGTTGCAAAGCGACAGCCTAGAATCGCTCGCGAAACATGCCCCTGACACCCGAAGGGTCGCAAGAGAACCCGAATCGTTTGTAAAAACCATCAGTGCCCGGATCAGCATAGAGGGTTACCAAGGGGATCGGATAAGTATCAAGCTCCTTGAGAAGCTCGTTCATGACAAGCAATCCCAGACCGCGTCTCTGATAAGACGGTCTGACAACGACATCCCATACCGTCGCGTTAAAAACTTTATCCCCGGTTGCTCGGGCGAAGGCAATCAAAAGCTCGCCATCCCAGATTGAGACAACGGCAAGACTGTTTTCGAGCGCCTTGGCTATCAATTCAGGCTCTCGCTTGCTCCAGCCTACAGAAGCGCAGATTTCTTGCACAGCCACGGGCGAAATGTCCCTCCTGTGCACCACTACCAGATTGGGCGGCAAGGGCTCACGTGAGCCGTCGGGACGCTTCCAAATACTAGAGAGAACCATCGAGCAAAACCCTTTCTAAAGTTGCCACGGATTCAACATGGTAGGTCTGAGGAAACAAGTCGATTGGTTGAATCCGCACTGTTTTATACCCAAATTTACCGGTCTTGCTCTCGCCCCGTCCGGCCGAAGCGGGCTCTAAGCCCGTATCCTCGGCATCGGTGCCATCTTCGCCCGATTCATTATTGGACACACTAGCCGGTACGCTGCCCTGGGCCAGATATTTCAAGTCGCGAGCCAGGGTGGACGGATTGCAACTGACATAAATTATCCTTTCAGGCGCCAGGGCAAGAAGAGCGGTGACAGTATCGGGACTTAAACCTTTGCGAGGCGGATCGAGAACAATCAGTTCAATTTTCTCGCTTATCGCCGAATATTGAGGCAAGACACCTGCCACATCGCCTTCTACAAACTCAACATTGGTTATGCCGTTGTTCTCGGCGTTGAGCCGCCCGTCCAGCACCGCCTGCGGATATTCTTCTATGGCGATGAGCCGGTCGCATCCACCGGACAGCCAGAGCGAAAAGGCGCCTACACCGGCATAAGCATCGATGACGGTGGACAGTTTTTGCCCGCCGCTATTCTGTCCATACGCCTCTAAATAGACTATCTCCAGCAATTTCGCAGCCTGCTCGGTGTTGACCTGGAAAAAGCTTGTCGCCGAAAGCCTGAACGTCAAGCCCGATTGCAGCTTATTCGGCAACTTTTCATTCGTGGTTTTCAAAACCTCGTCAATGAATGCGTTGCCGGCAATCACTCTTGTTTTATCGCCCAGAATACGGTTTCCCGGGCGGTCGTTGTAGTTGGCGGCGACACCGACAATTTTCTCATCGCGCACCATAATCAAATCGGCCAATTCACCAAGCGTCTCAGGCTCTGTGTCTTCGCTGCAGTTCAAGACCAGAGTCAATAAGATGTTTCCATCCGCGCGGCTCTGTCTTGCGTGTATATGCCGCAAAAGTCCCTTTCTGGTGCGTTCATCGTAAGCAGTGATGTCGTATTCTTCCAGGACATCTTTGACCGTTTCCAGCATGAAATCAAGTTCTTTGGATTGAACGGGGCAATGCTTTATATTGACCAGCTCGTGCGAATCTTGTTTGAAATAGCCGGCCAGAATGCGATTTGAGCCCTTTGGATTGCGCACTGGAAACTGAACTTTATTTCTGTAATAGAGCGGCTCTTCCGCACCGATACAAGGTTGCACAATCGATTCGTCCAATCCGCCGATATGTGAAATCGCTTGCTTGACGATGCTTGTTTTGTGCTCAGCTTGCTTTTCATATGAAATATGCTGCCACTGGCAGCCGCCGCATACTTTGAAAAGTTTGCAGGGCGGCTCGACTCTGTCCGCGGAAGGCTTTATGAGACGCTCGATTTTGCCTTTGGCAAACTTCTTTCTGACGTCATAGAGTTCTACTTCCGCAAGATCACCAGGCGCACCGCGGCTTATGAAAACCGGCAACTGATCGGCTTTTCCAAAAGCCTCTCCACCGGGTGCCATAGAAGTGATGGTCAATTCTACCAGCGTGCCTTTTCTCACCGCTTGTGCATGCTGCGGTTCTCGATGTGAGCGCTTTTTTGCTGTCATGATAGGGAAATTTCCTTCGCGCCGCGCGCTCATTGGTGAAAGTGCCAATAAATCCCCCATACAGGGCAGGTTGAAACGGCCCCTGCAGGGTTTATATAAAGACAGGAGATATTCTAGACTGGGACGGTCCCCAGCGCAAAAGTATGCAAAGTTTCGGCGAGATTGACAGCACTGAAAACGTCAGCCCAGAAGCGATAAAGCCGCAGCAAGACGCTCTCAGCCAATATTTACGCACTTCCGAATCCGGCATTATGGCGACGGAATGGTCCGTTATCGTGCTTACTCTGACCGCCGTGATTCAATTTGTCGTTGTTTCGCTGTCCGGCAGTATGGCGCTGTTGGGCGATTCGATCCACAATTTCAGCGATGCGCTCAGCGCTCTTCCCCTGTGGCTCGCATTTTTTCTCCAGAAGTTGCAGCCTGACAAACGTTTCTCGCACGGCTTTGGACGATTCGAAGATCTGGCCGGAATTTTTATTGTTGTATCGATCATCATAAGCGGGCTGATTGTGGGCTTTGAATCGATTGAAAGATTGATTCATCCGCAAAAGGTGGAGCATGTTTATGCAGTGCTCGCAGCGGCTATTATCGGCTTTCTCGGGAATGAAGCAGTGGCGATTTTTCGGCTCAAGATCGGCAGAGAAATCGGCAGCGCAGCCCTCACCGCCGATGGTTATCATGCCAGGCTGGACGGACTGACAAGCCTGTCGGTCATAGTGGGCTGCGCAGGCATCTGGATGGGTTTTCCGCAAACAGATTCCATTGTCGGCTTATTCATGTCAGCCCTTACATTGTGGGCCGGCTGGGAATTGGCTGGCACCATCGTGAAGCGATTGGTCGATGAAGTCGATCCGCAACTTTTGGCAGCAATCAGTGAAAACGCCCTTAAACAGCCGGGTATAAGAGGAGTCGAAAGTGTAAAGGCACGCTACTCGGGACACCGCCTGCGAGTCGAATTGGAAATCGGTGTCGATGGTGGGCTCAGTGTGGAAAGCGCTCAGAGAACTTGCGAGACTCTACGCGCCGGACTAACAAAAGCTATGCCTGTCATCGAGCACGTCTCGATAGAAGTGTCCGCAGAAGATAAGTAAAACTGCAGCGCGATTTTCACCGCGCCGCAAGTATCAGTTGCTATTTCGCTGCTGTTAAGAGCTTCTTTTCCAGGATGCTTCGATAGTCGAACGTATCGAGATATTGGAAAGTATAGGCAGCGATCGCTTCTTTTTCTTCCTTGGACAGCTCATTTGCAGTGGCGATATTGGCTTCAGGAGTGGCTTTTCTGATAGTACCCCAGGGGAATATCTCCTCGAGCTTTTCACCATTCCAGGTCGGTTCTTTGAGAGTATCGGAAGTTTCCAATCCCATCTTCTCCAAAACGGCGCCCAATGTTTTCTTCGGATCTTCCATCACGTCTTCGGCTCTGACGATGTGCAAGCGATCAGGGAATTTCTCTTTGTACATCAGGGCATGATATTGATTCAACGTCCAACCCAGCATGTAATGTTGCAATGAATGAGGAACAGGACGCTTCTTCGTATCTGCGTATGCGGACCAGGGATTGCGCACCACGTGCAAGACATGCGCATTGGGCATATCTGTCAAAATCTTTTCGGCATCGACAACGATAATCGGGCTGTAACCGACATGAACGACTTCGCGGCCGGTGCGCTTGTAATCTTTCCACGCTTCAAAAGTAGCCTGGAAGAAAGCAGCCATGTTGTTAGCGCGTGAGCGTCCGGTTTTGAGAACATGCTCGACATAGAGCTTTTGACGCTCCTGGTCGGCAAAATCAAAAGGCATATGCCTGAATTTACTGACCTTGGGCGTGAGAGCTCGCACTTTGCATTCTTCATCGATGATCGCTTTGTAATCTTCGGCAGGAGTTGCATCAAGCGCAAATGACGGCCAGCGATATTTGACCGGAAACATCGAAGTCAAATGATCGTTTACAAGACGAGTGCCAGGCTGAGACTCATAAGGATAAACATAGAGTTGTGGGTGCCCATCGAGAAAACGGTGAGTAGTATTACCGCCATTCTCGTACATGGCAGAGAGCATCAGTAAACGGAAATCACTGGTCATGGTTTTGCCTCACCGGAAAGTCTTAGAAGATCTACCAGTTTTCGCCGCAGATGTCGATTTATGCGGCTTCATTCTTTTACGTGAAACCGTCGAATCGGTCTCAAATGCATAGAAAACAAGCTTCTCCTTCTCGCCATTACGTTTCAAAGAAAATGGAAGAGCGGAAGACATGCCGCCAGGCATGCATTCAACTGCAAATATCTGGTTGCCGGACGCCCACGTGACGCTGGAAAGAACCTTTCCAGAGCTTAAGTTGACCGCATGCACGCCACAGATGCTCTTTTCTACTTCAAGACCGGGTGCATATTGCTTGAAGCGAGGTATTACTCGCGAAGTACCGACAAAGGCAATGTCTCCAACAATACACAAGCCGCGCGTCCAACCGCCCAAGCGCACCACTGGCTCAGCCTTGCCGCCTTTGACTATGGATAATTCACCGTAGCCGGAATTATCGACATAGAGATCCTTGCCACTCAATCTAGCCGAGTGCGGGCGGGTCAGCCCCCGACAAACAGGCTCTCGTGTGCGTCCGCTGAAGATGACTCCACGCCCGTCTACGGGATATTTTTCGTGACCAGGTCTCAACTTGGCAAGAGTCGTCGAAGAAGCCGAGAAGTAAGAATCAGCTATGGTCTTTCCAGCAGCAATTGAATTGAGCTGTATATGATTTTGTTCAAACACCGGGCCCTTGTGGTTTTCTATGCACTTTGGCCACCAGACCCTCTTAAAACCATCTTCGAAATCCAGAGAAATGACAGCGTTGTGGCCAACCGCATTTCCATGCAAAATGCCGTCGATAAGCGCCAGATCATGCATGTATACGCAACCTGGAAGATAGAGGCTGCGCGTAACCATGAGCGGATTCTCCGCCGGAACCGGCATCTTGCTGTCTATATCCAGACGCGACAGAAACCCCGAGAGGGGACGCATTTCCAGCAATTGATTGGGATTGCGCGTGCTGGCTACAAATACTCGTTTTTTCGTCTTATCGACAGCCACTCCTGACGGATGCGGCAGGGGAAGATATGAAATAGCAGGCTTGCCTGCATCGGATGCCAGACACAAGAGCAGATGCTCGTACTCTCGACTGACAATCAAGGACACGTCGAGCTTGCTCAATAATTCGAAGAAGTCACCCTTTACTTTGTATTTCAGAAGTGCCGGATCCGTGCTTTCCGCCTCTTTCCAAAAGCTCGCTATCTGCGCCGTGTCACGCCACTCGGCACTGTGACGAGCCCAGAGGTCTTCGAGATCCTGCGCGTTACGAGAGCGCGCCATCAGTTTTTACCCTCACTCCAGAGCTGATAAGCCCCCCAGTACATCTTGATGGCAGATCCGTAATTGGTCGTAGACTTGCCACCATGTCTTTTCGTTGAGAGCACTGGCACTTCGATGACCGGATAGCCCTCCCTTCTGCATATCCAGTTGAACTCCGCATCAATTAGATCATCATCGCGTTTTAGTGCCAGAAGCTTCTCGAACTGACGAGGAAAAACTTTCGGTGTGCCGTTAATATCCCAGGTGGGCAAGTCGAAAAAGGCTCGGCATTCCAGATTGTATATAAGCGATCCCAGCCGGCGGCGCCAATTATCACGAATTTTTCGATTGGCCTTTACGACCACAGAGGGAAATGCGATCGAGTAGAGGATGTGAAGAACCAGATGCTCAGGCGATGTTCGCGCTGAATTCGTATAACAAATCAGATCGCCTTTCGATTCTTTCAAACCCAGGCGAACGGCCAGCCCCCAGCCGCCGCTCTCGCTGTCTAAGGTGCGAATAGCCGGATTCTTCTCGGCCAGCCGTCGGCAAACCGCTGGTGAATCATCACGGCAACCGTTGGTGACCAAAATTATTTCGTAGGGCGATTGAACTTTTTCCAACGCCTTTACGTATTCATTGATAATCGACTCGATATGGTCTGCCTGGTTGCAGACCGGAAGAATTATCGAGACAAGTTGATTCTCGGCCACGTCCCTTAAGTAGCGCGACAAAGGCGCCCCAACTCCGCATATGAAAAATCGGCATCGCACTGACTTGTGCGTGCTCCATTAGCAGAAGCAAATTTTCGCAGCAAATACAGCAATTGTGCATTTATCAGGGGTTAGAAATATTCCACTATCCGCACAGCGAGGAAAACACGCTCATTTTTCAGCTTTTCGTATATCCCCAAACAACCCTTTACATCAAAGCGATGCTTATAATGCATGATTAGCAACCAAATAATTTAGAGACCATGCCACCTTCCTTAGTCCACGTTTCCGACATTCATTTCGGCTCCGGCGAATCGCACGGACGAGTGAATCCGGTCACGGGTTTGAATATCCGCTTCGAAGACTTTGTCGAAGCGCTTTCAAGAGTGGTAGATCATGCCATCAAAGAGAAGGTGGATATATTCCTATTTTCCGGAGACGCGTACAGGAATGCATCGCCTGAGCCCGTCTACCAGAAGATGTTCGCGCGGCAACTGAAAAGACTTTCTCAAGCCGACATACAGACCATATTGGTAGTTGGAAACCACGATCAGATACTGCGCTCCACCACCAGTCACTCTCTTTCCGTTTTTCAGAGCCTGGAGGTACCGGGCGTAATCACCGTCGACCAGCCTGTCTCCATGAAGATTGAGACAAAGAACGGTCCTGTGCAGCTTGTCGGTCTGCCGCACCTGACCAAGCATCAACTGATGACCCTGGACAAATACTCGGATAAAACAGCAAAAGAGCTGGACAGAATTCTTGTCGACCATGTTCGCCTGCTTCTAGCCGGTTATTTTCAAGATCTGGATCCCGAGATCCCCACTGTCGTAACTGCTCATATGACGGTCGACACAGCCACAGCCGGTATTGAAGAGGAATTGCTCATAGGCTATACGCAGACATTTCCTACCGATATCTTTGTCCACCCCAGGGTCGATTACGTCGCACTAGGGCATGTGCACAAGTTTCAAACCATCAAAGAAAACAATCCGATCATCGTGTATTCGGGCAGTCTCGAGCGAGTGGACTTCGGAGAGGAAAGCCAGGACAAAGGTTTTATCCACGTAGATCTGGCAAGGGGCGGGACGAAGTGGCGCTTTATTTCGGTCAATCCCCGTCCATTCATCACCCTTGATGTGGATGTCACAAAATCCGAGGCCCCGACCGCCGACCTTGTCAAAAAAATTCAGAGCGGAATCTTACCTGGTTGCGTTCTCAGAGTGCGATATAAAATCGATCAGAGCCAATTGCCTGACGTGCGCGAAGACCTGCTCAGAAAAGCAGCAAGCGCAGCACTATCGGCAAGATTTCTTCCGGAAATCATTGTCAGTCATTCGAGGGCTCGCTTGCCGCAGCTGAACGAGTCTGTAGTGTCATCGCCCATGGTGGCACTGGACACTTACCTGGCTGAAGTCGCCCCGGACCGAAAGGAGCGATTGATGGGCAAAGCCAGAGAGATAATGAATGAGATATCGCTTGAATTGACTGACGAAAACGGCGCCCGTCGCAAAAAAGCGATAGAAGAAACAACAGTTGAAACTGTCGACGCCCGCCAAACATAAAAAAGTTTAACAATTTCGACAATTCAATCAGGCCATAATCATTGGGTTTTTGAAAGCCAATATATGGCAATAGAGATGATGAGCACAAGTTCAAACACAGAACTTCAAACCCATGTGAAAGAGCCGACACAGGGAAATAAACCGGTGCTGGCCGAATTCTTGAAAGCAACAATCCCATGTACTGTTTCGGAATCTCCGGAATTTGCAGGGCTTAAAAACGTTTTGCTTCTCTCTATTCCAAACTCTGGAGAGCGAGACGGGCTCTGTCTTTTAGAAGGCGGCAAACTATACAGATTTCAATTGCCTGGCTGTACGGGCTTGTGGCTGGAAGGCAATCGACTATTTGTTTCGATCATGTCTCCCGATAGCATGACTATTCAGATTTATGAGCCCGGTCATAGTGTAGAAACAATAATCAGCTGCAAACTCGGAGATATCCACGACGTTCGCATCATCGACGGCAAGTTGTATGTCGTCTCGACTGGTACCAACGAAGTAATCATTGTCGGCATGGACGGCAGCTTGAGCGAGAGCTGGAAGATGGAAGGATATGGTGATTCCTGCCATCTGAATTGCCTGGACCTGTGGGACGGCCGACTGGTGGCAACCGCATTTGGAAAATTCAAAACTTATCGAGGCTATAAAGGTCGCACCTCAGGCTCCGGCGTGCTGCTGGATGTTAAAACCAAAGAAATCCTTCAAGAAGGTTATTCTGCCCCACATACACCCAGGCGCGACGAGAAGGGCGGTATTTTTGTCTGCGATTCACGCGCAGGAGATGTCGATTATCGATTCAACGGAGAGAAGAGAAAAATTTCCTTTCCCGGTACTTTTCCTAGAGGATTGGCGTTCACAAAAGACTTGCTTTATGTAGGACTGAGCAGCCTTCGCCACAGAAAAGACCTCACTTTCAACAATGAACTGGCACGCTCAGGACAACTGGCAATAGTTGACAGAAACACCTTCGAAACGCTGAATGTAGTGCCTCTGCCCCAAGCCGAAATATACGACATTCTTATACTGGACTAAATGGAAAGCGAAAGGCCTCTAAAAGTTTGCATACTAGCACCGCACTTCCCGCCTGATTTCGGGTGGTACGGACCGGGTCGCGACGCCATGGAATTAGCTTATGCGCTATTTGAAAAAGGTCATCAACCGGAGATTATTGCTTGCTCCGAGACTCTGGGTGCAGCACAAACGCATCAAGACGGCTTCAAAGTCAGGCGCATAAAATGGCTGAGCGAGGGGCGCCCGAACAGCATTTCAAGCCATTCGCTGCCGCGTGCACGCGTCCTCATGAACTTGAATCTTGCCGCATGGAGAGCTTTTCTTGCGGCGTATAAAGAGACTCAATTCGACATTGTCGATGTTTCCAACTATTCGGCCGAAAGCCTCCTGCCGTCTATCATCGCGGAGTGCCCGGTAGTGGCTCGCCAATACGATATGAATCCGGAATTTCTCGACAAGGAATTGTCGCTAATCGGAGATTCTGGTTTCAAATTCGAACAGCAAATCTCCGCAACTCTCAAATCCGTAGCCGGCCGCTGCGCCTTTGCGGTGGCGACGGTGGGAAAAGACGAAAGTCCTGCTGCAGCCGAAAAACAAAGCGTGCGGCTCAATTATTCTATCGATGCAGAGGATTTTTCGCCTGACGGATTACCGGCGCTGGACACAGGCGAACGCCCAACGTTGCTCATTCACACAGCCATTCAAGACAGCAGATATCTGAATTTGATAAGCGATGTCGTACTGCGCATCAAGAAGGAAATACCCGATCTCTGGCTGACCATCGTTGCCCACGACACTTACTCGGAGAGCAGCGAGAGTGAACTGAAAGACGAGCTGGTCAAATCAAATGTGACCTGCGATATGGTTATCAACCATAAAATGTCACGGTTGCTCATGCCGGGCTTATGGCGCAGCAGCTGGTGTGGCTTGGTGCTTGGTTGGCAACGCCTCTCTCCTTATGCAATTCTGGAGCCGCTCTCTTGCGCCGTTCCTATAATTGCAGAAACGGAAAAGGACCTGCCGGGCTTTCTTAGAGAAGCTGACCTTTTGTTGAATCCAAAAGAATTCAACGCTGATGCAATTGCTGAAAAATTGATCGCCACCTTGAAAAACGCGGAAATCAGAAAAACCGCAGGCGCTAAATGCCGTCAATACATACTCAAAGAGCATTGCCGGAATTCCAATGCCGACAAGACTCTTCAAGCCTATCAACAGTCAATCGAGAATTACAAATCGGTCGGGCGCAGTCGCAAAACAGACACCGCAGAGAGGGTCCTCGAATTGATGAAAGACCTGTCCAGCGGGCTGGACCAATGGCTGTACGACCTGCTTTTCATACGGTCGTTTCGCTTCAAGCTGTCTCACTGGTTGAGAAAATTCCGTCAGAGCGAAACCTCAATCAAGTAAGGCAGCGCTATTTCTGCCTGTACAGCATGATTTCGCTGCCGTCCGGAACAGGGCGTCGACCAATCAATTCGAATTTTCCGGAGTTTTGAACAAAATCCAGAATTTTTCGATTGGCGTCTTCCGATTCCTGATTGAGCAATTTCTGTCCAGTTGAGCCGGTTTTCAACAAATACCACTGATAGTACAGAGCCGATTCGGGGCTGAAAGTCACGGTGTCTCCAAGCACAGTCCAGGTTCGCGAGCTGGTCGGCTTTACCACACTGCCCATTGCTTTTCCTTTCAGGTTAAAAGTATGCGGATTGTATTCGACATGGTTGGCCATAACATTCAACCAGACATCGATAGAAGGATCTCGCTTAGCTATGGTTTCCAAAACCCACTTATGACCCCAATCTTGGTAGGCTATCGGATTGGCTTTGCCCTTTGTCAGATTGCCCATCGAATAAGTTTTTCCGCCAAGAGCATCGGAAAGTTCCACCATCCATTGCGGCTGCGAATAAGGGTACGGGAAAAAGCACAGCGAGAAATACTGCAGTAGCCCCACTGCTGTGACGCCGAAGACAAGCACACGCAGAGCATGGGGAAATTTACTCAACTGCAAGTCATACAACCTGGCCATAAATGCGCCCGTATAGACAGCCGGAACAATCAAGGCACCGGCAATATATCTGTGGTGCGGGTACTGCCAGGGCAGAAGACTGATGAGAACAATGCCGAATGCCGTAAGCAATAACGGCAATAAGCGAAGATGATAGTTTTTCCCGCAAAAGCAGAAAGACAGAAAGGCAACACCAGTTAAGAACGGGGTCATCAGATCGGGAAGTAGAAACGCATAAAATCTTATCCCTCGCTGCAGTGCCTGAGGTACGGTAATGACGCCCTCTTTAGACGTGATGACCTTCTTATTGGTTTCAGCGAATTCGGAGATGAATCCATAGCTTGCCACCGCCCACGGCACCATTGCCAGTAGCGCAAAAGCGGCCATGACTACAAGTTGCAGCGCGTGAATTTTCCATTTAGGCTCTTTGCGAATGCAGGTCATCACGAAAAAATAAATGCCGGGTCCGACCAAAAATGCACCGGCTATCTGCTTTGTCGCCAAAACCAGAGCTAATGCCAGACTGCAAAATGCCGTCTTTTTCCAATCGGGGCTCTTGTTCCACCAGACAAGCGAGAAAACACCCATGGAGATCATTGCTGCGACTTGGAAATCGAGCAGATACGTGTGGCTTAGAAAGATAATCTCGCCGTACAGATTGACGGTCATGGCCGCAATTGCGGAGGCGAGCCGCCTGCCTGTCAAAATCATGGCTGTGCCAAAAACAGAAATAGTAAGAATAAAGTCGTAAATGGCAAGCGACAGGCAATCGATGAAATGCCCCGGTCCAAAAGCCAATTTCAAAAGTCCATTGAAGGCATAGACAGCCGGTGGATAGAAATTGTTGACAGTCAACAGCTTCTTGTACCACCACAGCTTCAGTACATGAGGATGGCTGAAAAGGTCGCAGTACTGAAAGGCGCACAATATGTGACCGGCCTCATCCATCGACGCCGAGCGATTATCGAGGCTGTACCAGAAGCAAAGCATTCCCGAAAAAAAAAGCGATACAGCAACGGCCCATGCAGCCGTGATAGCAAAAGATCGCTTGGAATTTACCTGAGGTAAAGAATCGGAAGAATGCATATATTCCTCAATTTTAGCTGGATATAGAGCCGTGAATCTGCCGTTCCAACGTCAAATCGAGGTTGGGATTTCCGCAACCAGCATAGAAGAATTTAACCAAGCGCCAGCCGAATACGCAATTCGAGGCAGTATTCAAGCCGGGCATTGTGCTGTTGATACAATTGTCTGGCGGATTTTGACAATGAATAACACCTTATTATCGAACAGCGCCACCAAAACACCAGTGTCTGTTTTCTCCAAAAACTTCTCTTCCAGCGTCTTCATTGATCTGAGCGTTATTCTGCTGTGCGTTCTTCTGGCTTTCGGCCGCACCATCAGCAGCTATTTCCTGGCTGATGATTTTGGCGAAATTCACTACCTGTACAAAATTTGCACGAAAGATCCCGGTCTCATCATCGCTAATTTCACTGGCAATTACATGCAAATTCCAGGAATGAGCGTATACAGACCTTTTTTGCTGCTGTCCTTGCTGATTGATTTTATTGTCTGGAAGTCTAATGCCGCGGGCTTTTACGCAAGCAATTTGCTGTTCTACTTTCTGGACGCCACCCTCCTGTACCTGGTCGTCTTGCGCTTAGCTTGCACAAAGAGTGCCGTGCGAAACAGATTGACAGCACTCACCGCTGCAACTCTCTTTGCGCTGAGTCCCCTCCATTGCGAGTCAGTGTCCTGGGTTTTGGGGCGAGTAGATATCGTCAGCGCATTCTTCTACTTGCTGTCCTTTCTTCTGATTCTGGAATCACGAACAGCGAAATCAGCAGTGATAAAGGCACTGGCGATAGCAGCTTTCATTAGCGGGCTGTTCGTAAAAGAGATGGCTATTGGCATTCCGGTTATCGCCTTTCTCATCGGCTGGCTTTACATGCCCGCTTCGAGCGATGGCTCGCGTTCTAAGTCAATAAAACAAGCGATTCTCTTCAGCGCTCCATACTGGATCGCCACCCTGGCCTACTTTGCTCTGCGATTCCTCTGTCTGGGCACACTGGTGGGCGGCTATGTGGCAGGATTTGGCGCCAGCCAGGAGAAAAACGCCTTGGTCCGCTGGCTAGACCCTGATACGGTGGGACGCATCGCCTATCCTCTGGTCAAAGATCATTTCCAGGCAGCCGATACTATTTGCCTGTCTCTGTCAGTACTGTATGCGCTGCTTGCCGGCGTTTTCATTATAAGATTGCTCTCCCGCCAGGTGCCGCTCGTCCTTTTTGTTTTTCTTGCCGGCTGGGCCGTGACTACACTTCTGCCCATCTATAAGCTATGGGGCATCGGGCTGAATCTCGAAGGCGCCCGTTTTCTTTTCTTCTTTACGATGCCCCTGGCCACATTGATAGCGGCTGGCTTGTTTCAGAGCGAACCGAGAGAAAACGAAAGACTGGATCGCTCTGTAATGGCACTTTCATCGGCGGTTGCTCTGTCATTTGCCGTGATTTTCGGATATTTAGCTGCCAAAACCGACCTTATCTGGGTGAATGCCGGAAAAGAAGCGAGAGCGGCTGCACAATCGGCAATTTCCATTTTGTCCGAGAATAAGCCGAATCCAGCAATATTCCTCGGCATCCCAAAGGAATGGAAGGGCACGCATATGATCCTCAATGGCGACACCTTCAGAGCCGCCATCACGCCCCCTTTTGCGTCGGGTGAGCCGAGTAGAAAGTATGCAATCTTCGAGCCTGTAATGTATTCTCCAGAATACGAGCTAGATTCAGAGCGCTTCAAATCGCTGATAGATGCCAAAGCAGACACTTACGTCTGGTCTCGAGAAGGCAGGCAGTTTCTGAAAGTTGAATACACCGGCAATCAAGCGAAACCCGTCTCAATTGCTCTTAAGGGCGCTTCTCAGGGGCTTTCGACCGGAGGTCCTCACGGTCTGGCGACAATAACAGAGCAAGGTGCAAAATTTGAAATTGCCTCCGGCAATGAGGGAATCGAGCTTTCAAATTTGCATCTGAATCCATGCAAAATTGATTTTGCACTTCTCAACCTGTCTGTCGAAAAGGGTCCGGCAAGCGGCTTTGCGGCAGCATCATGGACCGACATGGTCGACAGCAAAGAATATCTCAAAGAGTCATGGTTAAGAGCACCGCTTGCGGCAAAGACATACATTCCTCTTTCTCGTCACTGGAAGTGGTACGAAAAACCAGTTATAGAGAAGCTTTTCATTGCATTTCCACCAGGCAAGACAACAGTTGAATCAATCGAACTATTGCCTTGCCAGAAATGCGCTCCCTCAATCCGGGGCGCGTCGGGCAAGCTCAATGAGAATGGCATTTTGGGACTGGCGAAAGGCATCCCCGTGAGAGTGGAGGTGGATGCAAAAGAGCTGCCCGCTGCCAAAAGCCTCCTTCTGGAAATAAGCAAGGCCAATTATTTCTTCGATAATTTCAGAGAATCAGGTGGCAAGCAAGCCGTGGAAAAATCAATCAAGATCGACGGTTTATCAGCTCGCCCCATTTTCAAACGGGAAGAATTTGCAGGCAGCGGATTTTTTCAAATCAGAGCAGTGGCCATAGACGAGAATGGCGAAACAATAGGCACTCCGTCCAGTTGTATCACCGTATCTGCCCAGTAATTGCGATTATTTGGCTTGTACGAACTCTTTTTTGGCAACTACGCCGTTTTCAGACATAAGCTCTTCATATGCCGGCACGACCTCTTCAGTCGAGCCTTTAAGCATAATCTGGCCGCCATTCAACAGTACCGCGCTCTGGCAATATTTGTAGACCATATTTGGTTCATGCGTGACGAAAAGGAGCGTCGTTCCTCGATTTCTAAGTTCGCGTATCTTGTCCAGACACTTGAGCTGAAATCTTCTGTCGCCTACGGCCATAGCTTCGTCGATGACGAGAATCTGAGGGTCGACATTGATCATCGAAGCAAATGCAAGCCTTACCACCATACCTGATGAATAAGTGCGAATCGGCTGATCGAAAAAGTCACCTACTTCTGCAAATTCGGCAATTTCATCCAGACGACGCTGAATTTCCTTCTCTGGAATGCCGAGAATTATGCCGTTGAGGATGACATTCTCACGTCCCGTATAGTCAGGCTGAAATCCGGAGCCCAGCTCCAGGATGGAAGTAATTCTGCCTCTGGCTGTGACACTGCCCTTGGAAGGTCTCAATACTCCGGCAATAATCTGCAAGAGTGTGGATTTGCCGGAGCCGTTGGGGCCAAGCAAGGCAACCGAATCGCCTCTTTCTACGTTGAAAGAAATGTTTTTGAGAGCCCAAAATTCGCGATGATAAGAACGTCTGTTGCGCGTGAGCAGCTCTTTAAGCCGATCCGAAGGACGGTCGTATATGTTGTATTTCTTCGATATGTTAGCTAATTCAATGGAGTACATTTTCTTTTGCCCGGTCCTCACATCACATCAGCAAAAGACCGCTTGGTCTTCATGAAGAAGTAGTATCCGAGAAAGAAGACAGCCACGCTGACTGATGTATAGACGCTGTACAACAGCCATTCTGGAGGCTTGCCCTCCAGAATCACATGCCTGTAATCAGAAACGATGCCTGCAACTGGATTCACCCAGGAGAGGAATTTGAGATTTTCGGGAAGTGCGCTTGCCGGGTAGACGATCGGAGTCAGGTACATCCATACGGAAAGGCCAAGCGTGACTAGATGCCTGGTGTCCCGGACGTATACACCGAGACTGGCCAGTATCCAGGAAAGCCCGGTCGTAAACAGCAGCTGAGGCAGAGCAACCAGCGGCAAAAACAGCATGCTGGGGTGAACACCGCCCTGATAGACGATGGCGCAAAGCACGAGGATGAGCATACCGCCTACTTGCGTAGCAGCAGAAGACAGCGCCACCACCATCGGTATCACCTCAAGTGGAAAGACGACACGTTTGACCAGATTGGGCACTTCCAAAATACAGGTCGTAGATCTGGCCAACGATTCGGATATAGCACCCCACGCAAGCAATCCGCTCATCAAATAGAGAGCGAAATTGCTAGTCGATGTGTCGGCGCCAAATCGGACTTTCAAAACAATGCAGAACACGAAAGTGTAAAGCAAAAGGTGTCCGACCGGCTGAATCAGGGGCCAGAGTGCGCCCAAAAGAGAGCCCCGGTAACGCCCTTTGAAGTCGCGAGAAACCATCAACTTCAGCAGTGTGACGTGCTCCAGCAGGGACGTGATCGGAGGCACGTCCTCTTGGGCATTATTAGCCGAAACAGTGCTTACTTCGAGGTCGGCTAGTGGTGGTGCGTGCTCTAAAGTAAGGGTCATCTTATATTTCGCAGGGATTTCCGAGATTACAAGATGTTAGCACGGAAGCCATTTCCGTTATCGGAAACACCTTTTATCTCTGCC
>CAZBOX010000076.1:0-1747 GCA_964493595.1 uncultured Candidatus Obscuribacterales bacterium | reverse complement strand
TCGCTCTTGCTGATCGGTTGCTGCGCATAGACGATTCTCAATTGCTTCGGCGTACCTTCTTTGTATGACAAGCAATACTGTCCGCCGGCTTGATCGTATGTACGGCTCAGATACTGAGAAAACGGAGCAGGCACATTCGGGTCGGGCACAAAAGTGAGCAATGCAGATTTTGCACTTTCTTCTGGAGTTCCGAGCTTAATTCCCTCAAGATTGATTACACCTTTATAACCTTGCGTTGCTGTACCGGTATCTTTAGCCGTGCAACCAGTAACAAGGCTCAATACGAAAAAGGCGCAAAGGGCCTGCCCACCAACATATTTCATGGTTTTGACCGGGGAAATCATCCAAGTGCCTCCTAGCTCTGAAAGTTGACAGTCTAGCGCAGTAGATTCATTCAAAACCGCATTAGGCAGACGCTGTGAACTAGGAGTAATTGAATTTAGTCTCAGACTTCGGGGTGCAAAACCCGCAAAAGCCTCTTCTTAAAAGCCGCAGGGTCATTCGCCAGTTTGGACAGCCAGTGCTTCATACGAAAACGATAAGAGACACGAAAGAGCAAGTCATAGAGCATGCGATCAAATAGAGCGAGCATATCTTCCGTGCTCCTGATCAATTGTCTGGCTCCGTGACGATACAAGTGAGGCTTGGGCACCGTTGAAAAACGTTCGCCCGCGCGCACGTACGCCTTGAGCGCATTGAGGGCAAGCTCATCCGTTATTGCATTGACGACAATACAGTCTTCCGGCAGCATTGTTTTTTCCAAAAAAGCGGCCCGCTCGTCTTGCGAGGCGCAGGAAAACAAATCTGTCGAAGAAAAGGCAAAGTCGTAAGCGAGCTTTGGAAAGCTGGAGTCAAATTCTTCGCCTGCTTTGATGGGCTCCTTCCCCAGCCTGACAACCGTGGGAGTAGAACGAGTGAAAGCTGCCAAAAGAGCACCCGAGACAGACTCGACAGCCTCGACAACCTCAAAGGGACGGACTTCAGAAAGGGCTTCGAAGGTATGCCAGTAGCCAATCTGCTCGGCACAAAAGCGCGCCGAATCAGGCAACTTCTTATTGAGGAGCTTTAGTTCTTGAACCCTTTTTGCCTGGGTCACCTGTTCTACTTTCACCCTGCCGTCGGATTTCTTGTCGCACGATGAACACAAAACAGTCACATCGTGACCCAATCCAGCCAGTCCGGAAGCCAGCGATACTATGTACGCTCCCTCGGCGTCGGAAGCACTGTAGTCTTTGGCAATCAGGCAGATACGCATATTGATGTATAAGCTCAAAAAATCTTGCTTCTATGAGAAATAGGATTGCTAGCAATCGGCTGAATGTCCAAATGCAAATCTTCGATCTCTAATAAACCAGGCTCTGCTGCACCCCTTGTGCATTCGAAAGAAATCTCCAGAGCGCTGATCTTCTCCTGAAGCAAGGAAGGCTTCATTGGAAAACTATAGTCAAACAATACCGGCTCTTTGCTGTTCGGTAATTGCCTGGGCATCCAGCGTGAAGGATAGATAAGGTTTTTCCCGGATCTAGAAGTGAGCAAAACTTTAAGTTTCGGCTCAACAAGTGGCTCTCCTTTGCTAGATCTGGCTCTGCCCCAGAAGCGAACCAGCCAGATTTCGTCCGCGGTGAAACCATCCGGGTTTAAAACATCGAGCTTATAAGTGTTGTCCGCCCCAGCCGCAATGCCCAATCTGGATGGCAAAGGTTTAGCAAAGGCA
Organism: uncultured Candidatus Obscuribacterales bacterium; assembly: GCA_964493595.1. Taxonomy (GTDB): domain Bacteria; phylum Cyanobacteriota; class Vampirovibrionia; order Obscuribacterales; family Obscuribacteraceae; genus QKMZ01. The sequence continues at coordinate 33 of CAZBOX010000076.1, read as the reverse complement.
GGTTTTGACTTTGGCAATTCTGCTTTATCACAG
>CAZBOX010000075.1:0-23273 GCA_964493595.1 uncultured Candidatus Obscuribacterales bacterium | reverse complement strand
GTTCTGCGCTGGCATTTTGCTGAGCTGTTTCTTCTTGCTGAGCTGCCCGTTTTCTCTTTTTGAAAGATTCAATTGCGCGCTCCGCTTTTCGCGACAATTCACCGGTGAGAGCTCGCTCGTTCATTCCAGTGACTGCTCTAGCCATGCGGGTATCGACAAGAATAGCGCCTGCTTCTTCTTGATTGGATGATTGAATCAAAATTTTTGCGCAATCTTCTAGATTGAAGATGGCAAATTTTTGCGTTCCATCGGCGCTGTTCTTGAGTTTTGCCATTGCTGTGCGGAAGAGTGCTTCAGCTTTCGTTGGCTGACGTTTTTTCAAGTATACGCGACCGAGCATCATGTAGCTGTAGTACAGCTTGGGATCATTTTTGCTCATCTGCTTTTCTTTTATGCCTAGTGCGCGCTTTTCGAGAGCCTCGGCCGTATCGCCACTGTTTTCACTCAACTCGATCAAAGCCGCTTGTTCCAGAAGATCTGCCAGGGCGAGATCTTTTTCTCCCTTCGCTTCCTTGGCACTGATTGCTTCTTGAAGCTGTCGTTTCTTTTCTGCTATATACTGGGCGCCGAAGTTTTTTGCTTCTCCGATATCGCTTACTGCACCACTGCTGTCGCCTATTGCCAGTCGTGCCATGGCTCGGTTATAGAAACCTTCCGCTGATTTTTCTCCGTTCAGCGCAGCATCGAGGTCCTTTTGCGCGTTAATATACTCGCCCTGCGCCACATATGCGGAGGCTCGATCCATAAGGGCGGGACTGAATTTGGGATTGAGTCGTATTGCTTCACTTAAGTCGGCGATTGCGCCTTTGCTGTCGCCTTTTGTGAGTTTTAATTTGCCCAGATGATAACGGGTAGTTGCCTCATCTGCCTTCCAAGCAGAGGCCTCCTGGAGGTCGGCTATGGCCTTGTCGGTCTCGCCCAGTTGCGCGTAGGCTAGTCCTCGCTGCAAGTAATAGTCGCCGTTCTTCCGGCTACCTTTCAAGTTCTTTGTGTAATAGGCAATGACCTGCCGGAAATTTTCCTCTGCAGAACCTTTGCTTCCTTTCTTGAGTTGCACCTCAGCCAATTGAAATCTGAGAGCAGTCGCACTCGTCTTATTTTTCTTGAGCAGATACTCGTAATCTTCGATTGCTCCATCAAGGTCGTTTGCCAATGCCCGGCAATCTGCTCTCTCCTTTACAGCATCGAAAGAACCAGGGTCAAGCTTAAGGGCTGTCGAATAATCATTGATTGCCTTTTGATAATCGCCGGTTCGTTTATACGCGGCAGCTCTCATAAGAAGAGCAGTTGAGTTCTTTGGACTGAGGCGCAAAGCCTGGCTATAGTCCTCGATTGCCGGCTGAAAATCGCTCTGTTTGGCATGGAGGTCGCCGCGCTTGATGAATGACTCCACCACGTTTGGATTAATCTTTATCGCCTGGTCATAATCCGCCAGAGCGCCTTCATAATCTTTCAGTTCCGAGCGGGCAGCGGCCCTGTTTAAGTAAGCCTCGTAAACATTAGGATTGTCTCTCAGCACAAGCGTGAAAGAAGCGACTGCGCTTTCATAGTCCTTTTTGACCATCTGATAAAGTCCGCGAGTCAAATCTTTCTGATAAGTTTTCGAGTCGCAGAATCCCGGCTGGGTCGCAACCGTCATGCCGGTCATGAGACATATGCTCAAAGCCAATACTGTTGAGCCGATTCGATAGAAGTCCTTCACCTTAAAGCCCCACACTGAAGGTATCTAATGGTTTTTATAAATTGGATCCCAAGGCCTTATTCCCAAAAATAATGCCTGTGCAACGCGAAAGTCCATTGCTATCGAGGCTGCGAGTTTTTTTGCGTGGAAAAGAGGCAAGCACAGGCGAAAGTTGCCAGCGCACCGACCAAAATCCGGAAAGGGAAAGCTATCTGGGGTATGGAAAAGGGCGGCTTGATAGTAAGAAACTGAAAAATCTGGTCGGGCAATCCGGAGAGGACGGCCACGAATATAAAACCGGAACACATTGCAATAAGGTTGCCCCTATCGTTGCCTCGGTTTTTGGTCAGTAAACCGACCAGAAAAATACCCAGCAAAGAACCATAGGTATAGCCGAAAATGCCCAGCACAATAGGTATGATTCGAGATTCCGGATGTTCGATCACAAAGTAAGATGTCGCTCCGGCGACAAGGATCATCAGCAAGGCGAAGACGTAAGTGAATCGCCTTACGACTTTTACCGGTTCTTCGTTTTTGAGTGGTCTGTGCCAGTCACGTGTGTAGCTTGTTGCCAGCGCATTCAAAGCGGCGCTCAGCGAGCCCATGGACGTAGCGAATATGCCGGCTATCAGCAGTCCTCTTAAACCGAAAGGTAGATGTTTGAGTATGAAATAGGCAAAGACTTCGTTCGTCTTTTCCGGCAGCGCAGGATCTCGATTGGCTTGAAAATAAATATTCAGCAAAATTCCGATGGTCAAAAAGATGAAACCGATTGGCAGATCTGCGAGTCCTGACAATATCAGCGAAATTCTGCTTTTTTTGTAATCAGGGGCAGTAAGCATACGCTGAACCATGTCCTGATCTGTGCCGTGAGTGGCAAGCGTCGTGAAAGTCATTCCGAGGATTGCCGCCCAAATAGTGTATTCGGAAGTGAGAATACTCAAAAAGTTTTCCGAAAGGCTGGCACCGGATACAGTGCCGCTTGTGATCATCGATAGCTTTCCACTTTGTATCAGTTGCACCAGGGTGTTGGTTCTTCCGGAATTCTGTATTTCCGCAAGAAGTACAAGAATTGCCCCGATTGCGCCGGCAAACATAACCGTGGACTGAATACAGTCGGTCCAGATTACGGCCTTGATTCCACCCATCGACGTGTATATTGCCGTGAGAAGTGTGACCAGAACAATTGAACTTAGGTATATTGCCAGCTGCTCTCCATGACCTGTTTGTGATCCAGTAAGGATGCTATAACCGACGGCAAGGACTATTGCAGCAACATACAGCCGGGCTCCGGAGGCCAGCGTTCGGGTGAGCAGGAAAATCGCTGATGCTGCTTGTCTTGTTCTTTCGCCGAATCGCCACTGCAGAAATTCGTATATCGAAAAAACTTTGAGTTCATAGAATGGTTTGATGAAAAGGTACGCGACGATGACGCGGCCGATTATCGTTCCTAGAACGAGTTGCAGAAAAGTGTAATTGAGCAGCTTATAGCCTTCGCCGGGCGTGCCTAGAAAGGTAGCGGCGCTTGTTTCCGCGGCAATTATCGATGCCAGTACCGCCCACCATGGCATAGATCGGCCGCCCAGAGCAAAAGACTCGAGGCTGCTCTCTTTCTCCGCAAATCTCAATCCGACAAACATCACCGCGCCGAAATAAACAAGAATAACAGCGATGTCTATGGCAATGGCGAATTGCGGGTTCATGGAGCGTCGGCGGATGAACTTTGCTACTTGTAAAACTGGAATAGTAGCATTGTCCGACGCTCATTGACTTATAAAAAATGAACCGGCACTACTTCTGCAAAATTTGATCGTGTGACAACCAGTCTTCCACATAAATCTGGTCGAATGCCGCTACAAATGAGCTCAAAGACAGAGTAGTCGAACCGTCTGCATTACGGTGAGTCGGATCTGAAAAGTTGTCGGCGTTATTGTCTCTGAGCGGATCGCTTACAGTGATACGCCCATTTTTATGGTCGAAATCGACGATACCACATACGGCGCTCTTTGAGATAAAGCGGCTGCCGTTCATTCGCGGGCTGTTGCGCAATCCGGCCGCTATCATCAGCCTGCGCTGTCTGAAAATGTCGCGCAAGTAATTATTCAAGTCTTTCAGTTGCATCTCACTGGCAGATGCCCAGCGTCCACTTTGCCCACTCATCAGTTTACAGATGCGGTCAACCATCTGCAGATGGTCAATATTAGACCATTCCGCCTGCTGAGATTGATATTGTTTGTAGGCGTTTACTATTACGGCCATCCAAAAACCGAATTTGCTTCCGTGAAGGTATTGGGCAAGACAGCTAGTTGACGGTGCTGAAACTGTAATAGGTTTTGCCGGAGCCCCAGGAAAGGTAACTTTGTACTTTCCTTCCTCTATTTGGCAAATCATTCGCACGATTAAATGAGGGCATTGAACAACGATTGATTCGAAAATCGCGTTGAAGATTCCCATTTCAGGGTCGCTATGGCGCTGCTGAATCGCCTGACCACGAATGCTTTCAAGCGGATTTGCCGGATCTACATAGAGCGTGCGTGTGGTTGTTTCGCTTGCTTGCCAGCACTCATCAGAGCCCCAGCCCGCAATTTTTATCTGACCGCTTACTTCCTTTCTGTAGCCGTCTTTATAGTGCTGGACTAAATCACTTCTTGTCAGAAAGTTGGCTTTCGACGCAAAGCCGGCGTTCTTTCCTTCGTACTGACTGCGCAGTTCTTCATAGAGGGTTTCCAGAATCGATCTCAAAGCGTTGTCGCGTTCGTGTCTTTTCTCATAAGCTATGCGAACTTGATTGATATCAGTTGCGCCCGAGCCGGAAATGTCCAGTTCGTCAAACAAGCTGCGAACCAGAGACGATACATGTGCAGGAGCCATGCAGCGTGATTCTTGCTCAGTCTTTGTCGATTCATCGAATGCAAGAATATCATCTATGGTTATGCCGGAACCTTGACGGCAAAGGGCATGGCGTCTCGATGCGCAAATTGCATCGAAATGAGATTGCATCATAGAAATCAGTTGTACAGCGTCTGCGTCCTGCCAGATTTGTCGGGAGGCTAAATCCAATTCTTCTTTACTCAATGTCGAATCTTTATTCTTATCGACACTTCTGAAAATGGCAAAGAGAGTGCGCTTCAGGTCAAAGCCTTCTGTAAACGGCGTCCATACTATGATGCGTCCGTTTATAGTGCAGGTCTGGATAACGCCGGCAGCACTGATTACCTGATATGTTCCGTCCGGAATAACAACCATGGACATATCGCATGTTTGTCCTTCCGAAGATTTCCAGGTGGAAATGTTTTTGTGATCCGGTTGAGTTATACGGATCCATTCCGTCCCATCACGGTCTACAACTCGTATCAACTTCTGCGACTCGTCGTATTCGAATTCAGCGACGCTTCTGTCTGGATACTGAATGCGGTGCGGTTTGATGTTCCAGCGACCGTAGAAGATAACCGCTCCCGAATCAGTAGTCACTTGCCTGGTCACTATGCGATCAAGTGTTTTCTCAACAGGCGCTTGAGAGGCTTGCACCCCTGCCGTATTAGCAGTGATTTCCTGGCTAGGAAGCTCGAAAGAAACGAACGAATTATCCGAGCAGACTATGCTTGCTTCAGACACATCAGGTGTAGATGCAGGACTAGACGGCGGCTGCACGTTTGCCGGTTGCGGCGGAGCATTATTCGCAGGTGCCGCAATGCCAGCCGCGCTCGAGAATTCAAAATTGAAAGTCGATTCGAAAACAGGCTGGAAAAACTCGTAAACGAATTCTCCCGGCGCCAATTCCTTTTTTTCGTTTTCTTGAGAAGTGGTTTGTGCGTTATTGTTCATCGAAATAGCATCCGCCGCCGATGGATGAGAAACCACCGGTGAAAGGGTTGTTTGCAAGAAGAGAGGTTTGTTTATGGTAACAACGTATCACGACAAATTTGCCGATTAGCAGTTCTTAACAACCTGCTAATTATCGTTGTCCAGAGCAAAATCTATATAGGTCTATGCAATTATGCTACAGCTGAGCCGCCGTTCTGTTTCTTGAAGTTTTCGACGACGCCTTTTACCGTTGCCACATACTGGCGTTCGTTGTTGCCGTCGCTCGAGGGAGCGTACACGCTGATCACTTGAGACATTGTCTCCAGTCCGCGTTTTTGAACATAGCTCTCATCGATCAACCTTGCCCAATCGCGTGCGCCTTCAGCCCATGTTTCATACTTGCGGAAGGTTCCATCTGACTGATGCGACTCGGGCGATGTGCCTTTGATATTGCCTAAGCTGTGATTGGCATTGGCTCTGCCGAATTTACCGCAAGTCGATTCTTGCAAGAAGAAGCCGACTGCAACGGCAGGATCTATGCCGCGATCGGTGCAGGCGTCATAGAGTGCTTGGGAGAAACCTTCTTCTTTGGCCGCCGGCGAGCCCATTTTGGTGAGAAATTCCTGGATCTGATCCACCGTGCATGATGGCGGTCCTTTGATAGCAAGGTCTCCGGCAACCGGTGCCGGGATCGCCGAGCGATCGATCGGGCCACCCGAATCAAAACTTCCGTCGCGATACCCCCTCGAAGGTGCAGAACCGATATTGCTGTTGCCAATTCGCTCTGGGGCTCCCCCACCGGGGCCGCCGCCGCTGTAGCCGCTGGAGGCGACCGGCTGAGGCATCTCTCGCGGCATTGCCTGTTGAACCGGCGCTTCAGGCTGTGCTTGGATTTGCGGCATTTCCACCCGAGGCTGACTGGACTGTGCGGGAGCAGGGACATCCACGTCTGCCGTTTGAGCAGAGTGCAGCATACCCTTCAGAAACTCCGGAATGCTCGTTGAGCCCGGATTGGCCTTCTGCCAGTAAAAGATTTTTTCTTGAACCGCAGCGATTTGCAATTGCTGAGCAACCTTTTTGGCTGCCTCCAGCCCCTGCTTGTTGTCTACTTGCACGGTTATGGAGCCGTCCGGGTTGGGAGTTGTTTTTGCGGGGTTTTTAACCATTTTGCCGTCATCGCCGACGATGTAGTCCGGCACCTGCCCGCTGGCGGCAGTGACGAATTTGACGTTTTTGTCGCCGGCTGTCCACTCGCTTATTTGCGTCCAGGCGGCGGCATCGATACCTGCAGGAGGCGCAGGAGCGTCGATTGGACGAATGAAAAGCGAGCCGGCGAATGACTCGGAAACGCTGGGTCTAAAGATTGAAGTAGCCTGGAAATCGCCCCGGAATGCAGCTGCAGCAGAGTTTGCAACCGAATTGTCGGATGCGCTGACAGGGCTTATTGATGCGTCGAAATTCGCGTTAGCGACCAATGCCTGTGCCTCGTGGGACGAGCCTGCGCTGAGATATATTTGGAGCTTAAGGGGCCTTTGCGGCGAGTATATGTCCGTCCACAGACTGTGTCTATGGTACAAATCCCATGGGCTGACCGTTATGGGCTTGCGACAGGTCGTGCTGCACTGCCGGGCAGCAATTCTCCACTTATATTAGGTTCCAGATGCCGCTTTTGTGTGGGCGGCTCAGATGCATGAGCTGGCAGTTATGAATTTCGCCGTAGGGCAGCTCGAGATGGCGGGCGACGCGGTGCCATACTCCACCGTGGGCGACTATCAATACCGGTCCAGGGTGCGAAAGCGATATTTCCAGCCCCCTGCGAACACGCGAGGCGAATTCTTCATTGCTCTCCCCTCCGGGAGGATTACCTGCCCTAAAATCGAGCTCGTGCCAGGAGCGGCGCTCCCACTCGCCCAGATACCATTCTTTGAGCTCTTCGACGACAACCAGATTGGCGTTGATTGCCTCATTGATAATTTCAGCAGTCTGACGCGCTCTTATCATCGGGCTGACGCATATTGTTTTGACGGTCCGGAAATGATGAATGGCATCGCTCTCCCGAAGAGCGCGGGCTTGCTCTTTTCCCGTCGCATTCAGCTCAATGTCCCAGCCGGCACCGGCGGCGAGTTCGGCGAGATTGGCGTCGGTCTGCCCGTGTCTGACGAAGAAGAACTTCTCTTCCAGAAGCTCCAGCACCGTAGGATTTTCTCTCTCTAACTGCTCAGTCATCGCCCGTCTCCAAAACTGCCCGTTAAAGACTACCAGAAAAGCCGGCAAACGCCCGCCTGCTGAGCGCTCAACTTTTGCTTTCAGAAAACTTTCGAGAAGCGTAGTTCCCCCAATGACAATTGCCAGCCCCCGTCATATGCTTCAAGGGTCCAATCCGGATGCCCTTTTCTCCCTGCACCTCGACGCGAGTCCTGGTTGCTCTGCGGCACAAATTTTTAGTGAGGCTCAATCATGGGCGGACAAGACTCAGTACTCGGTCGCAAACTGCCAACCGTTCTTGACCTCGATAATAACGGAAATGATTTTGCACCTGAAGATGCCAGTCTGACTCTCGCCCAGGCAGCAGGTCTGGGCGGCCCGAATCTGACCGATACGACTGCGGCTCCTGATTCTAAATTGTCTCGCTACGCGCAAGTGACCGTTGAAGGCGTCAAGAATTTGCCATCCGGCATCGGACATTCGGTATGGCATTCCGTTACTCATCCTATGGAAACCGCCGAGATGGTCGCCAGCTCTGCGGTATTAGGGGCGGTGCTGAAAACCGGATTACCCGAGAGAGGACCGGCTGGGCTTATCGCCGGCACCTTAATTGGAGGCTATTTCTTGTACACGTCTGCCGAGCCGATCGGTAACGCCTACAAGAAAGCCGGTGAAGCAAAGACAATGGGCGATCTGCATGCCGCCGGCCGGCAATTGGGTGAGGCGGGCGGTGAATTCATCGTCAACACCGGCATCGCGGTTGGTGGATACAGATTGGGTGCTGGCGCCACCAACAGACTTCTCATGGGCGAGCGGTTCGACGGCTTCATGGAAGCAAAACACAATTTTTGGACGGCAGTCGACGGAAAGTTAAGCACAAAATGGAATTCCTTGAAGGGTAATGTTCCTCTCGTTGGCGATAGTTTGCCGACAGCCAACACTCTCAGTTTGCAGCCCAAAATAAACATTGTCGGTGATCGCTCGCAATTGCTTTTCACTGACCGCGCGGCTCCAAAAGGAAATATTCTTGGCGAAGTTGATCCGGCTCAGACAATCGATGTCTCCGTGTCTCCGATGACAAAGGGATCGTCGTATTTGATGGACCGCTACATCAATCGCATTTCGCGTGGCTCGACTCCACTTTCTGATGCGCAAATAGAAGCGAAATTCGGTGCCAAATCCGAATCGGTTGAAGCGATCAAGAAATTGGCTGCCGAGCATAATCTGCAGGTCAAGGACGTCAACATGGTCACCGGTCGCATGGTATTGAGCGGCGACGCTGCTTCGATGGAAAATGCTTTCGGCACCAAGCTGCAAATGATCGAGCATGAGAGCGGAGTGAGATTCCGTGGGCGTACCGGTCCACTTTCTGTTCAAAACGAATATGCGCCTCATATTCGCAGTGTGCTGGGACTGGACAATCGTCCGCAGTTTCACACTAACTATGTGCGTTTGAATCCTATATCGGAAAACAACGCCGGTTCATTTTCTATAGCCGGCGGCGCGGATGCAGGTGCAATACCAAAACCGGGACACGCTACCAAGCCCGGGCAACCGAGCGGATTTATACCGCATGAAGTAATTGAGATGGGCAAAGAGTCAATCAAGCCGCCCGAGTCGCGTCCTGTGACACCGCAGGAGATAATGCAGGCATATAATGCTCCTGAGGGCTTTACCGGAGAGGGCATGAGTACGGGATTTCTGTCCCTGGGCGGCACTCTGCCGAAGGGGTGGCAAGCTTATTTAGAGTCCAAGCAAATCGATCCCAGCACCGTCAAAATCAGAAATACCAGTAAAGTTCCGCTCGAATCGGATCCAAAGGGCGCCAACGGCGAAAATGCCCTTGATCTTTTCATTCACAAAGAACCGTTGCCGAAAGCCGAAACAGTGATGATTGCTGCTGAGAACAATGACGCCGGCATGCCGGTAGGCATTTTGCGTGCGGCATTTCCAGAGGCGGGCGAAAAACAGATCTCGCACTTCAGCATCAGCTGGGGCATGTCGGAAGACGGCTGGACTCGTCAAGCTTTGAAGTCTACCGAGGATGCAGCAAGACGCGCCGCCCTGAAGGGCACTACTGTAACGGTTGCAGCTGGTGATGATGGTGCCTGGGACCGGTCGCCGACTAGAAAGCAGCAAGTCGATGTTCCTGCCGGTCTCGCCAATGTCACCGCGGCCGGTGGTACGAGATTGTGGCTGAATGCGGATGGTTCCTGGGCTAAAGAAGAAGTTTGGCGGGGCAGCGGGGCGACCGGCGGCGGCCGATCTATGAAGACTCCTCGACCAGATTATCAAAAGGGCTTGAAGATGCCCGCCAATTTAAACGGCTCGAAATTCGACGGTCGCGGGGTGCCAGACGCTTCTGCCGTTGCTGATCCGAGGTCGGGAATTCTCACTTACACTGATTTTGGCATCGATGCAATCGGCGGCACTAGTGCCGCGGCTCCTGAACTAGCTGTTGCAGCCGCGATGATATCGAAAATGACCGGCAAGCCAACCGGATTCTGGAACCCTGAATTGTATCGTCTAGGAAAGGAAAAGCCGAGCGTCTTTCGTGATGTAACCGTTGGCGACAATACCGATGGTGGTATCAAAGGCTATCCCGCTACCAAAGGCTGGGATGCATCCACAGGTTGGGGAACACCACATATCCAGAATTACATCGATACACGCAACAGCCTTTTCAACCAGACTCTGCGTGCAAGATCATTCAGCGCTATGCGGCAGGACCTTTTGAACAATCACACAGGCGTTCCTGTCTGGGCTGTTCCTTATCAATCGGGTTCATCGACAGCCTCTGATTCGAACCGATAACGAGAGACTCTACACTGACAATAATTCTCTTGTGCTTGTATCTTTCATTCTCCAGATCACATGGTCGACAAGAACGTGATGGAATTGGACTGTTGTAAAGATCGCCGTGACTGCCATCACATAACTGAATCCGAATTGTTGAAGTATATGAGGGATGCCGATGAAAACCGCTATACCTGCAAGCACCAAGAATCCCATATAGTGGCGTGCCTTTTTCTCAAGCAAAAGAGTATAGATTTTGTTTGATGGCAGGTTTTCCAATAGACCCTGGCTCTTCAGATAAACGGAAGTGCTTACGGTAAGATACTGGCTGCCGTGAAAAAAAGCCGGGGCGTAAATCCAGAGCGTCCCTGTATATCTGGCATCTAGAACAAATATCAACACTCCTGTCACGGCAAGCAATAGAGCCGGCAGTGGAAACAGTTCTTTTTTGCTGCATCTGATAGCTATTCGCGCCACCATGAGCGAAGAAGCACAAATAAGCCAGGCGCAGCAGAGCAGATAAACCCACTCAGGTAGTGGACCCCAGAATGGAATCTTCTGCCCGAGAAATTCTTCGCCGCTCCAATTTTTGTAAGTAAGCTGTCTTATGATTGCGAAAATCATAGTTGCATGCATCAGATTGGCGAGAATTCTCTTGTCCCATGTTCCCATCTTGTATTGGCGCTTCATGCAGTAGAGAAGGACAATGCCGTAGGTCTGTTTTGTGAAGTGCTGAGAAACAATGAGCAAATATATTTTTGCCAGAATCGGCGGCAATTCTCTGTTTGAGCAAGCCGCTAGTGCTAATGCTGACAGAGCAAGAGGAATCAAGTGCCTGTAGAAAGAATAGCCTGATGCGAATTTCTTTTCTCCGTAGAGTCGAACCAGGCTGGCAATAGTGTGTGTCTCTCCAAGAAAAATCGTTCCTAGAGCTGCAATGGTCAAAAGAGTCTGAACTTGAATGTTGGTCGTGCCGGGACCAAGTACAAAATAGTGAATTGCAAAAAGAATCCAAACCATTCCGCCACAGCAGAAGAGTAAGTCTATGAAAGGATTTATGATCCAACCATATGGACGTGAAGCATTCGTGTCCATATTCTTCTCTGTGTTTTTCGCAACTATTCTTTCTGCAGAATCATTTCTTGTCACTCTTTCTAAGAAGCAGTATGTATTCATTGCCTTTGCTCTTGGTGTGGGTCTGCTTAACAGAAAAGGTCTGCATCCCTGGCTGCCGCTACGATCCAGTTCATGAGAAATGGGATGGTCAGACCTGCCTTCATAAGGAGCAGTGCAATCCAGAATTTCAATTGCAATTTATCCTTAGGCTTCCAGGGCATGTCACTGGCAAAGGCTGCGCAGTTGAGCGCATTGCTTAAGATTCCCAGACCTGTGCACAAGAAGCTCACACACAATCCCGCTGAGACGATAAGTCTTTTTAATCCGTATCGTGCTCGGAACATGTACATCATCGTGACCACCAATAATCCTCCTCCCCACAGAACGAAGATTATTTCCGCACCACTGGCTACGATGTTCAGCAAGGCTTCCAGATTTGACAGCATGTTCACTCTGACCGCTCCTGCAGGGTTGACGCCAGTTAGATATGTAGCGTCAACTCCCTGCGGACCAATGGTGCCCATCGTAGCGCCTTGCAAGCAGGGTGGCTCGGGATTAGAGCCTTGGCGTGTTTCAGCCCATGTGCCGCTTGCCTGATGACCGTAGAAGGCGTCGCCATCTGCGACCTCTGTGTTCATCATCGCGTGCCCGGATGTATATTGCGCCATGCAGGCTGGCGTATTCAGCATCAGGAAAATGAACAGCAAGATAGAGGTCGTCGCTCGAAGAGCGGCGCGCGCGATTGGTCGTTCCATCGTGATTACTCCGATGCAAGCAGGGAAAACGGCGTTTTGTTAGTAAGTGGATATTCCCGGCAGTGCTTTGTTCAGCTGTTACGGCAATCTCCAATAATATTCTCCGGCCCGCTCCGTTTTTCTTAAATAGGGGAAACCCTGAAGCGCTCCTTGGTACCTTTCTGGGTTACAATCTCCGGATATGAATACCGAAAGACCTCCCAAGCGACCTGAGGAAAGAGACGAGTTTGCGCGCAGCGATGCGCTCAAAAGCATTCGTTTGCCCGACGCCGAACCTTTGCGTTCTTATGCGTTGAGACTAAAAGAATCTCTGGCTAAGGACGATAAGAAAGAGGTGCAGAATGTATGCAAATTGCTCATTGATGAACTGAGTGCTGCCTATGGCGTCGAGAAGCCGACAATCAAAATTCTCAGCGTCAGACCCAGGGAAGAAGGCAAGGATTGGGTCTATGAAACCTTTGGCGACTATGATCCGGAAACTTTGCGCATCCGGCTCTGGATGCGTACTGCCGTGCAGAAAAAACCGACTTCTTATGGTGTTCTTCTAAGCACTTTGTGTCACGAGTTTTGCCATCATTTAGACATGGTGCAGCTGGATTTCCCCAACACATTTCATACAAGGGGTTTCTACGACCGGGTAGGTATTCTCTACCACCACATTCAGAATACGCCTGTTCGTCAAATAGTTTGGCAAGAACATCGCGATGGCTCGCATAGCATCGACTGGGGACGCACTATGAAAGGCGCTCCCAAAGCTTTTGCCTAGAGACTGGGGCAAAAGTAAGCGTCGAAAAGCGATGATTGTTGACGTGGGTTGCAATCATCGCCTTTCCATGACCGATCTCTGCCATTTGCCGAAGCAAATAGTTTCTGATCGAATCGCTTTATTGTCTAAATGGCGTTCGCTCTACTCAGCAGTCGAAGGCGCTGGGGCTTCGGGAGCTGGAGCCGGTGCCGGAGCTGGCGCCGGTGTAGGTACCAGTACTGGTTTTTCAATCGGAACAGTATTGGTGGTCGAAGTGGTGGTGTCTGTGTTGCGCTCAATCACAGTTGAAGGTCCGCCATGGCTAAACGCATAGATTCCATAACCGATTGCAGCGACTAATGCAATACCGAGAATGGTACCGACAACTGCGCTGCCGGAACTGTCAGTCTCTACTGTAGTAGTTGGTGGTGACGGTGGTGTAATAATCGTTGTCATAAATCTACTCCTGATCCCGCTAGGGGCTTGTGTCTTCAATCTATTAATCGTTAACCGTTAATCGTTAACCGTCTTGCGGTTTGAACCGCTTCGGTGATCGGTCTGAAGGTGAAGACTGCCCACTCTTGCGAGAGTTCCACGCTGTTTCAATCCTTAAAATTCGGGATTATCCAGGAACCGCTCAGAAAGTAAGAAAAGAACCAACTATGGCGAATCGAGAGCCGAACAAGTCAACCGCTTCTCGGAACGGCCAATGTTTTTTTGAAAAGGTTAGGCGTTTTCAAACGTGAACAAAGTGCCTCGAAGACCGCCGTCGGTCCTCTCCATCTCAATTCCTCAATGTCCTGGAATACAGGAGCGTCAACTCGCAGTGTCGCCAGTTTGCGGAAAAGCAGAGCTTCTTGCCACGAACTGAATAATGTGTCAGCCAGCTTAGTGCTCCCACGAATGGTAGAACTCCACTGTTTTGGATCTTTGGGGATGTCTTCCAGATGTGGGTAGACCGACAGAACTGAAGCTGCACCTTTTGCGCCCCAACCGGGAAGGCCGGGATAACCATCGGAAGCGTCTCCTACAAGAGCAAGATAATCAGGGATTGATTCGGGCTTGACACCGAATTTGGTGAATACACCTTCAGCATTTCTGATTTCGTTTTTTCTTCTGTCCAGTTGGACAATTTTGTCACCGACAACGCACTGACTGAGGTCTTTGTCTGGTGTACAGATAATCACTGTATCGACGCTCTTGTCCTGTGCCGCTTTGACCGCCGCTGCAGCCAGCGCATCATCTGCTTCGAATTCGACCATAGCCCATACCAGAATGCCCATCGCACCTAGTGCTTCTTCGAGAAGATTGAATTGCGACCACAGGTCTTCAGGTATTCCTTCACTGGTTTTGTAATGCGGATAAAGATCATTTCTGAACGATTCGATTACATGATCTGTTGCCACAGCAATATGAGTAATTCCTTTTTCCAGCAGCGATAACACTGAGGTGAGAACACCTCTTACAGCCCCGATTTCATTGCCCTCTGCGTCGGTGGCTCCGGGCACTGCAAAATAGTGCCTGAAAAGTTCATATGTGCCGTCAACGAGATAGACATCCATAGGCTTTCCTCGACAATTCATCTTATCCAGTTTGAGATTGCCAAAGATACCACAGGCTCACTTTCAAAGGGATCTGGCTGTTGGCAACCTCGAGATCATTGAAATTGTTGCGGTTCAGCCTGTACCATTGCGGTTCGCCCGCCATCGGCAAAGCTATTCGCCCCTGCTCGAACAGGCTATGAACTATGAGCTCGCTTACTGATTGCTTATTGATTGTCGGTCTAACGACTGTTCTTGCTATTGCCGGACTGCTCCTGGTACGCAAGAAATTTACTCGCCAACAATTTGAGTCGTGCCATGAAGTCGGCGGTTTTCTGCTGTCTGTGGTCGGTACTTTATACGCAATTCTTGTCGGGTTGATAGTCGTCAATTCGCAGGGCAAAGTTGACGCGGCGAGCCAGATGGCAGTTGCGGAAGCAAACATGCTCTCGAACATTTATCATCTGTCGGCCACTTTCAGAGAGCCGGTAAAAAGCAGAATCCACAGGCATATCTATGACTATGCCCAGGCTGTAGTCAATCAGGATTGGTCACGTGTCGAAGAGGGACTCGAAAAGGAAGCGACCATACCTGCATATCAGGCGCTGTGGAAAGAAATAACCCACTATGTTCCGAAAGAAGACAATGAGTCTCAGTGCTATTCGACGATGCTGGGCAATATGCAGGAATTGTCTGAAGCTCGCAAGTACCGCATGGTTGCAGCCAGGGGAGGTCTTTCGCCTGTGCTCTGGTCTGTTCTCATTGCCGGTGGTGCCATGATCATACTTTTCACTTATTTCTTTTTCGTAGAGAGTTTTGTGGCGCAGGCAATCATGACTGCATTTGTAGCGGTCTTTCTTTCGCTCAATGTTTACTTGATCTACATTTGTCAAAATCCCTATCGCCCTGAACTTGGAGCAAAAGAAGCAGGTTTTGGATTCAGCTTCACTCCCAACTGGTTCAAAGACAGACCAGATGCCCCGCATATCGAATCAAATACAGATACTGACGAAAAAACGGAAGGAAAGCAGTGAAATCGAAATTTTTTGCCGCGTCATTGTTGTTGGCGATTTCTGCCGGCACGACTCCAGCTTTTTCACAAGCCGGCGCTCCCGCAGATGAAGCGGCACCAGCCAGCCAGACTTTTCCCTCAGCGATGCCCCAACCGGGCGCGGAAGCTTATGCTCCGCCTGTCTCTCAATCTGCGCTTGATGCTGATTTGCAAGCGCGCTTACAAAAAATTGACGCTATGGTCACAGAGCGTATGGGCGCCTTGAACATGCCGGCCTATTGTCTGGTTGTAATCAAAAACGGGCGCGTTGTCTTTCAGAAGCCATATGGATATGCCAATCTGGAAGCCAGACAGCAGACAACAAATGACACCATATTTGGTCTTGGTTCTCTCACAAAAACTTTTACGGCTCTTTCTCTTCTTACACTTGTCGATAAGGGTCTTGTGAATTTGGATGATCCTCTCTCGAAGTATATAGACGGGCTGACAGATGAATATAAGCCTCTCACCATCAGGCAACTGGCTTCAATGACGGCAGGCGTTCCTTCCAAAGTTTCACAGGAAGTTGAGTGGAGAAACCAGCTGGAAATCCTGGATCACACTCCGCTCGTTTCGCAGCCAGGCTCCGCATATCTCTATTCGAATTATAGTTATCGCCTGCTCGGGTCTGTTATCGAGAAGGTAACGGGACAGCCCTATCTCCAGTACGTCGAGTCCACTATATGCGCTCCGCTGAATATGCGCAGTACAGGTACAACCACGCTTTTGCAACCGACAGGAAGGGTTGCGCAGGCTTATGGCGACAATATGGGACAGGGTCCCTTGCGTGCTATCCAGTACAAAAGCCCTGCCGTCGCATTTTCGGCTGGGATGTTGGCGAGCACTTCGAGCGATTTGATCAATTACGTTTTTGGTCTCATGTCGCATCGGATCATCTCCGAAGATGGATACAAAACCCTCTGGGATTTCCGCCCGCCTCTCACCAACGGGCAGCCTTCAAAGTGGGCATTTGGTTGGGCGAAAACGCGCAACAAAAATCTTGGCGGTGCGCTGACTATATCAATGAATGGCGGAGTGCCTGGAATAGCATCAACGATAATTATTTTGCCTGAGTCTAATTCGGCGGTGATTGCCTTATGCAATTTGCGCAAGCCACCTGTCTATCAGGTAGCTCGCAACGCAGCAGCAATTGCCTTCGGCAGCGGCGCCCAGCCGGCTGATGAAGAGGAAGAACACCCGGGCTTGAGTGCCGACTAAGGCCTTCTGTCGTCTCTGCAGATGTGGAAATAGCCGCGCGTAAATGGCTCGAACGATTGCCCTTCCTCAAGTGTCACATCCAGGTACGCGACCAGATTTTTCAACGCGTCTTCACCAGAATGTTTGCAGAGCGTGTGTCCGTTGTTGACTGCGAATCCTTCGTATTCAGAGACACCACCAAAACTCCGCGCTTCTATGAATACAAATACAGTGTTCGAAAACTTCTCGCTCCAGACCGGCAATTCTTCTTTCATCGACTTTGCGATGAGTGAGTGCTCTATCTCTTGGGCACTATTGAACACTAGTGGATAGCAACGGTCCGCCCCCGGGTCTGCAAAACCGACACCTTGAAAGGGCTTGTCAATGGAGCGCGTCAGGCAGCCTTTCCACTTTCGGCGCGCTGCCTCGAGTATTGTGGCGTCTCCCTTTGCAAAGATGGCTGTGCAACGATAGGTCATTGGGCAATTATGCCAGAGATGACAACGCAGTCTCAGCCAGCCACTCTTGAGAAGTTGCGGGAAAACCGACGAAAACTTTGCTATCATGCGCCGTTATGAATAATCCGACTAAATCCGTTACGATTGAAGAACTCAAAACTGACAACGGTATTTTTTGCCGCCAGACTTACACCTCAACATCACAAGATTGTTTGGTTCTTGTAATGGGATATGGTGGCAGTCTGAGAATCTGGCCGGCCACTTTCGTAAATCGACTTGCTGAATCGTTCAGAGTAATCACCTACGATAATCGTGGCACCGGACTCAGCATCATTCCTCAAAAGCCTGAAGAATACACAGTTAAGGTCATGGCGGATGACCTTTTCGATGTAATCGATACTTTGGGTATAAACTCTCACCACTTGCTCGGATACAGCATGGGTGGCTGCATGGCATTGCAGTACGCACACGACCATCAGGACTTCGTGAAGTCATTATTTCTTCTGTCCAGTACTGCCGGTGGTGATTTGTATGCAAAGCCGGACCGGGCTATTTCAAATGCTCTGGCAAACCCGGAAGGAAAAACGCTCTGGGACATTTATATGTCTACTTTTAGTTTGATGTATGCGCCAGAAGTTCTGCAGCGCTGCATGCCCACTATCGAAGCAATCTATGAAGTTTCCAAAGAGTGCCCGACGCGGCCTATTGCTCTTGCCGGCCATTCCAATGCTTTCCGAGGTTTTGATGGAACTTCCTATTTGCCCGGCATTAAGGTGCCGACAACCATTGTTGCCGGCAAAAATGATCGCTTGATGCCGGTTCAGAATTCTATGAATATCGCTGAAAATTTGAGCAATTCGAGTTTGGTTTTATTGGATGATTGCGAACATGGTCCACATATTCAAAACGAGGATGAAATCGTCGATTTGATCTTCAAATCGGCAGCCAAATGCTAGAGTTTCAACCCTTCAGTTAGACTAGCCACTGACACGGCGCCGATATCCCTGAGCAATTGTGCTTGCGCAACATTGAAGTCGACAACCGCCCGGGCCTTGTTGACACTCGCTTGAGTCAAATCTCTCTGCGCGTTCAAGACGTCGATGTTCAGTCCAATTCCAGCAGACATTCTTTTCTTGGCGATTCTCAACTCTTCTTCCGCTGCTAAGACCTGCACTGTCGCACGGTCGATTTTCTTATCTGAAGCCGCGCTGTTATTGTAGGAAGATCGTACTTCGTCAAAAACATTGAGAAACGTTTTTTTCGCTTGTACTGCGGCCTGTCGAGCCTCCCATCGCGCTTTCTGCAGATTGGCCAGATCTCTTGTGCCCATGCCGCCCAGACCCCACTTTATACCTAGATTGATATTGTAAATAGGATCAAGGTTGCCGCCTGTGCCGACGCCCACGATCGAGCCGCCAAAAGAGACATTCGGCTGCAAGGGAGATGCTGCAACGACAATTGCACGCTTTGCTGCCAGTCGGAGTTCTTCATACTGTTTCAGCTCCGGGCGCGAGTCAATCGCTTTGACGAGCAATTTTTCGATTGGAATTGATTTTGGTATCAATCGCTTTTTCTTGAGATATCTCTCGCAAGATTCAAGATCCTGCGAGAAGCTTGTATTCAATACATGAGCCAGCTGAATTGCAGATTGGCGGCGCTGATTTTGTTGCTCGACGAGATTTTGTTCATCGCTTGCCAGCTGTGCTTGTGATTGCAGCACATCCAATCCGGTAGCCGTACCCGCTTTCTCTTGCGCTTGATTGAGGCGAACTTGTTCTACCGAAATCGCAACTGCACGTGTGCGAATAGCAAGCAATGCTTCTTGAAGCAGGAGATCGTAATGTTTTCTTGTGGCGTTGAGCAGGGTGTCATTAACATTTGCCGATAAGCCTGCGCGAGAAGCGAACCAGCGATGGCGCTGTTGCAGCGTGCCGTATACTACGCTGCCCCCTCTGTAGAGGTTGTATGTAAAACCGGCTTGCAGAAGCTGAATGTTTGAGGGTAATCTTGCTTTCCCACCGTCAATTCGATTTCCAGCAGTTGTCGCCGGAGTCGAGCCGAATAGCGTAGAAGGAATGCTGCCGCTGATTCCGAAGAGGTTATAGCCGCTATTCAGATTCGGGAGAAAACCGGAAGCGGATGATAGATATGAATAACGTTCAATTTTTGTGCGAGCAAAACCTTCTTCGATATCGAGATTTTGCAGCAGTGCCGCCTCGAGCGTATCTTTCAGGCTGACTTTTTCGATGTATCTGGCATCTAATGAAAATGGGTTGAGGTTTTCTTCCAGCGGAATCAAGGCATCGAGAGATGGGTGTTCGATAAGGACGCCCGCGTCATCGCTTTCTTGCTGATTTGCATCCGGCTTTATTCGCTCCAGCGGAATTTCCACTTTCTCCACCGTGCCCTGGCTGAGTGGACGCACTGTCTGAGTGGCTCTCAACTCAATTACATATTTGGGCGGATGCTTCTGCTCTGCCTTCGGCACTACCGTCTTCAACGGTTTTTTCAAATCGGTCATCGCATCGCGATTATCTTTGCCGGGATCAGCGGGAGCCGCTACCGCGTGACAAGAAAAAACGAGACATGACGCCGTCGCAATAGGAACCGCATTCAGGGCGGTAATCGCTAATTTTGACTTGCCAGACATTTCAACCTTCTATCCAACTAACTCAGTTTATCAAGTATGGCTTGGTATCAAACGCGGTGAGCGTTTCCAAGATATGCTTTGCATGCGTCAGTTTCTCAGTGACCAACTTTGACGGAGGGTACTACAGACATACCTGGCGCAAGAAGTTCTTCAAATCCTTTCAGAGTTTCTTTGTTCAAAACAATCTTCACAGGAACTCTCTGGACGACTTTCGTAAAATTGCCTGTGGCATTATCCGGCGGCAAGAGCGCAAATTGAGCTCCTGAGGCAGGTGAAATTGATTCGACCTTGCCGGTAATGTGAGCGTTAGGATAAGCGTCGATCTTTATGTCGACCTCTTGTCCAGGTCGCATTTTAGCTAAATGCGTTTCTTTGAAGTTGGCGACGACCCACTTCTCATCCGAGACGATGCTCATCAAAGCTTGTCCGCGTTCAATCTGCTGACCTACTTCCACGGTGCGATGCCCGACGCGCCCGGTAATGGGTGCCGTGACGCTGGTGTATGAAAGTTGAGTGGTCGCATGATTGACTTCGCTTTTCGCCTTTTCTGCGGCTGCCTCTTGTACGCTCAAATTGCGCCTGGACATTTCCATTTGTGCAGTGGCGGCCGCGGCACTTTGCGCTGAACCTTTGGCACGAATAACGTCCGCTTGAGCATCGGCAACTGCTTGTGTTGCTTGATGTACTCGCATTTGCGACTGCTTGTAGGCCTCTTGAGCCGCTTGCAGATTTGCCTCGGCTACATCTTTGTCCTGCTTGGCTCTCTCGAAACTCTGCGCTGTGGCGGCTCGATCCTGAACCAGGGATTTATAACGTTCGTAATCAGCGATGCAACGAGTCAGTTCCGCTTGCCTTTGTTTTATTGCGGTTGCCGCCAAGGTTACGCCCAACTTCGTTTCGGACAGCATGGCCTTCGCCTTGTCTACGCCGGCATTTGCGCTTGCCACCGCCGATTCCGCCTCGAAGCGCCGTGCTTCGGCCTGGCGCTGATTGGCGACAATATTCGATTGCACTTCAAAGGTTTTCAACTCAGCTTGCGCTGCGGCCGCCTGAGCTGTGGCGAGACTGATCTGTAAGTCTTTGGGGTCGATACGCAATAGCACTTCGCCTTGCTTTACGTGCTGATTATCGTCGACAAGCAATTCTGAAACCGTACCGCTCACGCGTGAGCTGAGCTGGTGGACCCTGCCCGTGATAAAGGCGTCATCTGTTTCGACAAATGATGAAGCGTGCTGCCACCAAGCATAGGTGCCCACACTCACCCCGATTACGGCAAGCGCTGCTAAACCCAGCGCCAGAGGATTTCTCTTCTTTTGTACGGGGGTGACGACTTCCGGATGGTGTGACTCCGGGTATTTTGCTAGAGACTGATTGGCTTCTGATCTTGCTAAATCCGCTCTGCCTAACTCCGCTCTACCAAGCTCAGGATGGGCTTTCACGCCCGTCTGAGTCCCTCTATTTTCTATCTCTTTCATGGATTCCGTGCCTGCAGCCAATGGGAGCTTCCTCTGTGCATGACGTAGTAATTATTGACCAAGTTTCAATTCTGGTCAATAATCCGCAATTAATGTTTAATGCATCTCCACTTTTGCCTTTCTTTTGCCTGAGCCCAGCAAGAAGCAAAATGGGATCATGCACCCTGTGAAGATAGCCAGGAGCCAGGCTATATCTCCAAACGACAGAGCAGCGGCCTGGATGTCGACTTGTCCGCTCATCACTGCCAGCGCTCTGGCTTTGGCGTCAGGCAGTGCCCAACCCTGGCGGGTGAACATCTCCGTCAGAGCGGACAGGCGGTTCATTGCTTCGGTTCCATAGGGAGTTATTTTTTCCACAAGTACCGCTCTGTGAAAATCTTCGCGCCGGGTAAGTACCGTAGCCAGCATTGCGATTCCCACACCTCCACCCAATGTACGTACAAGGCTGAGGAGCGACGCGGCTGTTTGAATATCTTCAGGAGGGCAGTCTCCGACGGCGGCAATGGTGAGCGGGAGAAACACCAGCACCAATCCAAAACCGCGTATCAAGCTGGATGCGAGAAAATGCTCCCATCCCCAGCTTAGAGTAAGTGGCACAAGAAACCAGTTGGACAGGCTCAAGCAGGTGATGCCGACCAGAACCATAAGTCTTGCATCTATTTTGCCTATCATCGAGCCCACGACGGGAAACATGAAACCTGTGACTATAGAGGCGGGCACCTGTAGCAAACCTGCTTGCAGAGCGGTGTATCCGAGCATTACCTGGGCAAAGTTCGGTATTACATAATTGATTCCGAAGAGCACAAATCCGACAACCGCTTGAAAAAGCAGACCAACTGCTACAGAGCGAAATCGTACGATACGCAGGTTGACGGCGGGGTATTTTGTCCTCAACTCGTGGGCGAAGAAGATGATGGCACCAATAATGGTTGCAACGGTGCACCAGATGATCAATTGAGATGAAAACCAATCTTCGTCTTGACCTTTTTCCAGAACATACTGGAGCGAGCCCAGCATGACACTGAGAGACATGATGCCGAGCCAATCCACGCGCACTCTCTGAGTATTTTCATCGCGTGGTTTGTCCTGCGGTATGAATGCCTGGCACAGAAGCGTCGCGATTATCCCGATAGGAATATTGATGAAGAAAATCCATCGCCAGTTGTAGTTGTCTGTAAGCCATCCACCCAAAGTCGGTCCGACGACCGGACCCACGATGACGCAGATACCGAAGACCGCTTGCACCAGCCCTTGCTTTTCAGGCGGAAAGGCCTCGAAGAGAAATGCTTGCGCTTTGGCTAAAAGTCCTCCGCCAAAAAGCCCCTGCATGACGCGTGCCAGAACAAGCGTTAGAAGATCGTTGGATATTCCGCAAAGAACCGAAGCCACAGTAAAGCCGATCATCGAAAAAATGAAATAGCGCTTCTTGCCGAACATATCGCCAAACATGACGGCAAGCGGCATCGTAATGACGTTGGCGATCGAGTAGGACGTGACGACCCAGGCCGCTTCGCTCGTAGTTGCCCCGAGATTTCCCTGAATATGCGGCAATGCGACGTTCGTTATGCTCGTGTCGATGACTTCTATCAATGCAGCGATCGCGACGCCGACAAGAAATAGCCAGCGGACTATTTCGCCATTTTCATCTACTCGGCGTTGAAGGGCTTCTTGAAGATAGGTTGCCATTTATTTTGCTTCGCGCAGCCCGTCGATTACCATGTTGAGAAGCAATTTTGCGCTTGCATCTAACTCATCGCGAGTCATTCGTTTTTCGGATTCAGTGTAGTTATTGAAGTAAG
>CAZBOX010000074.1:0-23290 GCA_964493595.1 uncultured Candidatus Obscuribacterales bacterium | reverse complement strand
GGAGATCTAGCCAATGTTTGAAGAATTTTCCTCATCTCCGGAATCGGTAATGGTTGGTCTGGCTCTGGCCGGATTAGGCACGATCGGATTTTTCGAGAAGCGAGGCATGCGCTACCTGCAGTACTTCCAGCAGCAGGAATATGAAGGCAAACGTTTCATAGACTGGATAGTGGAGAAGCGCGCCTTCGACAAGAAAGGCTCGATGACAATGCTTTTCTGCGGTGCACTCTCGGCTTTCTATCTTTCCGTAGATGAACGAGGTTCATTCCTGACCAGCGTTTTTGCCTTTATGGCCATGCTAAGACTGGCCAGGCAAGAGGAAGATCCAACAGGTACAGGGAAAATCACGCTCAAAATGACTGAGCGTGCCCGCCGCATATTTCGCCTGGCAATGTGGCTCTATGTCGCAGCGACCTTGGTTCTGGCGCTGATTATCTGGTTTGTAGCCGGAAAAAATCAGGTACCGACTTTCATTTTTGCATCCGTCCTTCTCGTTCAAGCTCAGCCTCTTTTCTTAGTCCTGGCGAATCAAATTCTTTCCGGCAAAGAAAAGGAATTGCAGGAGAATTTCGCCAACGAAGCACGCAGCATAATCAAGGCGGTCAGACCGAAAATTGTCGGCATTACTGGCAGTTACGGAAAAACCAGCACGAAGGTTATTCTTGCCGACATTCTTTCTACTGTGGGCGCGACATTCAGCACGCCGCGCAGCATCAACAGTTATATGGGCATGACTCGTGAAATTCGTGAACGCATGCGACCAGGTCACCGTTTCGCTGTAGTCGAGATGGGTGCTTACTACATCGGTTCGATTAAGCGAATGTGCACGCTCACTCCGCCTGATGCCGCCATCATCACGGCGATAGGAGGTATGCACCTGGAGAGATTCGGATCGCACGAGAATGTCTTCAAAGCCAAGTCGGAGCTCGCGCAATCAGTGCCTGCAGACGGGATACTCGTAGTCAACGGCGATAGCGAATATTGCCGCCGCGTTGCTCAGGAGAATCCCAAACGCATAACCAGACTCTATGGGCTGGACAAAAATTCAGGGCACCTGGATGCTTACATGCACGATATTCGGGCAACTGCAGACGGCACTCATTTTACGATCGACTTTGAAGGCCGGTCTTACGAAGGCTTCACCAAGCTTCTCGGAAAACCCATGCTGAGCAATATTCTCGCTTCATTCACAATGGCGGTTTCTCTGGGAATGAATCCGCATCTGGTCATTGCAGCGATCAGGCATGTAAAAACGGAAAGCAATCGTCTAGAGCCCGTCAAAACAACGCCCGCTTCATTCGTTTCGGTTGGCAGCGGCAAACCAGCACGGCAGGGTCGTGTGCTCAGGCTGAATGATGCCTACAACTCCAATCCTGTCGGATTTGCAGCAGCTCTTGAAGTCCTCTCGCAGCAGCAAAACGGGCGACGCGTTCTGGTCACCCCAGGCATGGTCGAGCTGGGTGAAAAACAGTTTGAAGAAAATAAGAAAGCAGCACAGATTGCCGCCAGCGTCTGCGACATGGTAGCTATTGTCGGCTCAACCAACAAAAAGGCGCTCATGGACGGGCTTTCGCAAGGTGGAATGCCGGCTGAGAAAATCAAAGAATTCGACAAGATGTCGGAAGCCTTCAGCTTTCTTGGACATGATTATTGCCAGGACGGCGACACGGTTTTGATCGAAAATGACCTTCCGGACCTTTATGAAACTGTCCCGGTATTTTAGGAAGCTCCGCCAGTGAACACCAACGGCAATAACAAAAGAAAAGCAGTAGCGGTGCTCTTTGGCGGGCGATCAGTCGAGCACGAGATTTCAATTATCACCGGCTTACAGCTGATTAAAGCCATGGATACGGTCAAGTACAAGCCGATTCCGGTGTATATCTCACCGCAGGGAAAATGGTACAGCGGTGACGCCTTATATGACAAAAGCTTCTATCGGCGCATGCCTGCTTCGCTCGCCAGCGTCGACGAAGTGACGATTTTGCCTGAGCCGAATATAAAAGGATTGACTGTCAGACGGCCGAAAACTTCCGGCAAGGCACCATATTCAGTGCTGAGTAGAAATTCCGAAACGGTCATTCATGTCGATATTTTCTTGCCCGCATTTCACGGCACATACGGTGAAGATGGTTGCATTCAAGGGCTTTTAGAGCTCGCTGACGTGCCATACACGGGCTGCAATGTGCTGGCATCGGCTTTGGGCATGAGCAAATACCATGCAAAAAAACTGGTTGAGAGCCACGGCATCCCGGTGCTGCCGGGCGTGGTTGTTAAAAGAGAATCTATAGAAGCAGACTACGGCAACCATCTGGATTTTCTTCGCGAGCAAGTGCTTCAACATCCAGGGCTGGAAGAATTTCCACTCTTTGTCAAACCGCTTAATCTGGGCTCCAGTATAGGCGTCGCCAAAGTAAGAAACATAGAAGAGTTCAATTCAGCTATTGTTCTTGCCCTGAAATATGACGTAGGCGCCATAGTGGAGCCGTGTCTCGACGATAAGATGGAGATGAATGTCTCAGTCATCGATGACGGCGAGCCCAAAGCATCCGTTGTCGAAATACCAGTTTCTTCCTCGGGCGATGAACTTACATACGAAGATAAGTATCTGCGCGGCGGCAGCAAGAAAGGTGACAATACGCTCGCGGGTATGGCGTCGCTAACGCGCGTCATCGACCCTCCGGATCTGCCTGAGGATTTGAAAACACGTGCCCGAGAGTACGCAGTTAAAGCCTTCAAGGTTCTTAATTGCTCTGGTGTTTCCAGAATAGATTTCATGCTCGACAAGAGAACTAACGTGCTGTACTTCAATGAAATCAACACAATCCCAGGTTCCTTCTCGTTCTATCTGTGGATGAACTGCAAGCCACCCCATTTCTACACGGAAGTAATAACGACTATTCTCGAGAGAGCAGAAGACACCTACGCACGTAAAACTGCGCTGGCACGCGAGATTGGCTTCAAGGCTCTGTTCAAATAGAGAAAGCGGCTCTTACCTCAAATTGTAATCTTTGAGTGCCAGCTGGAAGAGATCTCGATAGGTAGCGCCGGGTCGAGGAGCCCCCGTAGCTAATTCTGCGCGGCTGATTTGTTTATTCATATAGCCCATGGTCCCTCTTACATCCTGCCACTCTCGATTTTCTTCCAACTGCTGACCATTGCGTAATGCACTCACGACATCATCAAAAGTTCTAGAAAGACGGCGAGCATCTTCGGCTGTCACCTCATAGTCGCCAGCATTATTTCTTGCCGGCAGATCGTTTGCTAAATGCTGTATGCGAGGGCCGGCATCAGCCAATGTCGCGATCATAATCGCTGACTCGCGCGACTGAAATTTATCATCCAGATGCGCCAGCACTTCGGAGCTACTGAGTGCACCATTCTTATTCTTGTCCCAGAGTGCAAGGTGTTCTTTGAACATGCGTTGAAAATCACCTTGCTGATCGTAATTTCGCGCCTCTGCTCGCTGCTCTACCGTCCAATTGTCGTTTTTACTATAGTAGCGGGAGAGCTCACCATTATTGTTTATCACGTCCATAACCGTACCGGGCTCGGTTTTATGAAACGCTTGTCCATCTTTGGACTGGCGCTTTAGTTTTTCAACATCGAGCCCACTTAGATCGGCTTCCTTTCCTGTATAGTGTCCGCCTTTCTCTTTTGTCAGATATTCGTGAACCTCTTTGGGCCAGCCCATCATCATCGACTCACCAATCATTCTCGGCAGCGCCGAAGGGTAAGAAACACCGGGATGCTCTGGATTCTCGGTTTCTCGGTAGACGTAATGAGGATTGCCCTTGCGAGTGATCGAGCTATAACTAGTCGGTACTTTCTCCGGAGCGCTTCTTCCAGCGGTCGAATCAACCGTGCTGATTTCAGAGTCAACAGGATTGAGCAAGCGGTCAGCATCGAATGCACTATGTATCACGTTGAAGACGACGTCGCCGTCAGACCCATGTCTGCGTTGTCGGCTCTGTTTCAGCTCCTGCAGAGCCAGGACGTCTGCGGCAGTAATGCCGTCGTTCTCAGGACCGTATTCATCATTGCTCAAGTCTTCAATATCACTTAGATTGGCGCGCAGAGCATGCCAAATCACTACATCCATGTCGGTGGATGTTTTCGCGTCAAACTGAACCGCATCCATTTCTTTTTGCGAGACCCAGCCATCTTTGTCTTTGTCCCAGACCGGCAAATTCTTGCGAAAGATGTGTTCGATCGCGCCTGGAGTCTGGATCCCCAACAGATCTAGTTTGGTCAGGTCCGCATCGCTGTGTGTTTTACATCCATCGCTGGCGCCCGGTCCGTAGGCAGCATTTCTCACCTCGTCCAGACCGTCTGCCTTAGAGGCCGCATTATTTCCTCTCTCTGTAATTTCCGGCGAAGGAGAAGCGAAAGGAGCCATAGTCGTACCTCGCGGTTAGAAACTGAATACCAAACATCAGGGGAGTGTATTCAATCTAACCAACAGTGAAGACTAATTTGTTTCCAAACCATTAACACTTTCGCGCGGCACCGCATCTGATGCAGCATGAAGATCACTTGTTGAAGAACTGCTTGAGTTTGTCCCAGAAGCTCTGCGAAGGTTGAGCGGCTTGTGAGTTACGCCGCCTGTAATTGGAATCTCTGGCATCGGGGCGATTCAATCTTTCGCTGGTTCTTCTTGCCTGCTGAACATCGTGAGGATTGATCCTTTCTGCATCTTTGCGCGTCACTCTCTGGATGTCTTCCTCTTTGGGCTGCTCTCGTTCCAGCCAATTGGGCGGGCGTTTGCTCGAATCGGAATGTAAGCCGGAGCGCAGATTCGGGTTCGTAGGAGGACCATCGGACTTCGGTGCTATCACTGCTTGTATCGGCACCAGTGCTTCTTCAGGTATTTCAAAGTCAGGGTGTATCCCATGATAGATCTTGTATAGCTCGTAGCGGACCTCACGAGCGCTGAATGGACGATCTTCAGGATTGTGAGCAGTCAAACGCCTGATAAGATCGTCGAGTTCAGGGATTACATCAGGATGGGTTATGCCTGGAGCGCTCACAGTTAGCGGTTTTGGACGTACTCCAGTACACAGGTGCCCAAGCGTGGCGCCGAGAGCATACAAATCGCTGCGTGTCTCAGGTCTTCCAAAATACTGCTCAGGCGGAGAGTAGCCGGCTGTAACGACACGGGTCGCTGCCTGTTTTGGCATGAACATTCGAGCTATGCCAAAATCGATGAATACTATCTGGCCTTCAGGCGTAAGCATCAAATTGCTGGGCTTGAGATCTCTATATATGATCGGGTGGTCTCTTTCATGCAGATATTCGAGCACCTCGCAGCACTGAATGCCGATTTCGACAGTAGCCTCTGAGCCGAAAGGTCCGTAGTTCTGCACGATGCTGTCCAGGTTCTTACCTGGAACATAGTCCATTACTAGAAAATACTTCCCATCGTCTGTAACGTGAAAATCAGAGAAGCGCACGATACCTGAATGATCCAGCTGGCGCAGTATTTCAACTTCTCTTTTGAAGAGCCGCTCCGCCTCGAATTGCTCGTCCGGATTGCTTGGCTTACTTATCAGCTGTTTGACGACGCACTGAATATTTCCCTGAGCCTTATCTTCGGCAAGATAAATCACGCCCATACCGCCCTGTCCGAGCGGCTGGCAAAATCTATACCGTTGAAACCAGTCAGCGGAGCTCTGAATCACGAGTTTTAACTCCGGCACTTGCACACATGGCCGTGCCTCACGATACCGATACAGCATTAGATTCATACCACTGCCAACTGGCTATCAATCGAGCCTTGAAGCCCAAAAGATGGGGTTTCCTGCCAAGAAAAAGTCAAGAGTTGACATACGTCTGTATGGCATGCTAACTTTTAATCATCTCCCCACTGCACTTCAGTCGTACCCCTAATGCGGTCCACAAGCCCGCCGGAGGTAGAGTTATGGGTCTTGCCAATATTTCAATTGTGGGGAATCTCGTGAAGGCTCCCGAACAGATACAACTTGCCAGCGGAAAGCTAAAAACTACTTTTGTCGTAGCCGTTAACCACGCTAAAAAGAGCGAAAGTGACACAGCTGACTTCTACAACGTTGTAGCCTGGGGCCGCCTTGCTGAACTGGCCGGACAATATCTGGACAAAGGTCAGCAAGTGACAGCGACAGGAAGGCTCACGCTTGATCGTTGGACCGACAAAAACGGTCAAGCGAGAGTCACTCCTGTAGTCAATGCAGATCAAATAGCCTTTCCCAGACGTTCTCAAACAGAATTTTCAGGAGGTGAAGCAGACATGGGAAGGACATTCGCCAAAGGTGAATCTGTACGCAGCGTCAAATATAAAGAAGCAGATGATGAAATCGATGACTTCGAAGACATTGATGAAGACGCTGGTGATGAGGACGAAGACGAAGAAATCGTCGAAAGAGTGAAAGGTGTTTTTGCCGACACGCCGCCCGTGAAAGGTGGCAGGAAGCGCGCCAAAACAGCATAGAGAATTTGTTCCGAAGAAGAAGTAGTAGTCTTCTTGCTTTACACACCGAGCAAGAGCGACTGTGACGTAAAACCAGATTTGAAACAGACTAGAAACAGGAGGGACGGCTAACGCTTTCTTTCAATCGAAACACACCCTGACTAGAAAGGATTTGCCTATAGAGCAAAATCAAAGACAGAATTTCGAATGTTGAACCGATCAAAAATCGGCTCGAAAAGTAAAAGGGAAAGGCATGGGGATCGCCTTTCCCTTTTGCAATGAGCACCCTCTGAGGGATTCGAACCCCCGACACCCTCCTTAGGACGGAGGTGTTCTATCCAGCTGAACTAAGAGGGCAAAAAAATCTCTTCACCGGACTATATGATCCTAGCATCATTGCAACTTACTTTTGTCCCGCCGTCCATTTCACAAAACGCCAGAGATCAGGTCCTATCGCCTGAATGAACAGCAAGCCCAGCAAACATAGAGCGACAAGCGCTATTCTCATTCCGTATTTCAGGCTGTCCGGCTTGAAATTAAACTCCACAGCATGCGCTCCGGCCGGCACATAGACAGCTCTTGTGAATCCATTGGCTCTGTAGATTGGCACAGAAACTGAATCGATGAGAGCTTTCCAGCCGGGATAAAATTGATCTCGCAAGATAAGCATGCCGGGGCGCGGTGTGTTTACAGAGATAGTTATGTGTTCGGGTTTGTCTGTGAGAATTTCGCATGTGGCTGTCTCTGGGGCATCCTTCTGCGCCAGACTGAAAACATGATTCTTACTCTCTTCTTTTCGCCTTTCGATAAGCGGCATCATCGCCAGACCGTTCTTCTCAGCTTCTTCGACCTGCAAAATCCGATATGCTTGTTCGGTCGTGTCCACCCATGTCCAATTTTCCGCCAGCTCTACTCTGGGCTTTGAACGTTTCACTTTGTACAGCCTGATATTTTTCGGGTCGTTCTCTTCGACAATCTCAAAATCGTTCAAATTCAGATCGGGTTGCTTAATTCCATCGCGACGCAGCTGACACGCCACAAATTGAAGACCTGAAGCACAGATGTATCTGCGCATTCCTTCATCGTAAATGCTGTCTTTTATGACTTTCGGTGTTTTGCCTGACTTGTCTGATTCAGTCGCATTGCGCACATCATTGATAAGACTGAGCACAAGGTGCCTGTACTTTGCAGAAAGAGCTCCTTCATATCCGTATGCTTGCTGCACGTGATAGTCGATATTACTGTTGCAAACGAGAAGATCACGGCAATATCTGTAGTATTTCAGTGTCCTCTCTTGCGGTGCTCCTGTAAATGTCGAGGCTGGAGCAGCAAGAGGGTCGTAATAGAGGCTCAAGAGCCTGGCTGAAGAAATTCCTTTTTCGCCAACCTGATGCTCGAGCATCTGCACAAGTATCGGCTTGTCCAGATAGAAGCCGGCTGGCGCCGATAGTGGCGGGAAGCGCATAGAGGTGCCCAGCAAGTCCATGACGAGGAGCAATCCAGTAAAAGAAAGAAATCCAAAATTGCCGAGCAGATCTTTTCGACGCAGTATGCAAATAGCCAAAGTGGTTAAGCCGATTGCCGCACTGTGAAAAACCGCTGTTCCGATGGCAATTGCAACCTCAGCGTTGATGCTCATTTTGGCCGATTGAATGGTCAGCCAATAGCGTCCCATGAATACAGAAATCAAACCGGCAAGCGAAACAAAGACCCAGAATAAAGCCATTCTTCTCAGGGCTTTATGGCCTACACGTCCATCTTTGCACGCCTGAATTCCAAAGGCAGCCAGCAAACAAATTGCCATAATCGGCAGCACTATGAGCTTGACCGGGTAGCGAGAAGAAGCCAGTGAAGGAAAAGTATGAATGATCCACGGAAGCACGGGCGTGTATCTTCCAAGTGTTAGTGCAGTGCCACCAATAAATAGCAGTGCAGCAGGCACCAGCCATGGTGAGCGCGTGTGAAAGATTCCCAGAACAGCAAAACTGAGAACCGCTGCTCCAAAATATGCCGATGGCAGAAAAGGCAGGAAACAAGCGCGATCAGCAGCAATAGGCAATAAGCTGTTGCCGATAGTTTGCAGGTCACCAAATGGCTGCGCAAGAATCATGGTAAGAAAGGTATACCAGTTGGCGCTCCAAAGCATAACTTCGTTCGGGTCCAGGCCCTTGGCCCGATTGGAAGTAGATGCCCACTCGAGAGCAGGCAAAAGCAGAGGCATACACAAGCAGCCACCGATAGTAAGTGCAGTCAAACGGCAAAAGAATATTCTGAGCGGTTTTTCGTCGTGCAGTTCCTGAGCAGGATCGACCCTTTCCGAGTCGGCATCTCTTTTCCAACTCGACTTGAATTTCCATAGATAGTGACGCCCGATGCCAGTAAGAGCATGAGCAAATACAATCACCATAACAGGTACAAAAACTTCAGGACGACCGGCGCTGATCATAAGGAAAACGCAGAGCGACAGGACAATTACCCAGAGAGCTGATTGAGAGCGGGTCTGAGCAAAGCGAATGCGCCTCGAGGCAAAAAGCGCCAGAGGCAACCAACTGACACCGGCAACCAGTGAATAGTTCGAGCTGAGGGTAAACATATAGCCGCTGAAAGCATAGGCCAAACCAGCTAAGGCAGAAGCGCCAAAACTCAATCCCAGGCTCTGCGCTAGAAGACAACCGCCCAGGGCGGCCACGCAGTGGTGCAAGATTTGCTGAAGAGAAAGCCCCTGGCTATAGGTGAGCACAGAATATATAAGTGTAGGCGGATAGAGAAATGAAGGCGATGGCAGCGCGAACTGAGGCATGCCGAAATAGAGCCAGGGGCTCCACAGAGGCAATCGCAAATTCTTGTAGGCATCGCCAATCAGACGACAAAAAGGCTCAAAAAACAGATGGTGATCGGAAGACACATAAGTGCGCCCGCCAAAGAGAAATGGCCAGTAATTAGCCAGAACCATGATTAAAATTGCCAGCAAGAAAATCAGATAGCGCAGAGGTCGACTCACCGTATTTGGGTCGGCTATCTTATTTTTCAGTTGGACGAGCGGATACAAGAAGCTCATCTCACTGACTTATCAGCGCGTCAAACTTGTATTTCCCGCAATCTCAGTGACTCTGCTGAAGGGTGAATTTTCCTCGAGAAGGCTGACCGGCGCTGCATCTGAAGAGGGACGAGCGATAAGTGGCTTGACAGCTTCTTTCGAGAATTTCATGACCGGGTCTACCGCTGTGGTGCCCGTTGCCACAATGACAATCAAGCACATGGCCAGTGCAAGAGCCGGAGCTTCCTGAGGGCTATCGATGTAAGCCTTCTCTTTCGGGAGCGCTTCGACCAGGGCAGATGGCTTGTCGACAATCATTTTGATTACTACTTGCGAATAGTAGTAAATAGCAGGTACTGATGTGGCAAGAGCAACACCTACGAGCAAAGCTCCCAGCGGTATGCCTCCGACCGGGGTCTGAATCGAAGAACCAGCCCAGAAAACAAACAGTTTAGCGAAGAATCCAGCCGGCGGAATAGGCAGACCTGCCAGATTGAGCAAGCAGACGGACATCCCCAGAGCAAGCAAAGGACGCTTTCTGATCAATCCTGCATAGTCGTCGATCTTGTCGCTGCCGGTCTCATTGGCAAAGAGAATGGCTCCGGCGAAAGCACCCAGATTCATGAAGCCGTAGACGACAACGTAATACATCATCGCCCCTAGACCTTCATGATTGACGGCAAGCAAGCCGATCATGATGTAGCCGACGTGAGCAATAGATGAATAGGCGAGCATCCGCTTGAAAGACTTTTGAGCAAGTGCCACCAGATTGCCGACAACCATAGAAAGAATTGCCAGAGCACTGACGACGATAACCCAGTCGGAAGATTGTTTACCGAATACGTCAATGAGAAGACGCAGTGCGACAACGAAACCGCCCGCCTTCGAACCGATAGAAAGGAAAGCTGTAACGGGCGTGGGAGCTCCCTCGTATACGTCCGGTGTCCACATGTGGAAAGGAACCAGAGAGAGTTTGAAACCTACGGCGCTGAGAAGCAGAACCAGGAGAAATACACTGCCCATCATCTCTGTAGGAGAAGACATCGGCATTTCCAGCCGCTCGCGAATGGCTTGGAAGCTGGTCGATCCAGTCAGTCCATACAAGAAGGAAAGACCATATAAGAGAGTGGCAGTCGTTGCCGCTGTGGACAGAAGATATTTGAGCGCGGCTTCACTGCTGCGCGCGTCCGATTTTGTAAATCCAGCCAGGATCACACAGCAGATACTGAGAGTTTCAAGGCTAACAAAAAGCATGATCAAATCGGTGGAACCGGCAAGAAGCATTACCGCCAGGACCGCCGTCAGCAAGATAGCGTAGAACTCCCCGCGATTTCTTCCCAGGTGGTGCTCATATCCGACCGTCATCAGCACGCAGATAGCGCCAACCATGCAGGCTAGCAATCCAAAACTCGTAGTCAGCTGGTCGACTGTGAACAAGCCATTGAAGAGAGGCAAAGATGTGCTCGACCATGACTTCATCAAGAACCACATTGCAGATGTCAGTCCGAGCAGACTGAAAAACGGAGTCCATTCTTTTGCTTTAGGAACAAAGAGGTTCCACACGGCAGCTAAAAGAATCGCCACCACAAGGCATATCTCAGGCAGGAGATATTTGATGCTGATGGCGTACTGGGTCAAATCGTTCATCTAGGTGTCGTCCGTTAGAATCGGTTCGAGATGGCTAGAGCTGTCTTCCGTATATCTAGCTCTCAAAAACCTGAGAAATAAGCCCTCTAATTCTACAAAGGCGCGCCTTGGACTCCCTAAACTAACGCTTATATTCAGCTCATAAAGAGAAGAAGAATTTACTTACAAAGCCGGACAACAGGAAATACTTTCACGTTGTTACGCCAATTAACAAATTCTGAGACGGTTGCAGGCGTCAGATGCGAATCTATAAGCTTGATTGCGAACAATGATGCTCGGGCTAACCATAATGGCATCCTTGGCATATCCAGGCAGGGTAGATACCAGCTATTGGAACACCGTTGGTAACAAAAACGTCGCAACAGTAATCCCCCTGATTAGCTGTAGGATCGTACCCAGTTCAGGCGTTTCCGGTAATATAATTGATAAAAGAGGTTACTCGAATTGGTGGAAACATCGGATACAAAATCCGCAAAAGCGGCTGAATCGCCGAAGCGCTGCTTGCTTGCGCTGGAAGACGGCGAAACATTTGCAGGTATTGCTTTCGGTAAAGCCGGCACCACAACAGGCGAGTTGGTGTTCAATACCAGCTTGAGCGGCTACCAGGAAATTCTGACCGACCCGAGCTATGCCGGTCAGATAGTCACTCTCACTTATCCGGAAATTGGCAATTACGGCACCAATGACGAAGACCTCGAGTCCCGCAAGATATTCGCTCGCGGACTGGTAATAAGACATTTGAGCAGGCGCTACAGCAACTGGAGGGCAACCGCCTCCCTGTCCGAATTTCTCGAAGCGCAAGGAATTTTGGGCATCTCAGATGTGGACACGCGCGCTATTACGCGCCACATCCGTGACAAAGGCGCGATGCGCTCGGCTATGTCTACGGAGATCCTTGACCCGGCAAAACTTGTCGAGCTGGCGAAATCATCGAGCCAGATGGAAGGTCTCGATCTCACAGAAGAAGTGACAACGAAAGAACCTTATAAGGTCGGAGTCGGCAAATATAAGGTTGCAGTCATGGACTTCGGCGTAAAGAAAAGCATTTTGGACCAGTTGGCAGCCAGAGACATGGCACTTACTGTTTATCCGGCTTCTGCAAAGGCGGAAAAACTGCTTGCTGACAAACCCGATGCTGTATTTCTGTCCAATGGTCCTGGTGATCCGGCTGCCTGCGGCGGCGTTTTGAATGAGCTGCCTAAGCTAATCTCAGCGGGACTACCAATTTTCGGTATTTGCCTGGGGCACCAGCTGCTTTGCATCTCCATGGGTGCGCAAACTTACAAACTGAAATTTGGACACCGTGGCGGCAATCAGCCCGTTAAGGATCTGCTCACAGGAAAGGTCGAAATTACCTGCCAGAACCACGGCTTTGCAGTGGCAGAAGACACCCTGCCAGAAAACCTGGAACTTACGCATGTGAATCTCAACGATCATAGTGTCGAAGGTTTCCGCCACAAAACCCTGCCTATCTTTGGTGTGCAGTATCACCCGGAATCCAGTCCCGGTCCCCATGACGCAAATTATCTTTTCGAGCGCTTTTTCGACCTAATCGAATCCCATCGAAAAGTGAGCGTCTGATTTGTACAAACTGGCTATCTTCGATTTTGACGGCACCCTTGTCGATTCCGCGCCCGGAATTATCGACGTCATGCGGCAGGTAGTGGACGAATACGAGCTGCACGAAGACATTCTCACAAAATGGAGAGATCTTGTAGGCGTGCCGCTCGGCAAGCAGATGGAGATTATTTTCCCCAATCACAGCGAAGAATTCTGGTTGGAAGTTGCCGATCGCTATCGGGCCATATACGACGGAAAAACGATTGAAATCTGCCCGCTCTTTCCCGATCTTTTGCCTATGCTCAATAGTCTGAAAGACGCCGGTGTGAAGATTTCCATTGCCTCATCCAAGCGCAGACCGCTCATCGAAGTCGTGCTGGAACACCACCAACTATCGCCTTACTTTGAAGTGGTGGTTGGGGCGAATGATATTACGCATCACAAACCACATCCAGAATCAGTGCACCACACGATCAAGTTATTGGGGTTTCAACATGCCGACACGGTTGTGATTGGCGACAGCATCTACGACCTTGAAATGGCGCGCAATGCTGGAGTTGATGCAATCGGCGTGACTACGGGAATTCACAGCAAAGAAATTCTGGTCACAGCAGAACCCCTTTACATCGTCGACTCGCTTGACGAGGTAGCGCGAATAATTCTTAACGGTAGAAGCCAGAAACTGGCTTGATTTCGTGGCAATTGGTCTCGATTTGACGAAAACTTTTTAAGAGGGCATCGGGACCAACTGGCAACTTCTTGCCGTCTGTTAAGATCATCGGTTCTTAAGAGCCGCACACCTGCCAATTACAGGTGTCCTATATGCAATTGACTACCTCCGGCGGTCCGAGTACCAGCAAGTTGACAAGAAGCCATCAGCGTCAGACAAAATTCACGGCGGGCACTTTGTGCCTTTATCTGGCAGCGACTTTTTCAGCCGCCTGCGCGAATGACGCCGCCGTTGCCACGCCTGGTCAGGATGCACAAAGAGAAACAACACTCAGTGTTGAAAGTTCGGCAGTGCAAAATTCAACAAAAGCACCTGATTCCGGCACCACTGATGGTGATAAACCGGCGGTACGCATGAAAATCATCGCCAAGCCAGGCGTGGAGATAAATGTGTCCACGGCAGCCGAAGATCTCGTTCCCACAGATGACCCGGCACTGGCAAAGAAACAGGCAGAAGCTTATCCAGAGAGTGCAGAAGCAAGTTTCATCTACGCTGTCGCCTTGACGCGGACCAGCAGAGTAGAGGAAGCACTTAAGGAAATTCGCAGAGCTCGCCGATTGGCCGAAAAGGACGGCGGTCCCCAGTATTTCGACAAAATGATTCTGCAGTACGAAGACATGGTCAAAAACTATCCGGACGAAAACCGGGTGCGTTATGGACTGGCATGGGCGTACTACATGAAAGCCTACCTGGTAGCCAGGCAATCGAAAAAAGAGCAAGAGTACATCGAAAAGTTGAAATTGGCTGCGGCAGCCCAGTCCGCCAAAAACGCAGGCAAGAAAATTGAAACGGCTCCCGGCAATGAAAATTCCGCGCCCAAGCCGTCCGCCCCAGCATGGTTGAATTCATGGGCTGGTCCTTACATGCCAAAAGACAAAGATGGCAACACCGTAAAGCTACCGGAGCTAAAGACTGGTGCCGATGCACCTCACATAAAAGGCGCTCTCGAACAGGCTGCACCGTCGGTAGTGGCGCAAGTAAAATCATACTATCAAGCCGCGCTCAGCAATCTTGACGAATTGATCCGCAGAAAGCCTGATGATGTCTGGGCTATTGCTTACAGAGCACATCTCAATCTGGAATACTCAGGCGATCTCGATACTTCAATGTCAGTTTGGAAAGAGTGTGCGCAACGTTTTCCTAATAATCCGGCCGCCTATTTTTTTCTTGGCGAAGGTTATCTAAAGCAAGGCAATTTGAAAGAATGCCTGGCTAACATTTCACGGGCGATTGCCCTGCGCGGCGCGTCTCAATAGGCAGGAAAGCAGAGAAAAATGTCGATTTTAGGAAAAATCTTCAGCAAAAATACTCTCAAATTTGTGGCGGCACTCTCCATTCCCGCCGGACTCAGCTATTTCTGGTACTACTCCAACGAGCAAGCCCGTATTGAAATGGAGTCGTACAAAAAAGAGCAGAAAGAAAACCCCACCCAAGACCGAGTAGCCATCGACAATTACCAGCTCAAAGAAGTAGACGACAACAATAATGTGCGCTGGCACTTAGCGGCGAAAACAGGAACCATGGTCACGGCCACTAAAGACGTAAACCTGACTGAAGTCGTTATCGAATACTACAAAGATAACAAAATTAAAATGCGTTTAACCGCTCCCAGTGGGGTCGCCAATGAAGCGACGCGAAAAGTAAGTCTAGATTCCAATAAGGTCGCACGCGTTATCGCCGAAGGCGAGCCTGGCAAAGGTCGCATGGAGTCTTCAAGGTTGGAGTTAACTAAAAAAAATCAGTTTACAGCTTCAGGTGGTGTTAACATCGACATGCCCGGGGTAGCCAAGGTGACCGGAAACCAGGCGGTTGGCGAGCTCGGCAAGGGCGGAATACAGAACGTCAAGGTTATCGGCAATACGCACTCGATAGTAAGCATCTAGCAAGCAAAAGCAGGAACCAAGGTAAACCTAGAATCGGAAGCTCGTTGTGAGAAAGCAAAGCCAAAAACTTAGAATTTCCTCGACCGTATTCACGGCCGCTGTCCTTCTTCTGTCTCCGCTGCAAGTCCGCGCTCAGTTCAGCATGGATGACAGCGGTGGCGGCACCATCGACATTCAAGCCGCAGAGCAAGAATTTGCAGACGACCACGTGATTGCCCGCGGCAATGTGCACGTCACTTACAAGGACAGCATCATCGACGCCCCGATGGCGACTCTGTACAAAGACGCCAATGGTAAGCCGCAACGCGCAATTTTCACTGGTCACCCGCGTTTGCGTCAGGGAACGAATTTAATTCACGCAGACAAACTGACTTTCGAGATGACTTCGTCAATGATTATTGCCGAAGGCAATGCGCACTCAGAAGTAATTCCGCAAGATGGCTCGAACGCCACCAAAGCTTCAAAAAAGGCCGACGCTAAATTGTCGGCAAAGAAACCCGTCAAAGAAATAGCGGTTGATTCAAAAGAAGAACCCAAGCCTGATGGCGAGTTGGGCGAAAATTCCCAGGTGGCTAGCGAGGAGACACCAAAACCGGCGCCCGTCAAAAAGAACAACCAGCCGGCCAAGCAAGAAAAAATTATCACCGACGCCGATCTTCAGCAGTACAACCGCAATACTGGTCAATTCGATGCTCGCGGTAATGTGAGAGTGAAAACCGGTGATGTTTTCGTCAAATCAGACGCTCTCAAACTGGTCTACGATGCCGAACAAAAGCCGGAGACGGCACTCTTTACGGGGCACGTGAAGGCGACGCAGGGCTCGAACTGTACGGAAGCGGACATAATGACCTACTTCCTGACGACGAAGCGGCTACAAGCCACAGGACATGTGAAATCAACGGTGGTTCAGACGCAGCAAGCTGAAGCTCCTAAAAAGGGGGGCCCATTCAGCACCTTTAAAACCGGAGTCCAGAAGCCTGTAATTGGTGC
This sequence comes from uncultured Candidatus Obscuribacterales bacterium, assembly GCA_964493595.1. GTDB lineage: Bacteria > Cyanobacteriota > Vampirovibrionia > Obscuribacterales > Obscuribacteraceae > QKMZ01. The sequence continues at coordinate 7,001 of CAZBOX010000074.1, read as the reverse complement.
AGCTCCGGCAAAATTGCCTGTCCAGGCTACAGACAATACAGATGCCGCAAGCGATCCCGGCAATTCATTAGCTGAAAGCCCTGAAGCAAATGACAATCAACTGGCAAATGCTGGCGAAGAGCCTCCCAAACAGCCGATCTTTATATTCTCAGACTCGCAAGACTACAGCGAGAACACTGGGCGCTGCACGGCCGACGGCAATGTCAAACTCCTTTACGGCGACACTATCGGTGTAGCTCCGAAAATGATCATGGTCAAAAACGTCACTACCGGCGAAACAGAGAAGGTGCTCCTCTACGGACGCTGCCAGATCACTCAACCCGGCAAGCGGTGGATTGCTGACCGAATCACCTACACCGTTGCCGACAATAAAGTAATTGCAGAAGGCAATACCAAAGCATTCATTCTGCAGCAAAATGCACCAGGCATGAGCGGCGGTATGCTCGCGCAGAAGCAACCGGCTAAATCTTCTCCGATGTTTGTCGTTCCTAAGAGCACAATTGCCAACACTCAACCGAAACCATCGCCCGGCTCGACAAAGCTGAGCGCCTCAAAGGTGGAAACTCCAAAATGACAGCAACCGCACTTGATCGAACCGCTGTAGCTACCAAAACGCTCACAGTAGAAAATCTGCAAAAGAGCTACAACGGCAGAAAAGTCGTTGACGGCGTCAGCTTTCATGTAAGGCGCGGCGAAGTCGTCGGCTTGCTGGGCAGAAACGGAGCCGGTAAAACAACCTCATTCGACATGGTTCTTGGACTGGTCAAACCGGAGCGCGGAAAAATCTTGCTCGGCGACAAGGAGATGACCAGAAAGTCAATTCACGAGCGCGCCCGCATGGGAGTCGGCTACCTGCCTCAGGAAAACTCGATTTTTCGCAAACTGACATGCAAGGAGAATATCCGACTCGTTCTTGAATTGCGCAAAATGAAGAGGCGCGACCAAAACGAGCGCATTGATTGGCTGCTCGAGCAATTCGGTCTCACCCACCTGGGTAACATGACTGCCGTTTCTCTTTCCGGTGGTGAGCGCCGCCGTCTGGAGATCGCACGCTGTCTAGCTATCGAGCCGGAATTCATTCTTCTGGACGAACCATTTACAGGTATCGACCCGATTTCGATTGTGGACATCCAAGGTCTCATCCGCAGACTGCGCGATGAGTGGAATATGGGCGTACTGATTACCGACCACAACCCGCGAGCTACGCTCAAAATTACCGATAGAGCCTATTTGATTGACTACGGCAAGATTCTAGTTGCGGGAACATCCCATGAAGTCGCAGACAGCCCTGTCGCGCGCAAACAGTATCTCGGAGAGGACTTCGTTCTATGATCGGCGGCTTGAAACTTATTGATCGTTATATTGCCAATGAGTTTTGGCAGCCGCTGCTTTTCGGTATCGGCATAGTTACGGGCGTATGGTTCGGCGCCGATCAATTGAAGACAATTTTCAATTTGATCATGCGTGCCGGCGTCCCTATCAATATGGCACTGACCATCTTGGGCTTGCACTTGCCGGAAATCATCGTAATGACGATTCCTATCGGTGTGTTGCTCGGTACTCTGCTCGTATTCAACAGGCTCTCGAGCGATTCGGAAATCATCGCCATGCGCACGAGCGGTGTTTCATTCTACAGAATCATGGTGGCTCCGCTGCTGTTCGGCTTGCTGACCAGTATCGCCAGTTTTGCCGTCAATGAATGCGTCGTTCCAGTAGCGAATAGAACATCAAAAAAATTGGAATTCCTTGCTTTGTACAAGTCGGAACTTCCCTCAGGGCAAGCCAATTTCACTTACATGGAACGAGGCAAAGACTTGAACTTGAATCGGGTCTTCTACATCGGGCTGTGCAATGGAAAGAATCTGTATAACGTCATCATTCTGGACTTTACTCGCGACAAACTGGTGCAAATCATCAGTGCGGCGTCCGGTGTGTGGAACCATGGAGAGTGGATCCTGAGCGAGGGAAGGACTTATGTTCTTGCGGGCAACAGCGATATAACGCGAATTCTGCAGTTCAAGAAGCTGACGCTTCCCGGTATTCAAAACGTGCAAAAGGTGATGGATACAGGCAAAATCAATCCCAAAGAAATGAATATGTGGGAACTGGGCAATTACATCAAATTGCTCGGAGAATCAAATGCGGTATCAAACGATCTGCTGGTCCGCTACTACCAGAAATTCTCTCAACCGCTGGCATGCTTGATTGTTGCCCTGGCCGGAGCACCTCTGGGACTTCTGGCTCGAAGGTCGCGAAGCAACCTCGGTCTTATCTACTCGGCAGTTGTAGTGTTCATATACTACGTCCTGCAATCGACTTCAGGAGCATTGGGCGAAGCAGGGCGAATTCCTCCCATCCTGGCGGCCTGGTTACCGAACCTCTTCGTCGGAACGCTCGGTTTAGTCATCCTGTGGTTTAAGAGTCGTTAATAAAAGCCCGAAAAATCCACTTTACAACAAACAAGCTCAGCCTCTTGGCAATTATGTCGAATGCTGCGTAATTCGTGAATTCCGTATTGACTCCGGGATCGAACGATATTACTCTTGGCATACGAGCGCATATATAGAACCATCTTTCCAAAAACTGGGCCCTGAAAAACGAGAAAGGTCCCAACCAATTCAACTCCCCAAAAAAAGCATCTGCCGCGGTGCATCTGAATTTGGAATCACTCAGGACAAGACAAACTTACGACACCTTCAACCAGCCCAAAGAGAGGCGTGGGAAGGGTCGTCTTGTTTTTGTATTCTTTGCCGCAGTCGGGCTTGTGACCTTGCCGGTTTTGCCGCTGACCTTCCTGGGCGTGCCTGGTCCTGGACTGCCTAAAATAGATGAGTGGCAGCAAAAAATTCTCGGAATCATTAACAGAGCACCTTCGACCGCCCGCGGCGGAGTAATGACCGCCTCGCAAAACGTCCGCGAGAAAAGAGACCAGGTCAAATTACTGGATGGTGCGGCTCGCGAGCTTCTGAAAGCAATTGAGAGCGACCCGGACAATCCGGCATTGCACAACCAACTCGGACTTATATATGCCGAGTCAGGAGACTTCGAGACCGCAATCAGCCATTTCAGGCGAGTAGTAACAATAGGCCGCGAAAAAATTGCCGAGAAATCTTCGGAAGCACAGAAGCTGCGTCAAACGGGCGACGTGAAAGGTGCCACTGCTGCAGTTCTGGCTTGTTCGAAAGTAAATGTGGAATTATCCGCCGCTCACGGCAACCTGGCTCGCATGTTCGAGAGCCTCGGTCAGCATGACAAAGTCGTAGCGCAGCTCGAAGAACTAAAGCACGATATATCGGTCGGCGCGGATCTGAATAAACCAACCGCCTCTGCAAGAATGGCTTCACCGGGAGCAGCTCTTGGACAGAGCGGCACCAGAATGTCATCAGAGACTCTTCTTTCTCTTGCCCGAGCACAGGCGCTCATGCAATCGAGACGCGTTCCTGAGGCAGTCAACGAATACAACGCTATCGTCAAAAAAGAGCCGGGCGTGGCAATCGCACACCAGCAGCTGGGCATCGTCGCTGCTCATTCTGGCGATTTGACCATGGCCGAAAAGGAGTTGAAAGAAGCTGTCCGTCTCGATGAGAAGGACGCTGTCTCTCACACCAGCCTGGCTATGACATATGCTTCCATGGGAGATACAGGTAAAGCCAAAAGAGAATTCGAGAAAGCTCTGCTTCTGGAGCCTAGTAACCTCGAGGCTGCCGGTCACTTTTCCACGATGCTCAGCACTCACGGCGATCACGATGCGGCAATGAATGTACTGGAAAGCGCCGTCAAGCATCATCCAAACAATGCCATTCTGCGCAATAATCTCGGCACCATGCATTCGCTCAAGGGTGAATATCATGCCGCCATTTTGAATTTCCAGAAGGCACTCAGTGTCGCTCCCGACATGCCCAGCGCGCACTATGGCTTAGGTCTTGCCTATTACAACTTGAAAGACTACATGCACTCGATTGGTGAGTTTAAACGCGCTCTGCAGCTTGATCCTAATTTGATCGATGCGCACAACAAAATTGAATCAGCTTACAGACACATTGGTTTAGCCAGTTCCGGACGCTCAGGATAGCTGCCAGTGGATAGCGATAGACCGGTTCGGGTCGAACCTGTTGTTCTTATCGGTCTGCCCGGGGCAGGCAAAACAAGCGTCGGCGAAATCCTGGCAGGACTTTTGAAGCTTCCATTTTTTGATTCGGACAAGCTCATTGAAGCCCGAGAAAAGCGAACGGTAACGAGCATATTCGCCGAGGATGGCGAAAAACGATTCAGGCAAATGGAGACCTCAATACTTGAGGACTTTCGGACAGGTTCTTTTGTCCTCAGTTGCGGAGGAGGGCTGCCGATGACACCAGGCAATATGGATGCGCTTCTGAAATTGGGGCAAGTCATCTATCTAAAAACAGCTGTCGACGAACTGGTTAAGAGGCTGGCTTCTGCTCATGACAGGCCGCTCCTGAAGACGAATAGCGAAGGAGAGAAAAAAACAGATGAACATCTGTTAAGAATTCGGCTCGCCACCCTGGAGTCTGAGCGCTGCGGAGTTTATGAAAGAGCGCAGCTAACAGTCCATACAGATGGGCTTTCCGCCGATCAGGTGGCGGAAAAAATCTGCTCAATTATTGAAAACAAAGCTCAGACGAGAAAGAGATGACTTTATTGAATGATACGTGCCACAGGTTGAGGATTAAGATCTAATATTATGGGTGTAATTCTTGCGCAGCCTTGTTTTTGTCAAGTGCAGGAAGTTTGAGGAGTATCGTTTTGCCGGCAGTTTCCCAGGACGAATTGATGTATTTGCAGTCTCAGCTCGAGGGACTGGAATCTATCTTCATTGAGCTGATGCCATACGGCGTCGAGCTAAAGCGCCAGCAAGTTCAAGATTTCTACGACAAACGTTATGACAATGCCACCAAGCCGGTCGCGCAGGTGGCAGAAAATGAACTGAGACGTCAGTTCAATACCAAAGCCAACCAGGTGCGAAATCTGGTCGATAGCGCCGAATCATTGGGCGATGTTTCCAACAAGGTCAATCTTATTCGCGCCGCCGCATCACTGCCGGGCGACCGCAGCAAAGGCTTGAAGCCGTCGATCCTCACTTATTGCAAATCGATCGTTTTCGAAAACAAAGTCGACCCTCAACTTCTCTCTGAAATTTTGCAGTCCCAGGATGTCGGTCCTGTAGAAGCGCGCATGCTCCTTGCTGCCACCATGTTCGTGGTGCCAAAGTCAGTCGAGCACGGCAGCGAACAGCTCCTGGCGCGTGATTTGTTGGCTCAGATTATCGGGCTGATTCGCTCCGAGCAAATTTTGCAACGCAACGATCCGTTTTTGAACGCATCTTTGTGCTCGCTCGACGGCATGGATGAAGACCAAGACTAAGGTTTAAATTGAAAGTTCTCGTACTGCACGGGCCAAATCTCAATCTTTTCGGCACCCGAGAGAAGTCCATCTATGGTTCGGCTACTCTTTGCGACATAAATGACGGCTTGGAAAAAATTGCCAAAGAATTGTCTATTGATATCAGCTGCCTGCAGTCTAATAGCGAGTCGGTTCTTATCGATGAAATTCATAAAGCCGGCGCCGAAAAAATCGATGGATTGCTGATCAATCCGGCCGCCCTGGGACATACTTCAATAGCGCTCAGGGATGCGATTTTGGCGGTTGCACTGCCCTGCGTGGAAGTACACGCATCCAATATTTACGCAAGAGAAGAATTTCGCCACAAGACTTATTTATCTGATATTGCCATTGGTGTCATCACCGGATTTGGTGCCGAATCATATTACTTAGGTCTGCGAGCCTTAGTGAAAAGCCTGTCAGATAGAAAAAAAGCCTCCGCTTGACAGGACGGAATGCAGCCCGACATTTGTATATCTCTTTGAGATGCATCGCATTCGGCGGTCGGCGCGGGCTTTGGCGGGCGGCGATTTTGATTTGTTTCTTTCAAACCTTATCAAGCTTCCATCTGGCAGCCGGTTTGCTTTCGACATAGGCGATATAATAGGAACCCAGTGCCTGCGAACAGGCTCAGTGGACCTGAATTAACCGGATCTAAAACGTTGTGACGGATCATCGTAAACCAGTACCTGAGATAGTTTTGCTGCTTTCTTGCTTGTCCGGCTTGTTTCTATGGACAGCAAATCCAGCTCCGGCAGCTAGTTTTGCCGGTCTAAATACAATTGCTGCGGCAGCAGAGGGTGAAGCGGACGCTGAATCTCCTGCAGACAAGCCAAAGAAAAAGCAGTACGCAGAAGAAGCTGTAAAACATTACAACCGCGGCGTCGAGTTTCATCAAAACGGTTCGCTCAACCAAGCGATACAAGAGTATAAGGCGGCAATTGCAGCCGATGGAAGATTGGCTGAGGCATACAGCAATCTGGGCGCCGTTTATCTCGCGCAGAAGAGTTACGACAAAGCGGCAGAAGCATTTAACAAAGCGCTGGCCCTCAAGCCCGACAAGCCGACTACCCTGAACGGGCTCGGCAACGCGCTTTACGCCCGAGGAAAGGCGGCTGAAGCAAAAGATAAATGGGCAAAAGCGGTGGAAATCGATCCTTCTTTCGGCTCTGCTTACTACAACATGGGCAACGCACTGGAAAGCGAAAAGGATGATAAGGGTGCGCTTTCAGAATACATGAAGGCAATTGAGGCCAATCCTAAAGTTACGATGCCCGATGCTTATTACAGAATCGGCGGTATTTTGCACAAGACCAAACATCTTGCGCAGTCCCATGTTTTCTTGAAAAAATCTCTCGAATTAGCGCCCAATTCAGATTTTGTAAGGGACGCGCAAAAGATGCTCAAGGAGCAAGAAACCGAATTCGCTCGTGAAGCTGCCACCAAAGAAGTGGAAATGACCGTTGTTCCACCGACAAAGGAAAGCAGCGCCACAACTAAGAAAACGAGCGACGGAACTGTTGCTGCAGTAGAGAAAAAAGCTGCCTCAGATAAACCCGCCGCAGAAAAATCAGCAACAGAAAAGTCGACTGATTCCGGTG
>CAZBOX010000073.1:4731-23298 GCA_964493595.1 uncultured Candidatus Obscuribacterales bacterium | reverse complement strand
CCCGCAGAACGCCGGACGCGCTCTGCGGTTCCCAAACAGGGAATCTACGCAATGACAGCGCTGATTATCCTCGCCAATATCGCCCTCTTTCTAGTCGCAGGAGCTCTGGGTTTCTACATGCTCGGGGCTCTCGGAGACAAACTGATCGGATTTCAGACAGGAGCGCGCGCCATGGTTTTCACCGAGGGCGACCGCAAGTCGCTCTGGCGCTATCGCTGGCTGTCGCTCGGCGTCATGGGCACTTTCACCAAAGGCTCAGGATTGCTGATGCTTCTCATGGGATGGAGCTTGTGGAGCACCTTCGCTCTCGCCCCCACCGTGGGTGGCGTGATCGGAGTGATTGTCTGCTACTTGCTCACAGCCGGTAGTCTCAAGCCGCATCGCGACAAGTGAGACGGCTCGCTCATTAGCCTCGGGAGAAGTCGGTCACGGCTTTTCCCAAACACGAATTCAACAGACGCGCAGAGTTTCGGCAAGGCTTACTGAAAGCCGCCGGCTCTGCGCCCAAACGTCATTCGAGGACACAAACATGCTTACAGGAATCGCTCTCTTCGCCGTTCTGGCGCTCGTTCTCATCGGTTTCAGCCGGGCGGGCATTCGCCGCCAGTCCGGCGACGAAGTGCTTGGTGGCGTCTGCAGTGGCATCGCCCGCCACTTCGGCACGACTCCGAATCTGGTTCGCGTACTGACCGTTCTGCTGGCGCTCTGCACGGGCGGCACGGTCGTTCTTGCCTACATCCTGCTCTGCATCGTCCTGCCCAAGGACTGAGCACAGCAGCGAAATCAGGAGCACCAAAGCTCCTGCGCGAGGCGGGAAGGGAATTACCCATCCCGCCTTTGCGGACCGGCTTTGCACCGAGACACCCGCGTATTCGTAGCAATTCTCATTCTGGTGTAGAGAAAGGTTCTGCCTATGAAAGGGAAATTGAAATTAAGGCTCGTGTACGACCCGCGCTACAACTCAGACCTGAGTGTTCTGAAGACGACCGTGCATTTTGCGCTCGACAGAGGTCAGCGCGTGCTCGACGAGCTGGCGGAAAGGAACGGCATAACCATTGGGTACTGTCACCCGAAACCGCTTAGCAAGCGCGACTTGCTTCTCGTGCACGAAGAAAAATATCTGCAGAGCTTGCAGCATCCGAAAACCTGGCAACAGATTTTCGGATTGCCAAAGGCGCCTGAGAACAACGAAACCACGAGAAAAGCGATTCGCAAATTGCTCGCGGAAATTCGTCTCAAGGCAGGCGGCACTCTCCACGCCGCTAAACATGCTCTGCAAAGCGGCTTGGCTGCCAATCTGGGCGCTGGTTACCACCACGCCTTCGCCGACCATGGAGACGGCTATTGTTCAATCAACGATGTCGCCATCGCCATCCGCAAACTCAGAGCCGAAGGGCTTTGCCAGAAGGTGATGATCGTGGACGTCGACCTGCATCAGGGCAACGGCAACGCTGCGATTTTTCGCGACGACCCCGATGTTTTTACCTTCGACATCCACTCGCAAGAGGCTTATCCGCAGACGAAAGAGAAGAGCTCGCTCGATATCGCCATCAGCGACGACGAGAGACATCTCTACCAGGAAAAGCTGGAAGCCGGATTGAATCAGGCACTCGCGTCGTTCAGCCCGGATCTGGTCTTCTTCGTGCAGGGCAGCGACCCGTATGTCAAAGATATCGGCTCTGGCTTTCGCTACCTGCGCCTCACACTAGAGCAGCTGAAGAAGCGCGACAAATTCGTCATCGACACTTGCGTAAGCCGCGGCATTCCACTGGCTCTGGTTTTTGCCGGAGGCTACGGACCGGATGTCTGGCGAGTTCACTACAACGCCGTACAGCACATGATGGACAAGGAGAAAGCCTGAGAAGATGCCGACATGCGATCTCGGATATTCATTGAGTCTCGAAAAACTCAATGTCTACCGCGTTTGCATGCCGGCATTCTTCTTTTCGCCAATTTATACTATGTCATTTAGTACTACCAGGGGAAAAAGCATATCTCCGGGAAAGCAGGTTGCCCCGCTCGTCCACAGAGATATGCCATAGAGACGCTACTTAAGGCAGCACGAATTCATCAACAACCACACTAGAGCGCTTCGTCGGAAGGCTGAGGAAAAAGCTCGAGCAGGGTGCTCTTCGCCCGCTTGGGCAGAACCGGAAGGGCTGAGAGGATAGCCCGCCAGTCGATACTCTCGTTGGGCTTGCCCCAGATTTGCACCGGAGGTTCGCCGAAGAACTGCTTGTAGTCCTCGAGAGTCCGCTCGTAGATGGCGGCGAATTTGGCCTGGTCGGCATCCGTACCGTTACCGGGATGGTGGTGAATGGGCTGCTTGAAGATCTTCATGCACAGCACTTCCCAGTAGCTGTACGTGTAGATCAAGTGCAAGTGCCAGGCTTCGTCGACGAACGTCGACGGCGTCACCATGTGACCGGCCACCTTGAGCAGGAAGAGAAACTTGCGGTACTCCTCGATGACGCGAAGCGCCAGAGAGATGTCCCACTTGTTGCGCTTAGCCAGGCGCTGGGAGAAATTGTACTCCGCACCCGGCTCGTCGAAGACGAATTCCTGGAGCTGACGCCACAATTCGGCGTGCTCCTCGGGGATCTTGTATCCCGTCTTTACTGATTGAGTCGACATTCATTTACCTCCAGACAACGGAGGCATGGCTGCCTCCGTTTAAGGACTGAGAAATAGATTCGCGCCGACTTGCTTAGTCGCCGCCGCCACCACCGCAGCCGCCGCCACCGCCACAGCTGCTGCCGCTGGAACCACCGCAGCTCGAGACGAACCATCCGCCGCTGCTGCTGCTTCCACTGCCGCCGCCGGACGAGCGCGCGATCATGATGATGAAAAGGACGATGATGGCGATGATGATCAGCGTCCAGACCCAGTAGGGCCAGCCGAACCAGCCCGGAGTCGACCAGAATGATGTCTGACTGACGCCGCCCGCTTTCACCTCGGCATTGATGTTGTCGAGAATGGTGAGCAGAGCCAAAGCAGGTTCAGCGCGCATGTGCGCCTTGATGGTCGCAATCACGGGGCCAGAGGAGCTGGCGAAGTGTTCGCGCGTCAGTCCCATGCCGTGCAGGTAAGAGCCGGCGCGGACGGCGGTAGAACCGGCGTCAGAGTCCTTCGAGCGAATGTAGAGGATGATCAAGACGCGGTCTTCCGAGAAGCCGCTCTCATAACGCCAGCGCTCCCACAAGCGCGTGTGCAGCATGTTGGGGGCCCAGTTGTCGCGGCTGCCGGAGGAGAGTTCGTCTCCCTGCTCGGCGACCACGACGTAGACATTGAGCCCGGCCGGCGCATGCGCCAGCACCTGCGATTCGAAGTCGGCGGGCAGGTTGATGCGCGCGGACATCTTCGAATCGACATAAAGATGCCGGGACGGATCGAAGTTGGGAAGCCAGGTGTCGGTCGCCTGAGCAGGCAACGCCCCGAAGAACATCCCCAAGACGGCGGTCAGGATGATGAACAGTTTCTGCATAGGTTTTTCCTTTTGCGAGCTATGGTCGCGAAGCGCGGGCAAACATCAGTTCGCCACGCTTGGTTACGTACGATTTCTCGCACGGCACATGGAAGAATTCACACCGGGCCTGATCTAACAGCAGACTCTGCACGGCAGGTCTTCGATTACGAGTGCGTTTGCTTACGCGCTGTTGATTTCGATTTGCGGAAAGTCAGGACCCAAGATGTGCAGGTAAAGAGACCTCGAATTTCCCATATGGTGGGGCCGTGAAAGAACACCAATCATTGGGCTTGTTATAAAGCTTCAAAAGGTCAGGCTCGTGAAGCTTGCGCTAGCTTGTCAAGAACCGCGGTAGGCGGCTCGTTTGGCCAGGCCGGCAAAGCCACCAAGGATGACAGTCTTGATGCGATGTGGCCACCAGAAGCTTAAGGCAGTAATCATGTTCTAGATAAGCAACAAGAATTTGAGCTTGAAACCAGTGTAAATGGCTGAGTTTGATGCCATACGCCCTGAATAACATTGGACGTTGCTCAAGGGTGTGTTAGCAATTAAACGTCTTTGTATTTTTCATTCAGCATCAGTTTTTCGGCACCGAACAGTAACGCCCTCTTTCCACCGCAGACCCGAGGACAGCCTTCCGGCTGCCCGACTGATGCCTTCTTGCTTGAACAATTGACCAATCAGGAGACAAAAATGAGACACGCTTTGAATGTTGTGTCCGGCGGCATTTTGCTGGGACTTTCACTCTTGGCGATAGCCATTCTGACCGCGCTATATGCGACCGCCTGGCAGGCGGCAACCATATTTTCAGTGCTGACCGGAATTTTCGTATCCGTGAGCTTGTACTTCGGCAGTCACACCGAAATCCGCACAGCGGTAAAAAATCGAGATCAGGCACTCGAGCACGCCGCAGATCTCACGCGAAGGCTTGGCGAGGCCAAAGCCGAAAGCGAGGAGCTGACAGCATCGCTAAGGCAAGCAATAGAACGTCTCAGCGACCTCGAGCGCGAACTCGCTCAAAAAGAACAGCTCTTGCTCGCCCTTCTACTCAGCGACCTGCTGCTGAATCTGCGCGTGGTCGTGGCGATCGACGTGGAAGCTGAGGACGATCCGCCGCTCTTCATCTGAATCAACTGGAGAAAATGCATGTCTATTTCAGAGGCATCGGTCAAGCTGCTGATCGAATTGGCAAATGCCAAATTCCAGGATCCGTACAGGCAGCCGGAAGATCTGCAACAGTGCCGAGCGCTGTTTCAGGAAGCGCTGGAAGGCGCGCTGGAAATCTACGGCACGCAGAGCGAATACACCGGCATGGTGTACAACGCGCTGGGACTGGTCTTCTTTCAGATGGAAGAAGACTATTTCGAGGAAGCGCAAGAGGCATTCGTCGCCGCCCAGCGTGCATACAAAACGCCTGAATATCTGGCCATCGTGCTCAACAATCATGCCGACCTGCTGCTCAAAGAAGCGCGCCTGATCGAAGAAGAAATCGAAGAAATGAAGGAGCTGCTGCAGGAGCAACAAGAAGCACCACGTCGTCCCCTCCTGCCTTCACGTCGAGAACGGCTCGGCCGGGCGCTGCGGCAAGCCGCCCGCCATCTCAGACAGGCATGGGGCAATGACCGGACGGTGGAAGTGGAAGGTCGCCCGCGCGACCTGGCCAGCGAGCTGACTGCAACGATGCAGGAAGCAACCGACACTTATCGAGAGGCCGCCGCACTGCAGCGCAAAGCCCTACAGCTCAAGCAGAGGGAAAACGACTCGGGGATGACGACGCCGGAAATAGGCGCGGGAAACGATTCGAGATCACCAACGGGCTCGCGCTCGAATAGCGACCCTGCTGACTCCGGAGACTGCCGAGCTCGAAATTCGCAGGCGCCGGGTCCTGTGAAAAAGGACAGCTCACGGGCGGTTTCGCTGCACAACGGTCCCAGCTTCGCGCGCATGGAAGAGGGAAAGAAAAACTCCCTGCCAAAATACCTGACGCCTGCGCAAATCTTCGCCGCGCTGGAGGACGTGGCGGTCGGTCAGTATGCCGCCAAACGCGGGCTCGCCAATGCCGCATCCCAGCACATGAAACGCATGCGTCTGTCGCCCCAGGAAAGGGCAATGACAGACAAATCGAATGTGCTGCTGGTCGGTCCGACGGGCTGCGGCAAGACTCTCCTTGCCGAGGCGCTGGCAAAGATCATCAGCGTGCCCTTTTACCGCACGGAAGCAACGAAACTGACCGCCTCCGGCTATGTCGGCGAAGACGTGCAGTCGGTCCTCACTGGACTGTTGCGTTCCTGCAACTTCGACGTCGAGCGAGCAGAGACTGGCATCATCTTCATCGACGAGATCGACAAGAAAGCGCGCAACCCAGGCAGTCAGCTCGATGTAGGAGGCAAGAGCGTCCAGGAGGAGATGCTCACCCTACTGGAAGGCTCGAAGTTGAGCGTGCCCGGCAAGAACAAGGGAGAGACCGTCGAAATCGACACCACAAACATTCTCTTTGTGGTCGGTGGTGCGTTCGTTGGTTTGGCAGAAATCGCGCAAGAAAGGCTCTCATCCAACGGCGCTACGATCGGCTTCTCAGCCAATCTGCGCAACAGGCAGGAGGATGCAAACTCGTACTTGAAGCACATCACTGCCGCCGATTTCGTCAAATTCGGACTGATCCCGGAATTCATCGGGCGCCTGCCCAACCGTCTCTACATCGAGACGCTGAGCGTCGAACAGCTCGAGAGAATTCTCACCGAGCCGAAGAAGGCCATTCTGCAGCAGAAGCGCGTTCTTCTGGCAGGAACAACCGACCTGAGATTGACGAGGAGCGCCATCCGGGCAATCGCTGAAGAAGCTCACAAAATCGGCACCAACGGGCGAGCGCTCAGGGAAATCGTCGAACAGGTGATGGAGCCGATCGTTTTCTCCGAACCGAAAGAAATACTCATAACAGAAGCGATGGTGCGCAATCGGCGCAGAGAAATCGCTGCGGTCAATCAAGCTCAAGGCGACAAGAAGCCGTATCGAACCCCTGAGTACGTCGTCGAGGACGAATCAGAGCAATTCTTCTCTGCCGCCAAAACGCAAAGCCAATAAAAACACCGCAGGCATAACCGGGATTTCGCACCGCCAGCCAGGCAATTAGCCCAGCACCTGAAAGGAGGCCCTCATCGTGAGGGCCTCCTTCTTTTTCGCCGGACCCACGAAATGACCTCCGCTCATTTTTTTAAACCCGATTTACTACATTTTATCGTATTAGATCCAGCAAAAGAAAATCCCGAGAGACACACACCAAATACGGTGCGTGCTCTCGGGACCTTCAAGACGGCAGCCCTGAACATGCTAACGCGGCAAGGAGCTAGATGCCTTACTTTCCGGTATTCTCGGGCGCAGCAGCAGCCGCCGGAGCAGAAGCGGCAGGCGCGGAACCAGCCGATTCAGTCGTGACGGCTGCATCCTTTGCAGACTCACCGCCGCCGGTTTTCGGCTGTGCAGCAGGCTTCTTGACCGGCATCTGCTTCGGCGGCTTGCCGAGGAAGAAATCGGGCAGCGGAGCCACCTTCGGATGTACGTTGTACTTGCTCAGGTCCTTCATCCCCGTGCCCTTGAGCACATTCGAGTCGATGAAAAAATTGCCCGTGCAAGCGTCGGAAGGCTGGTTGAAAATCCAGTAGGCAGCGTCAGCAACAATATCCGGCGTGCGCGCAGCCGCAAAGGACTCCGTCACATCGCCCAGGATATTGCGAATCGCCGAGGTATCGATGGCTGTTTCAGGCCAGAGCGAGTTGACCGCAATCTTCTGCTTGCGGAACTCACGAGCCATGCCCAGCGTGCACATGCTCATTCCATACTTGGAGAGCGTGTAGGCCAGATGCGGCGCAAACCAGTCCGCGTCGAGGTTGAGAGGCGGCGAAAGATTGAGAATATGCGGGTTGGCACTCTGCTTCAGATGCGGCAGCGCATGCTTCACGGTCATGTAGACGGCTCGAGCATTCACCGACTGCATGAGGTCGAAGCGCTTCATGTCGGTGTTCTCGGTGTCTGTCAGCTGAATCGCACCGGCGTTGTTGACGACGATGTCGATGCCGCCAAAGGCTTCGACCGTCTTGGCGATGGCGTTCTTGATCTGCTCTTCGTCGCGCACATCGCAAACAATTGCGATTGCCTCACCGCCCGCCTGCTTGATGGCGTCGACTGCGGTGTGGATGGTGCCGGGCAGCTTCTCGTGCGCAGTGGCGGTTTTGGCGGCAACAGCGATTTTTGCTCCGTCCTTGGCCGCTTTCAGCGCGATGGCGAGACCGATTCCCCGAGACGCCCCAGTGATGAACAGAACCTTGTTCTTCAGGCTCATGTGATGCTCCATTTTTTTCTTGGAAATTCAAAACTAGAGCTATCCTCAACCCGTTCTGCGCGAAAGCGCGAGCGGGCGTAAAAATAAACTCTGAGTGCTGAATTTCAGTTTTTTATGGGACTTTGTCGGAAAGAAAAGAGAAGGAAATGAAGGCGTTTATCCTCTCCGGATTGTGGCTCTCCATGCAATTCTTGAATACTGCGACAAATCAGGCGCCGGCTTAGATCTCGCACAGATTCAGCCGTTTGACATCCCCGAGCGAAAGAGCAAGAGCATTGCGACTGACGCACTTGTGCGAAGAATTTTCTAGAAAGCGCACCCAGTGACATGTCAAGAACCGCATCAATAAGCGATTGACGAAGCTAGTGAGAAGTAGAAACAGGCCCACACTCAGCGTTTTCAAGAGGGACAAAAAACCAACGAATAAGGCGATATTGGCGGCATTTAAGACAACACATGGCGCAGTACATGCGAACCGTCCGAGTCATGCAGGCGCGCAAATTGCACAAACAGCGGGTTCCGCGCTTATGTAAACGTCTTTGAACAAACTCAAGGTCACACTTGTTAATAAGCTCATATGCGCGCGTTTTTGCTAGTTTTTATACGCTCTTACTTTTCTTTTTCCTCGCCTAGACTCTCCGGCCAGTCCCACAAACGCTATTTTTCGTTCTTTCCGACAAGCGCCTCGCTTGCCGGAAAGACACGCTGCCAACAAGCGAGCCGGCAGGAAGAGAAAGCAAGAGAGACCAACACTGCTGAGAAATCAGCAAGGATATTGTTATGAACACATTGCAGCGTCAATTCGGGTCGCATTTCGTCGAGATGGTCAAGGCTTCGCCACGGCTTGTCTGCGACGTAAAACGGCTCCGGCGCCGCGGAGTTCGCATCAAAAGCCTCCGTGGCTCGATCGACGCCTGGTGCATCAAGGACGACAATTTGGTCGCCCTGGGCACAGGCAATCCTGCGCAAGTCAGCGTGCTGGCATTGGCTCATGAAGCCAACCACATGCTGCGCGAGCGCATCAGTATGAGTGCCGTCAACCGTGTCAGCGAAGCCGTCTGGGTTCGCCTGTTCATGGAAGAGGAAACCGACTGTTTCTACCGCGAGGCTCAGACTGCCGATGACCTTCTGCGAGCTGGATTCAAGCTCACGAAGTACGCCCGCTCCTGGTTGCGCACGCTGCGCAGAGGCGGCAAGGCTGCAGTGCGCAGGCGGGTCTACCGCACGCGCGTCATCGGAACCAGGCTGAGCTACCCGGAATACGTCCGGCTCATGTATCGCGAACACCGGACCGCAGCCTGAAGGCTGTGACTGATCGCGACATGCACAGCGCTTGCTAGCAAACCCCTCATTTTCGAGCAAAAGTACGCTCACGGTATCCGTGCGATGCATGGATCTGAATAAGCAAGAGGAAAAGCACTGTGGCACGTGAAAATTGCACACACCCCAAGGGCATCGAGTACGTCAAGTATGTCGGTGGCTACGAGCTCTCTGACGGCGGCTTCCACGCCACCTTCAGCTGCCGTTGCCCCGTCTGCTTCACGGAAGTCCCGCTGACCTGCTCGGGGTCGAAGGAATACGTGGAAAATTTCCACGCAGAGATCAAGGCGAAGAAACTGCTCGACTACTGATCGCCGCGAAAGCTGATTGGTAGTTGCAAGTCGACCGCCCGCGCGTTCCACCTGAACAGTGCTGAAAACAGTATGGTGGAGCGTGCGGGTGGCGTCTTGGTTGGTTAAAAGGGTTCCGCAGACGGCATGCGCTTGCGCATAACCGAGATGATACGCCAATTACAGGCGCGTCGCTGCGGAGTTTAGAAATGCATTTTTTTAGGAGATTTACATGAGCACAAGCATCATGTACATCCTCATGGGCGTCTTCATTTTGGGCGCCGTCATCATCGCAGCCAGCGCGCGTCGCCGTCCCGTCGACCAGAGCTACCGCAAGAACAAGCTGGCGCACGAGCTCAAGTGGCTCAAGGTGGGCATCGACGAAGTCGAGCGTCGCCTGCAAGCCGCCAAGAAGTGCTCATGCAATGCGCAGGCCGCCCGTAACCTGGAGAAAGTGAAGCAGTACCATCAGCGCGCCGACGCTGCGGTCAAGGGCATTGCCGACGGCACCAATCACGACATTCTCGCCGCCGAAAACGAGCTGACCGCCAATCAGCAGCTGCTCGCCAACGCACGTGCTCATCTCGAGCGCGCTGAGCATGAGGACTGCGACATTCCCGAAGACGGTCGCAACAAAGGATGCCGCGCCGATGACTGAACCCAAGCACAAGGACAAGTTCGGCAGCGCTCTCTACTGGCTGACACTGCTCGTCGCCCTCCTGGCTCTGGCACTGGCTATCGCCATGCCGGCGGAAGCAGCGACTCCACGCGCAGCGCAGCGCCCTCTGGAAAACGAAATTCTGCGCATTGCTCAGAGCTCTCAAGGCACGCGGCAACCGGCACAAACCGGCGTTCGCGACGTGAGCTGGGACGAGTTGCAGCAGGAGATCGCCTCCAATCGCGGTGCCATCGTCATCGAGTTCTACCGCAACGGCTACCCCGACGATCCCAGCATCGCCGACGACTGCGACAACTGCGCAAACCAGTTGAGCGGTTACGAGAGCACCGCAGCACGATTTGCCGGACAGGCGACCTTCCTCAGGTTCGATGTCGAGAAGCATCCGGCACTGATGCAATACGGGCTGGTCGTCTATCCGACTCACATCTTCATGATGCATAGCCAGTCGGAGCTATGGACGCACAGCGTGAGGGGTTTCTTGACCGAGAAGCAATTCGAACAGCTCATGGACGAGATGTTCAAGATAAAGCCCTAGCCGTCCTCAAAGCGGCTAGTTTGATTAAAACCTAGCCGCGAAGCCAAAATACACTCGAGAAGCCGTTCACAGAAGGGCGGCCGCTTGGTACCATGGTTAGTGGCACTGCTCAAGGAAGAGCCATGGAAAAGTTAGCCAAACAGTTCGGCAACAAGCTTGTCGAACTGGTCAAAGCGTCGCCCACACTCGCACGTGATGTTCGCGCCCTGCGCAAAGCAGGCGTGCGCATACGACGTTTGAATGGCGTTTGCCGAGCCTATTCGCGCTCCGAGCCGGGCCGTCCCCAGGACGCCCTGCTCTGCATCGGCGCCGGTTGCTCACCAATGATGCAAGCGCACTACTTGGCTCACGAGGCGTATCACATCCTGGTGGGCAAGACGAGATTGGTGTTTGACCCTCGGCAGATCTCGCGGCGCCAGTTCATCAATGCGGCACTGCGCGAAGAAGCGCGTTGCTTGCTGCATGAAGCGCGCGTCTCGAAAGAACTTCATGACGCCGGGTACTCGATTGGCTCGCCCAATTACTCGTACCTGGTCGACTGTCTGTCCGGCGGCTATCGGGAGATTCGCAAGCGCTTGGAGCACGAGTATCCGTCCGACTGCCTGATCACCTATCCCGAGTACTACGGACAAATGTACGACCGCCGCGTGCAGGAAATCGCCCAGCGCCGACGCGCTCAGCGGAAGGGCGCTTAGACACTTAGACAGCGCCTTTCCAAACCTGCACGTCGCTGTCGCACACAAACGGGCGAAGCGCCCGCGACGTTTGTTTCAAATCAACGAAGCCATATCGACGTGAGAAAGGCGGTAAAACATGCCCTCTCACTCCGACAGGACCGCAAACGGTCTCACAGAAGGATACTGCGATGGACTCAAACGCCATTAGCATCTACTTCGTAATCGCTATCTTCTACCTGGTCGTCTGGGGCGGACTCCTCTTCGCTCTGCAGAAGACCAAGCATCTACGCGTGCCGCAGCGGAAGTCGAAGTATTCTCCGTTCTCACGCGAGATGCAGGAAGCCGTGGCGAAAACTCACCTGCTTACCGACCGCTATGAGTGGGTGAAAATCCAAGCGGACAACAGCCATTCGCCCAAGCGCTACCACGCGACGCGAAAGCTAGAGGACGCGGCCGAGCAACTCAAGCTCGCCCGCCAGAGCCTCGCCGACGACGATCTTGCGGCAACGAACAAGGCTTGCGACGCAGGTCTCAAGCTGATCGAAGACGCCGAGAACGACCTCGCCGGATAACCCAAACGAAGAAAGTCTTGCGGATGACTAGCATCATCTTGCTTATTGGCGGTCTGGGCGCTTTCGCCCTCATCGCCTTCTGCGCGAAGAAGGGCATACCCTTTGCACGCGTACCGGATGCCGCTCAGCAAAGCGCTCCGGAGGGAAACCTCGAAGAACTGACAGCCGAACTCGAGAGAGTCATGGCCGAAGCCGTGCGCGAACTCGACATCTGCAACCCTTACATCTCGCGAGAGAATTGGAAGGGGCTTGCCGAAGACGAGCTTTTGAAGCGACAACGCGCTCGCCGCATGTACATCTACGCCTACGAGGCGTGGCGCAAAGCGGAAGAGTGCCTCGACTTCGATGGCTCCAACGGCAACATCGACCTGCGCATGATTGGCAGCATTCCGCTTGTCCGCAGGGCAGGCATCGCCAAAGCGCACCAGTCGATCGAGCAGTCGAAGGAAGTGCAAAACTTCCTCGGATTGAACAGCTGAAAAGGCTCTGACACGAAAAGAAAAACAAGGGCGGCAACCGCTCGATGGTAATACGAAAATTTTTTGGACGGTCGATGGAAACCATGGTGAAAACCTGGTCTCCATCGACCCTTCCTTTCTTTTCTTTCCCTTTCAGGCAATTCTACTACCCTTTATCATACTCTGGTCTAGATTCAGCAAATCGCAAGCGTCCCGCATCATGGCGGCTTTGCCATTTTCAATAATTTTTACTATAACCGCGATAAACTAAACGGGTATGAAGGTCGCGCACCAAAACAAGCTATTTGCCTACCTGTTGGCACTCTTCAGCATTGCTTCAGCACATGCTCAAACGAACCACAACTCGAGCATTCAAGCGGCTAAACAAGCCGAGTTACAACCAGGTCAACAATTGAAGGTTGAGTTTGTCGCCAGCCAACCGTGCGCACTAGTTCAGTTCGTAAACATCCTTGCCGAGCGGCATCACACATCGGGTTGGGTGAAAGGCTGGTATGAAAAACAGTGCAAGACAAATCCCGCATTGGTGGGAAACCTTCAAGCCGACAAGGCCCCGCTTGCCGCTTATCAAAAGCTGATTGATAGAGAAGAAAAACACTTTCACTACGTCGATGAGATCGGTCGAGATCGAAGTGTAGATGAGGTGATTCTATGCCAAGCCGCGCGCTGCAACTATATTCCGGAATTGATCGCAAAACTGAAAGGCACGCTTGGCGAAGACGATCTGCACACACTGCAAGACACGCTCAACCACTTTCTTCCAGCCTTCGATGATCTTATCTGGAAACCACGTTCTGCAACCTTCAAACGTCAAGTCGAAGAGTTTCGCCAGCAAACCGCAGCGACCAAAATGTGCGAACGCTTGACTCAAGTAAAACAGTTTCTAGGCTCTTCCTATCCGACAGAAAAACCATTTCTCATTGCTTTGTCTCCCTTGCCTGCCGGAGGCAAGCAGACGAGCGGACAAAGCATGGGCATTGTGCAAACCGTTGAATTAAAACCGAACGACAAGTTTCAAACCATGGCGGATGTGGTTTTTCATGAAGCTGTTCACGCATTATGGTTCGCCAAGAAAGATGCGAATGAAGCGATGAAATTGTTTACTATTCCAGGAAAAGGTGCGCTCCCAATCACTGAGTTATACGAGGGAATGGCGACAGCCCTTGGTCAGGGCTGGTTTGCCAAAGAGGCTTTCGGTCGCACAGGGAAAAGCTGGTACGCAGATCCGATCATCGATCACTATTCAAAAACCGTGTGGCCTCTATACGCCGATTATTTGAAGCAGGGAAGAAAGCTCGATGCGGCATTCGCAAGAGAGGCGACAGCCTGCTATTACCGCATGTATCCGGCAGCAGCGGAGCGCATAGTTTTAACATCCTGCTACCTGATCCTTGCCGATGAAATGCAGGACTTCTCAGGCTTTCGCAAGGAGGTCTACAAAGCAATGCCACGACTTCGAGAGTGCAGCATCAACACACCGATTAATGCAAAGGAAGGCTTCCAAGCATTCGAAGACTCGCACGCCGACCGGGTCGCCATCCTCACATCGTTTTCAAAGCTTGCCGAACTGAAACCACTCGGACTTACAGATCGTGAAATACAGAACCTGAAAAACAGGTCGAGGGGAGCCACAACATTACTTCTGAAAGGCAAACAATTCCTCTTCTGCCTGGCCGAAACATCCGAAGAACAGAAGCGCATCTTCTACGAAGTTCTAAAACTGCATAATTGGCCAAACTAAGGCACTCAGCTAACGTCCTTTGGCTGCACGCGCCCGGACGGTGTTACTCATTTATGACCTCACAGAGCCACCTTTTTTCGGGCAAACTCTTGTGAGTTGGCGGGAGAGCCACGAAGCTTACTCAGAGATGCTTCGCTTGCTCTGGTCAAGCAACCCTTTGTCGCCGGTCCTATTCAAGTCAGGCACATGGGAACTGATGCGCCAGTATGAAGAGTCTTTCCAAACATCAAGCTGATAGTAATCAGGCTCCCCGTCCCAGAAAGTGACGTACCATCTGATTTTGCCGAGTTCCGGACGATTAGGAAATAAGTTCCCGGACATAAACAGCTCGCTGTTAAATCCCAGCTTTAGTGCCGCAGAAAAAGGTACATATACATTTTCTGGCCGACAAAAGCGCTTGAGGCGAGCCTCAGTCCAAAACTGCTCCATAGACGATTGCAACTTGCATTGTAATTCAGAGAAGCGCGATTTCTGTTGGGCTATCTGAGTACGAAGAATCGCTAAATCTGCCTCGTTGAAGACCTGGTGTGGAAATGGAGATGTAACATTCGCCATATCAATTCCTTCTTTGTTTTTGCAAAAATTGAAAAACAGAACAGCCTTTCTTCCAATTGCCGGACTTGCTGGAAGTTGTTCTACGAATTCTTCAGGTAAGCGACATTGAACGATTTCACCCGCACGAAAGTAATCGTGTGACCATTTGGCATAAGGAGTTTCAACTCCGAGATCTAGTGCCTGATTGCGCTGATTCTCCACAAGAATCTCATCGATTCGCAATTTCAAAACACGCTCGTGGGCTCTTAAGCTTGGCTTCGCCTCATCCAGCATAGTCACAAGCCAGCCGGAGCAATAGTGAAAGTGAGTCTTAGACAGCTTGGATTCCCACTCCCTTATCGACTCTTTTGATAGCGGTTTGCCTGAACTCTTGAATGACAGACATTGAACAGGAAGTGGATCTTCTCGTGATTGACGCCAAAATCCACCGTTGAAAGCAATTACCCATGTTCTGTTCTTAGTATTTTTCAGCTCCTCAAAATTTAGGTCACAGTCCCGAGATTCGAACTCCATTGACTCATGTGACCGCACTTTCAGCTTTCCACGCAGAACATGGTTCACAGCACCAAGCAAAACGATTCTGCCTTTGCTATTTTTGAAAACGCTACGCACAGTGAAGACAACACAATCGCGATAAGGGAAGTACACATAATCCTTCCCAAGTTGCTCACGCGAAACCTCGCCATCAGGCGAAATTTCCCGTGCATATCCATTTCCACAAAACAAATTCAGCGCGTAAAGAACAGCTAGAATTCTCCACTTCATCTCGCCAATTCGCCTCTGCAAGTTCAACTATCTTACCCCTTGCTGCAAAGTGGTCGCACATCCGCGCGAGAGGTTTCAGTAAGAAAATGTCAGGAGCCGCAAGACTGCGTGCAATTCTAACCCGGGAAGAGTTGTCGTTTTTTCAAGAGGGGAGATGGCAAGAATCAGACTTCATCAAATATTCATGACTTCTTTGTGTTTTCTTCTTTCTCTATGAGCTAGAAACTTTCTGTTCTACTTTTCTCTTTCTTCAAGAGCACGCGACAGCTTTTTCGTTCAAATTCCTTGCCCTCGCCTTTTCCTGACTTCAATCATGAGCCCTTATGAGGTTCAAGAAGAAGTCCGGTGAGGATGAGAGTTCATGACTTGAACACAGCTGGACGACGAAGGAGCCTGTCCGTGCGACTTCTACAACAACTGCCATGCGGAACTGATGGGTCATTAGTTCTGCAAACCTAAATTCAGAGGTGGCAATATGACCAAGCGAAACGTCACAAAAGCGGAAGTACAGCCGCTTTATGCCAGCCTTCCGGAAAAATACCGGTTGGCACGCGAGAGATTTGGACGCCCGCTCACGCTGGCTGAAAAAATTCTCTGCGCTCACCTTGACCGTTGGAATGAGGGTGAACAACACCCTGTCCGCGGAAAATCGCAGGTTTTCCTCCGTCCCGACCGCGTCGCACTTCAGGATGCAACTGCGCAGATGGCGCTCTTGCAGTTCATGCAGGCGGATCTCGATAAGGTCTACGTGCCCACTACCGTGCACTGCGACCACCTCATCCAGGCTCGAGTCGGCGCCAAGCTGGACTTGCTGAACGCTCTCGACAGCAATTCCGAAGTCTACGAGTTTCTCAAATCGGCCAGTACCAAATACGGTATCGGCTTCTGGAAGCCCGGCTCCGGCATCATCCACCAGGTGGTGCTGGAAAATTACGCGCACCCAGGCTGCCTGATGATCGGCACCGACTCTCACACTCCCAATGCCGGCGGCTTAGGCATGCTGGCGATTGGTGTGGGTGGTGCAGATGCGACCTTCACGATGGCTGGTGAACCTTGGGGTTTGCGCTGGCCCAAGCTGATCGGCGTCAAGTTGAAGGGCTCGCTCAGCGGCTGGGCAGCGCCAAAAGACATCATTCTCAAGCTCGCCGGCATCCTCACAGTGGAAGGCGGCACCGGGTCTATCATCGAGTACTTCGGTCCGGGAACGCGCTCCATCAGCGCCACAGGCAAGGCGACCATTACCAACATGGGTGCCGAGCTGGGTGCGACCACATCGGTTTTCCCGCTCGACGACAACATTCTCGATTACCTGCGGCTGACCGGTCGCGGTGAAATCGCGGATATGGCGAGCGCGTCGAAGCAGTATCTGACCGCCGATGCAGAAGTCGAGGCAGAGCCCGAGAAATTTTTCGACCAGATGATCGAGATCGATCTCGACAAGCTGGAACCGCATATCGTCGGTCCGCACACGCCCGACCTGGCACGCCCGCTTTCGGCGTTCCGCGCCGAAGTCGCAGCCAAGGGCTATCCCGCCGATCTGCGCTATGCGCTCATCGGCAGTTGCACCAACTCCAGCTACGAGGACATGAGCCGTGCAGCTGCTGTTGCAAAGCAAGCGGCAGAGAAGGGCTTGAAAGCCCCGATCGGATTCATGGTCACACCCGGGTCGGAGCAGGTACATCAGACCATCAACCGCGATGGACAGATGGCAGACTTGCAGTCGGTGGGCGCCAATGTGCTCGCCAATGCATGCGGTCCTTGCATCGGGCAGTGGAAGCGCGACGACATCAAGGAGGGCGAGCGCAACTCGATCATCACTTCCTTCAACCGGAATTTCCCGCGCCGCAATGATGGCAACGCCGAGACGCTCGCCTTCATCGCCAGCCCGGAAATCGTCACTGCTTTCGCGCTGGCGGGTACTCTCGATTTCAACCCGCTCGAAGACGAGCTGATTGCATCCGACGGCAGCAAATTCAAGCTCTTGCCGCCTCCGCAGTGCGGCTTGCCGGTCAAGGGCTTCAGCAAGATCAGCGATGCCGAGCTCGGCTACGTCGACGCCGAAGCCGGTCGCGCCGACGGTCCCGTCGAGGTCGCCATTAGCCAGAAGAGCGAGCGCCTGCAGATTCTTCGCCCGTTCCCGCGCTGGAACGGCGAGGATATCACTGCTGCTGCCGTCTTGCTCAAGGCGAAGGGCAAGTGCACGACCGACCACATCTCCCCTGCCGGCCCCTGGCTCAAGTATCGCGGGCACCTCGACCGCATCTCGGACAACATGTTCCTCGGAGCCAACAACGCCTTCAGCGAAAAACCCGGCACGGGCGTCAATGTCAACACGGGCGAGGTCGGCAAACTGTCCGACATTGCGCGCGAGTACAAGAGCAAGGGACTGAGCTGGGTCGTGATCGGCGATCAGAATTACGGAGAAGGCTCGAGCCGCGAACATGCCGCCATGTCGCCGCGACATCTCGGCTGCAAGGCCGTTATCGCTCGCAGCTTCGCCCGCATCGCCGAGACCAACTTGAAGCAGCAGGGCGTGCTGCCGCTGACCTTCTCGAATGCCGAACAGTACGACCTGGTGCGCAGTGACGACCGTGTCACAGTGGCGGGTCTGAAGGATCTTTCCGTCGGCAAGCCGGTTGTGGTCAGGCTCACTCACAGCGATGGTAGCGTGGAAGAGTTCACCACCAACCACACGCTGACCGAGGAGCAGATCGCCTACTTCAAGGCAGGCTCGGCGCTCAATTATGTCGGCGACCGGCGCAAGCAGGAGGCGGCGACAAAGAATAGTTCCAACGGTGGCACAGAGAGCGTTCCGGCCAAACGCAATCCCACTTGCAAGTGCAAGCGTTGTGCGTGCGGCGACAAGAAAGGCGACGACAAGAAGTCGGGGGGCTCTTGCGCGGACAAGCCGGACATCGGCAACACAGGCAGCGCTGTGCCGCCCGGAGGCAACGGCAACACAGGCATCACGAATAACGGCAAGCTCGGCAAACCTGCTGAGGAAAAGAAGCAACAGTCTCTGCTGACTCGCTTCTGGCGCTGGCTGACTAGCTGGTTTTAAGCCTCAGCGGCGTAGGGCTGCACCTTGATAGCCTGACGACACTGTATCCACAGGGGCGCCGCTACCAGCAGCGCCCCTGTCTTTCTGTACATCA
>CAZBOX010000073.1:0-4631 GCA_964493595.1 uncultured Candidatus Obscuribacterales bacterium | reverse complement strand
CACTGTATCCACAGGGGCGCCGCTACCAGCAGCGCCCCTGTCTTTCTGTACATCAAGTACGTCCGCAAGTTTTTGAGCCTGGCAGTAAACGCGTTCGAGTCATAGAACGCGCACTGCACTACAACGCTCTACAACGGAGAAATCCCATGACAAAAGTTTCGATCATCGGTGGTGCCGGCAACGTCGGCGCCACGGTCGCGCAATACCTGGCGACCAAGAATCTGTGTGATGTCGTCATGCTCGACATCAATGAGGGTGCTGCCAAAGGAAAGGCACTCGACCTCTCGCAGGCAGTTGCACTGACTGGCGGCAGCGCCAAAATCAAAGGCACGTCCGACTATAAGGACACCGCCAACTCGCAGGTCATCGTCATCACTGCCGGCAGCCCGCGCAAGCCCGGCATGTCACGAGACGACCTGCTCAAGATCAATGCGGCCATCGTCGCCAATGCCGCTCGCGAATCGCATCGCTACTCGCCCAACGCCATTTTCGTCGTGGTGTCGAATCCTCTGGACGTGATGACCTATCTCGTCTGGAAGGAAACCGGCGTGTCGACGAGCCGAGTGATCGGCATGGCCGGTGTACTGGACAGCGCGCGCTTCCAGTCTTTCATCGCCGACGAACTGAAAGTTTCACCCGAGGACATTCGCGCCATGGTCCTGGGCGGTCACGGCGACCTCATGGTTCCGCTGCCGCGTTTCAGCACCGTCAACGGTGTTCCGGTCACCGAACTGATCTCCGCCAAACGCCTGGAAGCGATGAGCAAGCGCACCGCCAACGGTGGCGCCGAAATCGTCGAACTGCTCAAGACCGGCAGCGCCTGGTATGCACCTGGCGCCGCGACCGCTCAGATGGTCGAAGCGATCATCACCGGCGGGCGCAAGCTTTTCCCTTGCTCTGTCCACACCGGAGAAAAGTATGGACTGCCTGCGATTTTCACCGGTCTGCCGGTGATTCTGGGCAAGCGCGGCGTCGAGCGAGTGCTCAATCTCAAGCTCAACAAAGCTGAAATTGCTGCGCTCAAGGCTTCGGCCGCCTCTATCGAGGCCAACGTCAAGCGGCTCAATGAGCTGCAAGCCGAAGCGGCCAAAGCAGCGGCACAGCCTGCTGTAACCGAGCCCGTTACTGCAACTACCGCTGCGGCGCCCGCCGCGGAGGTTTCCACGAAAGCCCCGGACGATACGGCAAAGTCCTAAAGGCTTCAGCTGCGAATGCCTGCAGGAAGCCACGCGCTTCCTGCAGTCTCGCACTGCGACGCAGGAGAAAATGATATGGAGCGACTCAAACTGATCATTCGGACGGGATGGCGATTTGCCGGTGGATACCGCCTCGCCATCTTAGGCTACACCGTCCTTTTCATTATCGCTCAAGCCACAGCACTGGCAGAGCCCTACTTGCTGGGGCTCATGCTCAACGCCGTGCAGAACGACCTCACCCAAGGTGCGTCGGGAAACGCACGGCTGCTGCACGACGTCATCTATTACACGAGTTTGTTCGTTGGACTGAAGGTGATCTTCTGGTCAATCCACGGTCCGACGCGGCTACTCGAGCGCTATGTAGCGTTTCGCATAACGTACGCCTACAAAGCGCACATGTTCCAGACGGTGACGAACCTGCCCCTCAAGTGGCAGCGAGAGCACCACTCGGGCGAAAGTATCGACAAGATCAACAGAGCATACAATGCGCTGTCTGACTTCTTTCAGGGCACCTTCGACATAACCTACATGGTTTGTCGCCTGATAGGCACGCTGGTCATCCTGTATTACTTCATGCCAATGGCCGCCCTCGCCGTCGGTGTCACTTCGGTCCTGGCGATGTACATCATCGTGCGCTTCGACCGCATACTGTCAAAGCAGTATGATGAGTTGAACAAGAAACAGAATTACATCGCCGAAGCGATTCACGACTACATCACCAACATCGTCACCGTGATCACTCTGCGGCTCGAGAAGAAAACTCTCGAGGAAGTGAAGCGACGCATGCTCATTCCGCTGCCGTTGTACAAGTACAACAATGCGCTCAATGAGTGGAAGTGGGGCGTGACGGCAGTGATGATCGCTGTGATGACTGGTGCGGTGCTCAGCTATTACACCTACACGACTATCGCTGTCGGTGGTGTGATTATGGCCGGCACTCTCTTCACACTGTTCGACTATCTGAGGCGCATCGGTGATTCGTTCTACAACTTCGCGTCCCAGTACGGTCGCATCGTCCGCATCGCAGCAGACGTTCATGCGGCCGACCTGATTCTGACGGATATGGACAATACGCCGAAACCGCCGGAGGATGCGAAGCTGCCGGAGAATTGGCGGCATCTGTCGGTGCACGACTTGAGCTTTTCCTACCACGATAAGACCGACCGGCGCGTCAATCTTGACCGGGTCGGCATCGACCTGGTCAAAGGCAAAGCCATTGCCGTCGTAGGCCAGTCTGGCAGCGGCAAGAGCACGCTTTTGCGACTGCTGCGCGGGCTCGACAACACGGACAATGTCCGGGTGCTGGCGGATGGCGTCGCGCTCAAACATCGACTGCATCACCTCTCGGGATGCACGACGCTGATGCCGCAAGATCCCGAGATCTTCGCCGACACCATTCGCTTCAACATCGCCTTCGGCATGGAAGCCTCTGACGACGAGATCATGGAAGCCGTGCGAGCAGCCCGTTTCGAATCGGTGCTGGCGCGCCTGCCCAAGGGACTCGACACCAATATCGCCGAGAAAGGCATCAACCTGAGCGGCGGTGAAAAGCAGCGGCTCGCACTGGCCCGCGGCTTCTTCTTCGCGCGTGGCAGCGACATATTGCTGCTCGACGAGCAAACCAGCAGCGTGGACACGGCAAACGAGCGAGTTATCTACAACAACCTGCTCGGCACTTTCCGAAAGGAGCGCTGCGTCGTCTCGACGATTCACAAGCTGCACTTGCTGGAAATGTTCGACGTCATCTACGTGCTGGACAACGGCAAGCTCGTGGAAGTCGGCTCTTTCACGGACCTGATTGCCGCGAACGGTAAGTTGGCTGAACTGTGGAAAAACTATCAGGCAGCCTCTGCAACAGCAGGGGAAAACGCTTCCTGAGCCGGCTCAGCTGGAGAACTGATAGCGCTTAAACAATGGACGGGCGTCTCTCGCCGAGGTCATCCTCGATGAGACGCCCGTCTTCTTTTTTGACCGCTCCTCCTACATGGGATAGTATTACTTCTGAGAGACGAATGGTTTAGCTCGCATAGCCAATCGCCAGCAAACGCGGGATTTTGCAAAAGATTAGACACTCCGCGAACCAGGCCCAAGATTAAGCACCTCTCACATCCACGCCAATGGTTTATTGCCGTTTTGACGTGGGAGATCCCCCATCATGACCGAAGAATGAGGGTTCAACTGGTTCGGAATCATGAGTGCAGCAGTATAGGGTCTGAGTACATGTTCTCTTGATTTTCAAATCTTCTTCAACCCACCACAGACCATCATTCTTCCTTCAATTTGTGTACGCATTCAGGACTTTATGTCTTGGACCCGCACACGGAATGAAGGTTGAGTGCTTCTTGGTGGCTGTTGGCGAGAGAGCGTGCTGTTTCCCATCAACTCTGGAGAGATGAAATGGAAAAGATCGCAATCAACCTCGTGGGTGGCGCAGCTGGCGATGCGGACTATGGTCTGCGTCTCTACAACGTCGGCAACGGGTTCCTCGGCGTCACTGGCAAGATTGTCAGCCGCGTCACGGACTCGATGTTCCTCAGCTGCACCGCCGAACGTCGTTACACGATCGCCGTCGAAGGCGACCTCGTGTTGTCGACCGAGACCGATGATTCCTTCGCCGACAAGACCGAAGGCGTCTACGGATTCGATGTCGACTGGAGCGAGACGGCGCGCAACTTCGGCAACGGCACCGGCAAGATCATCGTGACCAACCCCGACTCCCCGAGCGACGTTTCGGTGTTCGAGGTGTTCATGGGTGACACGCCGTCGGCCGTTGCGCACTTCGACAAGCGCACCGGCAACAACGCCTCCGTCGTCATTCGCGACGACGTGGATGTCTCGGTCGTCGACCCGGCCGTGAAGAAGGTGCTGTCCGCGCCGTCCGATGCAAACCCCTACTCGATCGGCGCGGAGTTCGTCAAATCCATGCTGCCGGTCTTCGGCAACAGCGTGGAGCGCATGTTCACCGCCATCGTGATTCTGGAGGAGAAGGAAATGACCAAGCCAAACTCTGGTGAAATCGACATCGTCATCGTGGACGGCAATGCGGCGAACCTCAGCGAAATCAAATCGCTGATCGCGCGCGACGTGCCGCTCATCGTGGTCGGCGACCTCAACGTGCCGGACGGCGACGCGGAACGTACCTTCCGGGACAACGCCTACTTCTCGGGTGTCGGCCTGGACGGGCGCACGGACCATCCCTTCTGGGGGCGCGGCATCCAGCCGATGCTCATCTCGGGACTGACCGAGGCGGACGTGACGGCGCACGAATACCACCGTCCCTTGGACGTGCTGGGCTTCGAGAGCATCGAGCGCGCACCGCACCATGTCGCCACGATGGAGCACTCCTTCTGCGACCTGCCGCTCGAGCGCGACTTCGCCGGCGCCGAGCATGAGCCGATGTGCGACATCGTCGGACTGCTGTCGCCCCACGCGTTC
>CAZBOX010000072.1:0-23627 GCA_964493595.1 uncultured Candidatus Obscuribacterales bacterium | reverse complement strand
CTTGTAACAGACCCGAACATATTTGCCGTCTTGCTCTTCATATTGGCCTTTGGCGTAAGAGCGTTTTACGTCAGTCATTGCGAGCATCTCATCTGCGAATTCGGTGACGCCTTCTACTACCTGACGACCGGGGCCGCCCTGGCAAAGGTCATATCTACAGCCGGCGACTGGAATTTCTTATTTCAGCAACTGACTGCCAGCGTTCCCATTTCCCCGGAAGACGGAGGTGCATTCACCTCTGTACAACTGCCGGTTCGCCTTGTTCTGGACGGCCCGATATATCCGGCATATCTGGCTGTGCTTGCATCGATTTTTGGTTTTGCTACGCAAGCAAAGACCCAGTTCAACAATTATGGAACGCAGATTGCTTTAGCCAATGCCTTCATAGATAGTTGCAGCTGCTTGATGCTCTACTATCTAGGCAGCCGGGCCTTCGGGCGAAGAGTGGGCGCCGCAGCCGGTCTGCTATTCGCTTTTTATCCCGCCGCTACGATCAATCTGAGCCGGGCATATAGTGAGACTTTCTCATACTTCCTGGTCCTGTCCCTGCTTTCTACAGCACTTCTTGCCCGCATTGAAAAATTGCGAACTGCCGCACTTTGTGGAATCGCCTTACAGTTTGGCTTTCTTTGCGCCGGTGTTGCCCTGGTGCGTCCTCTTTTTGTGCTTGTTGTCGGCGCGGTTTTGGTCTCGCAGGTCTTTGCCGATCTTGTCTGCCGGACTGCAGGAAGCCGACCCTGGTACACTCCCTGGCTTGGCAAAAGACGCCTGGCAGCCCTTGCCTTGTCTTTTCTGGGAGCTTGCCTAATCTTCTTGCCCTGGAGTCAAATCACAGCAAAATCGCTCGGCAAGCCATCATTTCTTCTGGCGCGCGCGCCGGCCTATAACCTTTTCGTCGGCAATCAGGTAATTACCGATGGGTGGAAAACCTGGCCTATCGTTGCCGGCTTTACAGGAAATGTTCATGCCGTTGTCGACGGTATAGTGGAAAACCTGGCAAGACAGCCGCTCGAGATGATTGCTCTGGAATTGAAGAAGGCTCCCAGGCTGTGGGCCGGCGGATGGAATGAGTTTCGCTATCCTTTTTACGGACTCAATTTCGAGATGCAGAATGTCTGGCACTGTGTGCTGCTTCTGCTTGCTTTCTCGGGCATTTGTCTGACCGCCGCACGAATTCGCTCACAGCGGTCTTTGCCGCTTACTTATGTGGGCAGCGCTTCTTTTCTCATCATCGGCATTCACTTTCTATATATCGCTTTTGAGCCGATCTCCCGGTACGGACTTACGGCTATGCCTTTTGTGTGCTTGTTCGCGGCGGTCTCAATCATGTCTCTGATAAAGCGAGGGGCGATTTTTCAGCTGTTGTCCTTACTGATTGGCGGCATGGCCTTCTTTGCGTATTTGCAGAATCGCAGCAGTTTAACGCCTATAATTTTGCAGAATTTCTCGAGTCTCAGTGTTCCTGCCGCCAGATTTCTGGAAGAGATTGTCATTCTTGCCTTCTGGTTTTTTCTTGCCCAAATTTGCTTAAGGGCAATTGCTGCAGCCAAAGGATCGCCCCTGATGCAGCGCTCTCGAGTGCTCTGCCTGAGCGCTTTTGTAGTTGCTGCAATGAGCTGGTTTGCTTGTTCTCATTTCGATCGCAGCGCCTACGAATGGTTCTGCGACATTCGCACGCAAATGCAGACAGTCTCGCAGGATACTGCTGTTCCACCGGCAAAAGAGCTTGCCGCCTGGCTGAGTGAGACAAACGGTGAAAATTGTCTGGACCCGAAGAATACAGTTTTTATTCTGGTCGATCTTCAGCACGAAATGGGCCAGCCGGCTGTGGCATTGAACGTCAACCGAATCAGCTGGCGCACTGTCGCAATTCCCTGGAATCAGGTGCTCGGAAAAGATGGCGACTTAGCTACAATCATGCAAATGCAGGGCAGCGCCATGACAAGAGACTGGCGAACTTTCCGCCAGTGGTGGGCGATTCCTATTCCGCGCGGACTTTTGAAACCGGGCAGCGCTAACGAAATAGCTATCAGTTTCGAATTTGCCGAAGCACCACTGGCGGTTCGCATCTACGGCGACTATTTCCCCACTGCCGACACCGAGTCGCTCAATTTGCCGTCGCTCGATTTTTTCTCCTGGACGCGTGGATTTGCAACTTACGATGTTCGCGACACGCGTGTATATTCGACCACACCTGGGTTGGCAAAGATTACGAACCCGGCGCTCTGGTTTGTTCGCACTAGCGAGACTAAAGATCTCTCGACCGAGCCCGGTCTTCAAAAGGGCGCATATAGAATTCGCTTTGCCGTGCCGCGCGCACCCGCCAAAGTGCAGACCAAGGCAGAACCGGCATCGCCGAATGTGCTCGAGCCTCTCAAACCGGAGCAATTCGAAGACTTTGCACCTGTCAGCCTGGCCAAGCGATTGGATGAAGTCACTGTCGATGGTGGCAACCCAGCCACCTACACCGTTTTCAAAGAAAGCCAGAAACTTCCTGGAAATGTCCGTAAAGGGACGATCTTGGACTTTGGATGTCTGATCAAGTCCGATCGAAAACGTCTGGGGGGACCAATATCGGTGATCCTTGAAGGCACCAATAGCAAAGGCGAGCTCGAAAAATACAATTTCCCCTGGCAGCCGACAGCGGTCAGCTATGACACCGCTTATCGCCGATTCCATGCGTCTTATGCCATTCCCGAACACATCCTGGCTCTAAAAGATCCAGCCGTCAGTGTTTCTGTGACTCCCTTTCCGGTCGACGAATTGGTGATCAATAAGAAGAAGGCCATCCACGAGGTTCTCATCATCAAAGATGCGAACCTGACTTTGTATGCTCCACTGCAGCTGCCATCCAGTAATCCTGACTGGATGATCTTCTGATTAGTTAGCCTTCTCTTTATCGTCTAAAAGAGTTTTGAAAAGCTGCTTCGCTTCTTGGGCAACATACTCGTGCCCCTTTTCAGTCAGGTGCATGCAATAGAAAAGTTTGTCGGATTCTTTCTTGGGCATCGCTGCAAGATCTTTCTGCATATCAACGAAGGCGATCTTGTTCTCTTCGCAAATTGGCTTGATGGCGGCGATTTCTTTGTCGTACGTAAGATCCATGGGGCCCAGGCTCTCAGCTTTTTCAGAGAGAGCCAATTTGCTGGGAGCCACGACAACGGCGAATCTGGCATTGTTGGCCTTGCAGCTCTCGTCCATATCGCGTAGCAAGGAATTGACGGTCTTGAACATCAGGTTGAAAAAGACCGATTTCTGCTTTTCTTCTTTCTCTTTTGCTTCCGCAATTTTTTTGTCTGCCTCGGAAATCTGCTTTTCTTCGGCGAAAGTTTCCTGCTTCACTTGCCTTTCTGCACTTTTCTTTTCGCTTGCAGTTTTGGTGCCGACGGCGGATGTGTCTGGTTGCTGATCGTAGAACTGAATCTTGAAAGATGCAGATTTGTTCAGTTTCAGCGATTTGATTGCTTCGTCGCAAATTGTCTGAGGCGTCAGTTTGGCCATTTCTTTGACACTGGCCTGCACTGTTTTTACAGGATTGGTAAAAAATCCCATTATCGCCCTGTAGACAGGATCGTGAAAACTGGCTTGGGTTTCCCATGCTGCTATAAGACCCCAGATACGGCTGTTCTCCCTGAGCCAGGAAATGGACTGCAGAAACTTTCCACGCGGCGATTTCATCCATGCTGTGACAGATGAGCTGTCAATCTTGAGGGGTTGATTCGGCAGGTGAAGCGCATAAGGCCGAACATTTGTGAGCGTTTGATCCGGAGGAGACCAATTCTCGAAGAGGTCTCTGTGATTGTAGAAAACAATTACTGCATCAGGTTTGTATTTGAGGACTTTGAGCTTGAGCTGCAGATTCTCTTGCGCCGTCGAATAACCTGAATTACCGAAATTCAGCACTTGCAGCTCTTTGCCGCTGGCGCTTTTCTTTATCTCTTTCTCCAGGATCTGACCGAAAGTCGTTTCGATTGGCACTTGCAGCGACTCAACTATCGAGTCTCCCAGTAAGGCGACGCGAAACACGCCTGCAGGCTTTTCTATAGTCGCTCCTGGTTCGCGCATACCGTCCGCACCGAAATAACTGCGCGCATACCCTTCTGACCTCCAGGTGACGCGCTTGTTATTCATGTGGACGAAGCCGAAAGTCGGATCGAGTTTGAATATTTCCTCTTCACCCAGACCGGCCGCTGCCAGAGTGAATTCGACAACAAGAAGAGCGACAATTTGCCAGACCACGATTGTGATTGCCAGAATTGTCCATTTAGCCAGCTTGGACGAGAATTTGCCCGACGGCGTCGTTGACTCCCGGGGTGCATTTTCAATTTTTGGCGGTGCTGCTGTAGTCATGTCGCCCCACTAAAACTGGAAGTACACAAAAGGAATTGCTTCGGTTGGCCTGGCTGCAAACATCAAAACGAAAGCGGCGGTCCAGGAGGCCATCCGAACCGGCAGGCCGAAAGTCTTTCCATCACTCGAGAGGCCAATCGATTTGGCGACGGACATAAGAAATTCGGATTTGGTGAAGGTATTGCAGATAAAGAAGAATGCCATGTACAGTCCGAGAATGTAACCGACGCCCATTTTGTCAATTTCAGTCAACAAAGTGCATGGAGCAGGGAAGTTCAGCATACTTCTCAGCATATTGATGGAATGTGGTACGTCAGGTGAGCGGAATACAGCGTAGCTCAGTGTGATGAAAGTCATCAGCAGAAAATTGGAAAAGAGAAGACCGCCTCTGGATTCGCATATCTTGCTGAGCCCGGGATGTTTATTCAGGAATAAACGCCATTCACGGTTGACACCTAAGCCGATACCCTGACCCATACCGAAAAGCACATAATGCCAGCTTGCCCCATGCCAGATGCCGCATGCCACCATGGTGATGAACAAGTTTCTCCAGGCCATAAAGACCGACTTGCGACTGCCGCCCAGAGGAATGTAGATGTAGTCTCTCAGCCAGCTGGAAAGTGAAATATGCCAGCGGCGCCAGAAATCGGACAGGTCAGTGGCCAGGTAGGGAAGATTGAAATTCTCGGGAAGCCTGATTCCGAGCCATAGGGCGGAGCCTCGACCGATATCGGTGTAGCCGGAAAAATCACAATATACTTGAATGACAAACCCAATCGATGCTATCCAGGCGTCCGGACCGGAGAGCATCGTAGTGGAAGCAAAAGGACCGTTAACGATGACGCCTATGGGATCTGCTATTGCCACTTTCTTGAAGAGACCCTGAACGATAAGGGTCGTGCCCTCGGTGAAGAGCGCAGCCGTCATAGGCTCGGGTTGACGGAGACGATCGGTAAAGTCTTTGTACCGTTTTATTGGCCCGGCAATTTGCGAGGGAAAGAAAGAGGCAAATGCGGCGAACTCCATAAATGAAGTTAGCGGCTTATCTCCTCTGTACACGTCGACCAGATAATGCACGAACTCGAATATGAAAAATGAGATGCCCAGAGGAAGAATCACATCGAGAACAGGTTTATCCCAGGGCAGCGCTTGAGCGACTTTCAGAGCCGGCAGCGCATTCAATTGAGTGATTGCGAAATTGTATGTGTCGACGACGTTTTCTATCAAGAAATTGACGTACTTATAAAAGACAAGTACGGCTAGGTTGAAGAGTACGCCGAAAGCAAAAATGCTTTTGTGCAATTTTGTTCTGGCCGGCTTTTCAGTTTCGACCGCAGCGCTATTCGATGTTTCGATGCGCGTTTTGTCGAGAGCAATAGCAAGGGCGAAATTTATTGCTGTAAGAGCAAGCAGCAAGAGACCATATACAGGCAGCCAGCTCATGTAGAAGAAATAGCTGGACAAGACCACGAGGGCAAGGCGCACACCGCCGGTAGTGCGCCAGTATAAGAAGGCCACTATCGGCAAGAAGACCAGATATTGGAGACTGCTGAAAATCAAATCGATCGATCCCTGGTGCCCCGGTGCTCGACTAGAAGACCACTACAGCCGAGCTTGAAGGTCATCTAGAAAGAGCTCGATTAAGTATACAAGTGGGACTTTTTCCGTGTATGCCAAGTCCTTAATCTTTGCCTTTGAAACCGGTTTTCGATACGCGCCAGAGAGCTTTTCAGCCGAGCTGCAGCTGCTGTTATGCCCCTCTGGCTGAAGGACTGGCGAGAATTAGATATTGCTTATTCAGATGGAAAAACTTATCGATATTTCTCCTGTATATCGACTGAGATCGAGTGGGGAAGGCATCTCTGCCTGCTTCCGCTTGAGATCCGTCTTGATCTTCGCTATCTTCGACTACAGCAAGAATTTCGCCTTGATTAGCAACCATTAATCACGACGGCTTGACCATATTATTAATAGATTAGTAGTATCTTCACACTACAAATAGATACCCGTCAGATCGACGTAGTTGGCATCCGGTTCCAAGACCATTTGGTGCTTACCAATCTTTCCTGGCGGGAGAGTTTTGTTTGCCGGAAGCTAAGACAAGTTCCAGACAAAGTTCTCAGTCGTTTGTAACGGTGTCACTGACGTAGATACGGCCATATTTTTTCCACTGGAGGTTGCCTGTGCCTTCCCATCTAAGCCGCGAAGAGCTCAAGAAGAAGCGTGATAAGTACATCATTCCGTCCGTCAAACAGCTTTATGCTGATGCGCCGAATTTCGTGCGCGGCGAAAAGCAGTTTCTCTACGACGAGAAGGGCAAAGAATACCTCGATATGTTCGCCGGTATCGTCACTGTCAGCGTCGGACACTGCCATCCGAAAGTAGTGGAGCGAACAGTACAGCAAGTCAAAACTCTGCAGCATACATCCACTTCATTCATGACCGAGCCAATGGTTGAGCTTGCAGAAAAACTCGCAGAAATCACGCCCGGCAATCTCTCCAAATCATTCATCACTAACTCTGGAACCGAGGCGAACGAAGCCGCGATCAAATTAGCCAGACTTTCCAGCGGCAGGCACGAAGTGATAGCTCTGGAGCATTCGTATCACGGTGAATCTCACCTGGCCAATGCCTTGACCGGAAATCACAATTATCGCCCGGCTTTGCAGCCGGCAGCCGGGGTTTTCTTTGCCGCCAACGCCTACTGCTACCGCTGCCCCTTCCAGAAGCACCCTGATAGCTGCCATCTTGAATGCGCAAAAGATGTTGAGCGGGTCATTCAGACTCAAACATCCGGCAAGCCGGCCGTCATGATTGCCGAGCCTATCCAGGGCGTGGGCGGTGCGATTACTCCACCAGACGAATACTTCAAAGAAGTGAAGAAGATCCTCGAGAATTACGGAGTCTTGTTTATCGCTGACGAAGTACAGACTGGTTTTGGCCGCACAGGCAAGCACATGTTCGGTATTTCCAACTGGGGAGTTCAGCCGGACTTCATCACGATGGCAAAAGGACTGGGCAATGGTTTCCCCATTGGTGCTTTCATCACCACGCCGGAAATTGCCGATGGCAATCAAAAGCCTCAAATCAATACATTCGGAGGCAATCCGGTTTCAGCGGCAACAGCATCAGCTGTGATTGACGTGATTAGAGAAGAGAAAATCATGGATAACGCCAGAGCGATGGGCGATTATCTTTTCGAAGGCCTGCGCGACATGCAAAAGGATTTCCCCTTCATGGCAGATATCCGCGGTAAAGGCCTGATGATCGGCATAGAAATTGCTGATGAAAATAAAACACAGATGACCGCGGAAACTCAGAAAATCGTCGAAGCCGCAAAAGACGACGGCGTGATTCTTGGAAAAGGCGGGCTGTGGGGTAACGTCATCAGGCTGAAGCCGCCGATGATTATCAACAAGGATGATATCGATAGAACACTGAAGACTATGCGCAAGGCGATGGAGTCAGTGAAAAAGGTCGCTGTCACCAAGTAAGCGAATTTTAGTTGAGGGCGAGCCCGGCATCGCCCGGTACGGAAAATACAAGAGGAAAGAAAATGTCCAATACTGTTCGATGCGGTTTGATTCAAACGAAAAACGCAATCGTTGCGCCTAGTGGCGGCACCGATGCTAAAACCATTGAGAAAATCAAAGACGCGATGTTGGAGAAAACACTCAAGTTGACCAAAGAAGCGCATGAGAAGGGCGTCAAAATTCTCTGCTTCCAGGAATTGTTCAATGGACCTTATTTTTGCGCAGAGCAGCAGCCTTGCTGGTACGACCTGGCCGAGGCCGTTCCGGATGGTCCAACCATCAAAAAACTGCAAGGACTGGCAAAAGAATATTCGATGGTGCTGGTAGTGCCGGTCTACGAGAAAGAGCAAACCGGAGTCTATTACAACACTGCAGCCGTTATCGATGCCGATGGCAAATATCTCGGCAAATACAGAAAGACCCACATCCCGCAGGTAAATCCCGGATTCTGGGAGAAGTTCTATTTCCGTCCAGGCAATCTCGGTTATCCCGTTTTCCAGACTCAATATGCCACCATCGGCGTGTACATCTGCTATGACCGCCACTTTCCGGAAGGTGCAAGAGCGCTCGGGCTGGCAGGAGCAGAGATTGTATTCAACCCGTCGGCTACGGTGGCCGGTCTTTCAGAATATCTCTGGAAATTAGAACAACCGGCTCACGCCGCAGCCAATGGTTATTTCGTCGGCGCCATCAATCGCGTTGGAACGGAAGAGCCCTGGAATATCGGCGAGTTTTATGGACAGAGTTATTTCTGCAATCCTCGTGGTCAGATAGTGGCTCAAGCCTCGCGCGACAAAGAAGAACTTCTTGTCGCCGACTTGAATCTCGACGAGATCAAAGAAGTGCGCAACACCTGGCAGTTCTACAGAGATCGCAGACCGGAAACCTATGAGCCTCTGGTCAAGCTATAGGTCGAAGAAAGGGCGGCGCTCAGCGTCGCCCTTCAATATTCAATCGTAAAGTCACTGCAAAAGAGAGCAAGCAATGGCCGAACATTACAAACCAGTTAAGTACAAAGCGTGGGAAATGAGTCTGGAGGAGCGCTTTCAGGAAGTCTTTCCGCCTTTGACTGAAAGAGAAGCGGTGCTGGAAGCTAACCGTTGCCTCTATTGTTATGATGCACCATGCATGGTGGCATGCCCTACGCACATCGATATTCCTACATTTATTCGCAAGATTTCCACCGGTAATGTCACCGGCTCAGCACGTACGATTATGGAAGCTAACTTGATGGGAGCTTCTTGCGCCAGGGTTTGCCCGGTCCAGGAATTGTGCGAAGGTGCCTGTGTTCTGGAGCATGACGAAAAGCCGATCATGATTGGCCGGTTGCAGCGATATGCAATGGATTATGCCGACGAGAAGAAGGTCAAATTCTTCAACAAAGGCAAACCGCTGGGCAAGAAAGTCGCTGTTGTTGGTGCCGGCCCGGCTGGACTGACATGCGCCGGCGAACTGGCGAAAATGGGTTTTGAAGTGACCTGTTACGAAAGAAAGATGTGGCCGGGTGGACTGAGCACCTACGGTATCGTCGTCTTCCGCGAACCAGTGGAAGTGGCACGGGCCGAGGCCAAGAAAATCGAAGATCTCGGCGTCACAATGAAGACCGGTGTCACCATCGGCGAAGACATCCAATTTGATCAGCTGCTCAAAGAGAACGATGCCGTTTTTGTCAGCATCGGGCTTGGCAGCGTTCCCAACATGGACATTCCCGGTGAGGACCTCGAAGGCGTCGTGGACGGGCTGGAATTCATCGAAGAGACGAAAGTAAAGCCGCTGGCCGACATCAAATACGGAAATCGTATCTGTGTAATAGGCGCCGGCAACACCGCCATAGACTGCGCCACAATTGCCAGACGTCTGGGTTCGGAACGTGTGACTATGATCTACCGCCGTTCGGAAGCAGAGATGCCTGCTTATCACTTCGAATATCAATTCGCTCTCAGCGAAGGGGTAAGCTTCAGCTTTTTGACGCAGCCCGTTGAAGTAATCGCTCGCGATGGCCGCGTCGATGGATTGAAGTGCGTGCGCATGGACCTCGGCGAGCCGGATGAATCAGGGCGGCGCGTGGCCGTGCCGGTGCCTAACTCTGAATTTGTGGTGCCGTGCGATATGGTCATCAAAGCAATCGGACAGCTCAAGCACACGCCTTTTATCGCCAAGCTCGGCGAATACGGCATCAAAACCGTGAAGGGCTACATTGCTGTCGATGGCAAAACCAATCGCACCGCCCACGAGAAAATCTTCGCGGGCGGCGACTGCATCAGGAGCAAAGGAGAAGCTTCGACCGTCATGGCTACTCAAGACGGAAAGATTGCTGCCCGCGCCATCTATGAGCAATTGACTGGCAAGCCCATTCCCGAAGGCACGCTCAAGAGATCGACTGACATGACGATCGAGCCTGCCATGGAAAAAGGTTATGCACTGCACGAGCACAAGCCTCGCGTGCATGCCGTTGCGCCCACCAAGTAACTACACAGGCGGCATGTATTCGCCTACACAGGAGTTTGCAAATGGCTGATCTTTCGATCAATTTCAATGGCATCAAGTCTCCCAATCCCTTCTGGTTAGCATCGGCGCCGCCGTCCAATTCAGGCTATCAGGTGCAGAAGGCCTTCGAGGCAGGCTGGGGCGGAGCGGTGTGGAAGACGGTCGGCGCGCCGGTCATGAATGTCTGCAATCGATATGGAACCATCGACTACAAAGGCCGAAAGATAATTGGTTTGAACAATGTCGAGCTGATCTCAGATCGTCCGCTCGACGTCAATTTGAAGGAGATGCGTGAGACCAAGAAGAACTTTCCTGACAATGCTGTAATCGCTTCCGTGATGGTCGAGTCGAAAAAGGAAGCCTGGCAGGAAATCATCAAGCGTGTCGAAGACACGGGCATAGACGGATTCGAGCTTAATTTCGGCTGCCCTCATGGTATGTCGGAGCGCGGTATGGGCTCTGCGATGGGGCAAGTGCCTGAATATACTTGCATGGTCACGGAATGGGTCATGGAAGTGGCGACGAAGCCCGTGATTGTAAAGCTGACGCCGAATGTCACCGATATCGTCCATCCGGCAAGAGCGGCCGTGAAGGCAAATGCTTCTGCAATCTCGCTCATCAACACCATCAATAGCATCATGGGCGTCGACCTCGATACCTTTGAAATTCGTCCGAATGTCGGCGGTAAAGGTGGTCACGGCGGATACGCCGGCCCGGCTGTCAAACCGATTGCCCTGCACCTGCTCTCGTCTGTCGCTTCTGATGAAGAAGTACGCAAGGCCGGCATTCCCATCTCGGGTATGGGCGGCATTGAAACATGGCAGGATGCTGTCGAATTCATGCTGCTTGGATCGACAAGCGTTCAGGTGTGTACTGCTGTCATGCACTTTGGCTTTAGAGTTGTGGACGATTTGATCGACGGTATGTCCAACTGGATGGACGAGCGCGGTTTCAAAACATGCACCGACTTTATCGGTGCATCTCTGCCGCGCATCAGCAGCTTCGGCGATTTCGATCTGGGCTTTCAATCTGTCGCTCGCATCGATCACAACAAGTGCATTCAGTGCAATCTCTGCTTTATCGCTTGCAATGACACTGCGCACCAGTGCATCGATCTCAAAGACATGAAACTCACCGATGAAGTCAAAGAGAGGCTGTGGCCGGTAGTTCGTGAAGAAGACTGCGTCGGTTGCGCCCTTTGCGCCAGCGTTTGCCCCGTGGACGATTGCATCACCATGACTGAGATCGACACTGGCCGACCGCATATTACCTGGAATCAGTTGATCAAAGAAAAACCGGAAGTTCTTCAGTGGGACAAAATGGTCGAGTACCGCGAGAAGAACCACATCCACATCCATTAGGGCTTTTGCATGCAGCATAGCCTTTTTCAGAGAAGACAGACCGGACTCAGTTTGCTTCTGGCAGTATGTTTGACCATGCTTCTGCCAGAGCGCGCTCTGTCGGAGGGGGAATTGCCTTCGCGCTCCTCTTTAGAGGCGAGCAAGCGCGGAATTCTGATTCGAAAGCTCTATCCGATGCCGGATGTTTTCGACTGGAATAATCACGAAGTCAGCTTCAAAGAATGTTGGTATGAAAAACCTGCAGCCGGCGGAAGACACAATTTGCTTTGTTTTCGCCTGCTCGTTGACGGCAGTACGACGCAGGAGTTGGAGATTCAAAAAACATCCGATCGCTCGATCGAATTTCGCGAAGATGGCTCGAAGGGGAAAACTCTTCTTTCCGGAACTCAAATAAATTATCCACTGCGAAATTTCAAGTTGAAGCAAATTCGCAAGGGGATGGGCGAAATCATGCACTGGATTGAAATAAAGGATCCAGATACAAAAAGAGTGAATTTGCGCATTTACACAATGAATCACACAACCGATTTGATTGACAGGTCGAATGTCGTTCTGACTTTTGATGATCTCTACAGTCCGGAAGAGTGATTCCGTCACTGCACAGGGGCATGGTGGAATCCCCATTGCGCACGCGCGCGCGTAGTTATATCTTCTAGCGCAGAAGGTCACTCCATTGCCATAGCCCATCTGAGTCGGCTCGCTAAATG
Source organism: uncultured Candidatus Obscuribacterales bacterium (assembly GCA_964493595.1). Classification (GTDB taxonomy): domain Bacteria; phylum Cyanobacteriota; class Vampirovibrionia; order Obscuribacterales; family Obscuribacteraceae; genus QKMZ01. The sequence continues at coordinate 11,189 of CAZBOX010000072.1, read as the reverse complement.
CGGCTTGAGCGGGCGCATATTTCAGGACGTGCGGAAAATGTTGAATTTCATACTCAGTATCTTCTCGATTACTACAAACAGAGCGGCAATGCCATTGCTCGCGGCGCTTGGTATTTTTATGACGGCTAGCCTGCCAGGTCTTGCCGCTGACGCATTTACGGCTGGTTGTAAGCACTACCAGCAAGGCAAATACCCTCTGGCCAAAGCATTCTTCGTTAAAGCCGTACAGGATGAGCCGACCAGCATCGCCGCGCATTACCAGCTGGCTAACACATACTTTCAGCTGCGTGAATACGACAATTCAATCTTTCAATACAATGCCTGTCTCAAACTCAATCCGGACAGCAGAATGCGTGCATTTTGCACCGGCGCCATGGCTCAAATCAACAATCTGAAGCGCAGCAATGCCAACAAAGTAGCGTCCAGCGATACGTCAATTTGAAGTCCCAAATCTCCCGCATGGCGGCAGTCTGAGCTGTCTGTTATAATTAAATGACCCAAGCGTCAATGAATTCCGGCTAATCTGTTTATGTAGCCGGATGGCGGGAAATTATGACCGACTCGAGTACCGAGACTTCAGCAGACCCGATAATCACTCCGGCCACCGGCAGTTCCGCACCCCCTGCGGATGGTGACGTTTCGGCCGAATTGATCTCTGTTCGTATCCGCAAGCCGGTCGGACGGCCTCGTGATGAAGAGCTTCCGATGCGACGAAGGCAGGAAATTCTAGACGCTGCAGCACTATTTTTTGCGCGTCTGGGTTATCCAAATTCCGATTTGAAGTTGCTCGCTGAAGAACTGGGCGTAGCCAAAGGTACTCTTTATCGATATTTCCCCAGCAAAAAGGACCTCTTTCTTGCTACTGTCGACAATTGCATGCAGCTTCTAAGTGAAGAAGTCACGGCTGCCGTCGAGAATGTCAAATCGCCCTTGGAGCGCATTGAACATGCATTGAGAGCCTATTTCCGCTTCTTTGACGCCCATCCTTATGTAGTCGAGTTGATTGTTCAGCAGAGAGCCGAATTCAAGGATCGTGCCCTGCCTGCTCCTCTTGCAGAAGACAGCGGCAACATCTGGAAGCAGCATCTCAGCGATCTCGTCGACTGCGGAACTATGCGCGAAGTGCCGGTTGAACGGCTTGTCGATACGATGAGCACCCTTCTCTACGGGGTGATCTTCAATAAATTTGTCAGCGGATTTAGCCACACGCTTGAATCAAAAACAGAAGATGTACTCGACATCATTTTCAATGGATTGATGAAAGAGAAAAATTGCTATAGCGCAAAAGGAAGCCATGGAAGTGAAATCAACAGTTAATGAGACCGGCTCCATGAGCCAGGATCAAACAAAGGCAGCTGCTGACGGGCAGGTCTCTCAGTCGCGGTCACAAGCTTTCTTCAAGAGAAAGCAAGTGATTGTTCTTTCCACGGTGGCGATTCTCGCATGTATAGCTGTGGTGATTTTCAATAATGCTCACAGTGCCAAAGAAGCAAAAGTTGCCGCTCCGGAGCCGGTCATTACCGTTACAACAGATAAGGTCGCACCGCACCTGATGAAAGGGGTGGTGCAGGTCAATGGCACAGTTTGGGCCTGGGACCCTCTTACAATCGGCTCGGAAGTTAATGGTCTTAGAATCGAATCTATCTATGTTGATGAGGGCGATAAGGTAAAGCGCGGTCAAGTGCTGGCCAGGCTTAATGCCTCTGTCCTGAATGCTCAACTGGCTGAAGAGAAGGCGAAATTGTCTGCTCAGGAAGCAACTCTGAAAAGGACCATTCAGCCGAATCGTCCTGAGGATTTGATTTCGTTGCAAGCGCTTGTCTATCAAGGCGAGTCGGCTGTTGCAGAAGCAGAAACAATGCTGGTCAAGGCGAAAGCCAATCTGATAAATGCTCAACACAACGCACAGCGTTATCGCGGACTTGTCACCCAAGGAGCAGTCAGCCAACTCGAAGCTGACCAGAAGGACACTGAAGCAAAAACAGCAGACGCTGAAACGCGCAATGCCGAGCAAAAGGTGCGAACCGCTAAATTCCAGCTCGACCAATCAAAGCAGCGGCTGATTATGGGACAACAAGGCGGCCGCAAAGAAGATGTGGATATCTCTCGGGCTACCGTCGCTCAGATGAAGGCGAATGTGCAGAGGCTCGAGGCTCTGGTGGCGCAAGCCGTTATAAAGGCTCCTTCCGATGGTTTGATCTTGCGTCGTGATGCTCACCTTGGCGAAATTACAGCTGTCGGTAAGGCACTATTCTTGATGGTGCGTGACAATCGCCTGGAATTGCGTGCGCAGGTCGCAGAGGTCGATTTGCCGCTCATTCACCCCGGCCAGAAAGTAGAAGTAACTGATTCGACAAGCTCCAACTACAAAGTGCTGGGAACAGTGCGAGAAGTGAGCCCCATGGTCGATCAGGAGATGCGTTTAGGAACTGTGCGCATTGATTTGCCTTACGCGGACGGAAAACAAGGTCACATTTTCAAACCAGGTAATTTCGCCCATGCAACCATTGATATAGGCGACCGAACACCTCTGGCTGTGCCGGCTGCGGCTGTTTTGAGCCGAGAGCATAAGAGTTTTGTATATGTGGTCAATCCTGACAATACAGTTTCAACCCGTGATGTAAAAACCGGCGAGCGAGTGCAAGGATATGCAGAAGTGTTGTCCGGTCTCAATTCTGGAGAAACTGTCGTAGTGCGCGGCGCAGGCTTTTTGAAAAATGGAGATTTGATCCGCGTTGGACAGTAGAATGCTGGACGTGAGCAAAAGATGAATTGGAATCTCTCAACCTGGTCAATCAAAAATCCAGTTCCTGTGCTGGTTCTTTTCCTCGTCCTCATGGTGATGGGTGGCCTGGCGTTCAATGCTCTGGGTATCGACGAAAATCCCAATATCGACGTGCCGGTAGCATCGGTGACGGTTACGCAAATGGGGGCAGCGCCGTCAGAACTCGAGACTCAAGTGACAAGAAAGATCGAGGACGCTGTTTCAGGCATCGGCAATGTCAAACATATAATGTCGACCGTCAATACGGGTGCCTCAACCACCAGCATCGAGTTTGTTCTGGGCACAAATACCGACCGCGCCGTCAACGACGTTCGCGATGCGATAGCCAAAATCAAGCAAGATTTGCCGGATGGAATCGATGAGCCTATTATCCAGCGCGTTGATTTTGTCGGTGGTCCTTTTGTCAGTTACACGGTTTCAAGCCCGACTTTAACGCCTACAGAAATCAGCTGGCTGGTGGATAACGATATCGGCAGAGCCCTGCTTTCCGTGCCGGGAGTTGGTCAAGTACAGAGGGCCGGCGGGGTAGATCGAGAGATTAGAGTCGACCTCGATCCGACCCGATTGGAAGCCTTCGGTGTCACAGCAGACATGGTCAACGCTCAAGTAAGAGCATTGAATATAGACCTTCCTGGTGGGCGCGGAGAGATTGGCAGAGCCGAGCAGTCGATAAGAACACTGGGCAGCGCGCACACCCTCGAGCGTTTGAGCGCCACGGAAATTTTGCTGCCGCAAGGCAGGCATGCCCGCCTGGATACATTGGGAAGAGTTACCGACAGCGCCTCGGAAGTGCGCCAGATGGCGATTATGGACGGCAAGCAAGTTGTCGTTTTTTCCATTGTCCGAAGCACGGGCAGCAACCTGGTCGATGTCGAGAAAGCCGTCGACAAGCGTCTTGCTGATTTAAAGAGTTCGCTTCCTAAAGATGTTTCGATCAGCAAAATTAGAACCAACGGGAAGTATGTGAAAGAGGCTTATGACGCCTCTCTGGACTCGCTCATTATCGGTGCACTGCTTGCTGTTGCTGTTATCTATATATTCCTGAAAGACTGGAGGGCGACCTTTATCTCTGGTCTGGCAATTCCATTGTCGGTTGTCCCTACGTTTGCGGTCATGCAGTGGGCGGGCTTTACCCTCAATGGTATGTCGCTTCTTGGTCTGGCTCTCGTCATCGGTATTCTTGTCGATGATGCCATTGTTGAAATCGAGAATATTGTTCGACACTTGAAGATGGGCAAACCGCCTTTGAAGGCAGCAATCGAAGCTGCCGAAGAAATCGGGATGGCGGTAATTGCCACAACCATGACAGTAATAGTCGTCTTCGTGCCGGTTGCCTTCATGGGTGGTATCCCCGGGCAGTTTTTCAAACAGTTTGGATTGACGGTCACTGTTGCCGTTCTTTTCTCTCTGCTGGTTGCTCGTATGGTCACACCAATGATGGCTGCATATGGCATGAAAGACATGCCGGAGCACAAGGGCCGCGGCAAGCTGATGCGACTCTACGAGAAGATGCTGCTCTGGGCGCTGAATCGCAGGCTCCTTACAGTTATCGCATCCATAGTACTCTTTGCTGTCAGTATTGCTCTTTTCAAGTCTATGCCCACTTCTCTAATCAGCAACGTGGATAGAGGCGAATGTCTCATCAATGTGGAGCTGCCACCAGGTGCAGTACTATCCGACACTGAGCGCGCCTGCAATCAACTGACTGAAATAGTTTCCAGGCATAAGGAAGCCAAGGCTGTAGTCGCCTTCATCGGTACGCCTACAGCATCGAGGCGCAGTTCTGCCGGCAATCAGGGTGAAGTAAACAAAGCCAGCATTTACATAACGATGGTGCCGAAAGAACAGCGCAAAATCTCGCAGCAGAATTTTGAAGAACTGCTGCGCAAGGAGATTAAGGTAGTGCCGGGTGTCCGCCTGACTTTCTCACGTTCTTCCGGTATGACCGGAAAACCTGTTCGCATAGCACTGACCAGCAATGACTCCGCCGAGCTGGAAAGGACAGCAGAAAAACTCATCGATGAGATGCGCCCTGTTAAGGGTCTAAGCGATGTTACTTCCAGCGCGTCTTTGTTGAGACCGGAGATCCTTGTCAAACCGGATTTTGAAAGAGCGGCGCGTGTGGGCGTATCCGTCATGGCCATTGCAAGAACAGCTCTGATTGCGACTCTGGGCGATTCCGATGCCAATCTGGCTAAATTCGATTTGAAAGATCGCCAGATCAACATTCGTGTTCAACTCGATCCGCAATATCGCAATGACATGGCTACAATCGGCAACTTGAAGGTGCAGGGCAATAATGGTCGGCTTGTTCCTCTCAAGAGCGTCGCCACAGTTGAGTTCGGCAGCGGACCTTCGCAAATAGACAGGTATGATCGCGAGCGTCAAGTGACGGTTGAGGCCAGCCTAGACTCCAATCTCACCCTCGGTGATGCGCTTAAGAAGGTTCACCAATTACCTGCTTTCAAAAGTATGCCGAAGTCCATTCACGAGATGCCGCTCGGTGATGTTGAAATCCAGCGCGACGTCTTCAATGGATTCGGCACCGCGATTGGTGCTGCTGTTCTGCTCATTTACGCTGTACTGGTGGTTCTATTCGGGGGATTCCTGCATCCGATGACGATCATGATGTCTTTGCCCCTGTCCTTGTGCGGCGCTCTCATCGGTCTTGTCATGTTCAACCAGTCCATCGGTCTCTACGCCCTGATTGGCATTACCATGTTGATGGGACTGGTGACCAAAAACGCAATTCTTCTTGTGGAATACGCTCTAGTACAGATGCAGCACGGATTGCCTCGTCGTGAAGCGCTGATCACAGCCGGTGAGACTAGAATGCGCCCTATCTTTATGACCACCATAGCTATGATTGCCGGTATGCTTCCTGTAGCGATGGGTATCGGCGCAGGTTCTGAAGCAAGAGCGCCAATGGCTATTTCTGTTGTCGGTGGTTTGATCACTGCTACTCTCTTAACACTGCTTGTGATACCGGTCGTTTTTACCTATATCGACGACTTCCAGAACTGGTTGATGCGGATCATGCCCGGTTCCTTTAAAGGTCCATCAGCCTATGGAAGTGCTCAGATCAATGCTGGGCAAAAGGATACGGAGAAGCCTACAGTTGTTTGAACGCCTGAAATTCACTGTCTCATTGCTGCTCTTGCTCTCTGCGTTCGTGCTTGCACAGACTTCGCTCGCTTCGCCGAAAGCAAAAGTTCAGATGAAAAGTAAAACGCCAGACATAGTTTTTTCCGCGGCCGGCCTGAAAGATACTGAGGGGCTGAGGCTGAAGCAGGAGTATAGATTCATCGGCAAGTGCACTACTTATTTTTCTCCTCTGGGGATCAGTGTAGAGTCGAATACAATCTCGATTTTGTTCAATGCAAAGACGCTAAATCTCTGCTTGTTCAGCAACGATACGAAAAAATATTATGCTTGCGATCCTGAAACATGGAAGAAGAAGTCGAAGGTCCTCTTTCGAAATCCGAATCAATCGTCGACATTGAGCCCCTGGAAATTTCTGCGAAACGAAAAAATATGCGGCATGGGCACAAAGGTATTCAGTCGAGTTTCGAAAGCGAAAGACCTTACCAATGTCGACACTATTTGGGTGACAAATGAAATCAAAATGACGCCGGACGCCCGCGCATTGCTGTTCTCTCTGCTTAAGGTAGCCGATTCCGTTCCTCCGGGGGTACCGCTCAGGCATTCGCTTTCCTCCAAACACGCTGCGGTCCGCGATGCGCAGGCGGACTATCTCGGGCGGCACCGCGTGCGTAAAGCAAAAGATACGGATCGCGTCGATTACGAGACTTATTCGATCGAGAAGATCAAGATTCCGTTTCGCAAGTATGTGATGCCTACCGGATACGCTAAGGCTGAAAATGAGATGGAAGTTTTCTTCAGTACTGATGACTCTTTTGGCGATCTGAATGTGCCGGAACTCGGATCTGACAAGAGCAATAAGTTGCTGCAGCAAAAGTTTAAGTAGCCTTTGTAAACCTGGGCGGCGGCGCCAGGTAGAGAATCAGCCAGCAGCCGAATCTTTGTTTGAGTGCATCCGCGTATTCTCCTCTTGCCCAGAGCGCGTCGGCATACTTCATTATCAAGAAAGCCCGCTTCGGATTGTCTTCACCGATTGCCGACGCCAATTCGGAATTTGCGTGTTTCAAAAACTGGAAAGCCTTTTCTTTTTCCCCAGTTTTTTCAAGAATTTCGGATATCTTTAGATCGCATAATGCGATGTTTTGCCCCTCTTCATCAGCCTTTTTGATCCATTGTTTCTTTGCCGACAGGTAAAGAAGATAGGCGTATCGGTAAGTCTTCTGCGTGTTGTATGGAACGATGAGGTCGGCATAGCGGGCAACCGATTCAGGATAGCGTCGGGAAATCAGACCGGACGACTCCCAGCGATCAAGGGCGTTCTGGTAATGTTCCTCAGCTTTCTCTCTTCTGTCCATGAAGTAGTTGCAATCAGCTATCAAGGCTTCAGTATCGCCTTTTTCCACTACGCTTACAGCCCACTCATTGCTTTCCAGCGCCGCAGTGAGATATTTCTCTGCCTTGGAATATTGCTGAAGATCGTAGTGTACTTTTCCCGTCCAGTAAAGAAGATTCGGATAGGTGCTGGAATACTGGCTCAGGTATTTTTTTGTAAAATAGAGAGCTTTTGTCAATCCGCGCAAAGCGTCTTCCAGGCGACCGTCCCTTGCCAGCGCCAGAGAAGTCTTTGTAAAAGTTGATACGAGCTGGCCGGGCTGAACTGAACCATCTGCAATCAGCTTTTCTCCTCTGCTCATGTAGAGTTCCATTTGGGAATAAGCCAGGGCCATTTTGCTGTCCGCTTCGTTGGCGGGAGGCTTTAAGCCAACCCAGTCGAGAACGGAGGCATTAAGCCAGGGAGAGTTCGAAGTCAAATCAAGATATGACATTGTCAGCCAGCCTGCGGTCAGCACCATGAGTGATACCACAATGCCCAGCCCTCCCAGCACTTTTTCCCTGGTGCTCAGTTTCAGTCTCTTAGACCAGAGCAGGGAAAGTTTTGCTTGCAGCTGATTGAGTGCGCTATTCTCTCTAATCAAATACAATTCCATAAGCTCGTTCTTGAGCTGTTTCATTGTCTGAATGCGCTCGTCACGTTGCGGCTCCAGGCACTTGAATATGATGGCTTCGAGCTCTGCCGGGATATTTGAATCAGGCGCGAGCGCTTTGATCCGAGCTGGCCGTTCAGATATGTGCTTGTGCAGAATTTGCAGAGTCGAATCGCCCGTATGAGGTGGGCTTCCGGTTAGGGCTTCATACATCAAGCAACCCATTGAATAAACGTCGGAGCGCTCGTCTAATTCTCCGCCCATGCACTGCTCAGGGCTCATGTAGTGAGGAGAGCCGAAGACGTCGCCTGTCTGCGTCAGTTTCGCCTGTGTATTGCCATCTTTACTGAGCACTTTTGCGATGCCGAAATCCACCAGTTTGGCAATCTCCGTGCCGTCCTCCTGGTGGGCGAGAATGACATTGCTTGGTTTCAAGTCCCTGTGAATGATGCCCTTTTCGTGCGCGTGCGTCAGAGCTGCTGTCAATTGGACGAAGATATTGAGAGCTTCGGTGCAGTCTAATTTGCCTTTTTCCTTAATGAGAGAAGAGAGCGCTCGTCCCTGCAGCAAATCCATCGCCATGAACGGCAGCCCGCTTTCCGTGGCGCCGACGTTGTATACCTTGACGATATTGGGGTGGTCGAGGTGACTGGCTGCCGTTGCTTCTTGTTGGAATCTTTGTACGCTCAGCGGGTCGGCTGATAAATGTGGCATCAAGACTTTGATGGCCACGTTCTTTTTCAATCGACGGTCACGCGCTTTAAATACAACGCTCATGCCGCCTTTGCCGATATTTTCAGTCACCTCATAGCGACCTTCAACCAGTTGCCCGAGCAATTCCAGGCTTGGATCGGCGAATGTACCTGGCGGTCTGAGCGAAGCTGCGTTGCCGGTGATTTCAATAGTCCTTGTCGCATTATCCGGAACCGCCGCGGATTCGGCCTGCACATCGTCCAGTTTCAGCTCTTGGTCAAAGTCAGTGGCTGTCGAGGAACTGTTTTTTTCGCTCGCGCCATTGGTAAGTTTGCCATTCTCGGGGCGCGAGGATTCCTTGAGCTGAGTTCCATCCTGGGGGCAAAAACGCATATCGGCAGAATAACCGGCGTGGCAGGCCGGACAGTGTTTGGCGGGTTTTGTTTCGACTTCTTCCCCCACTTTTTTCAGCTCTTCTGGCAGTCTCCGGTTCCCCAGTTCCTACATTCCCCCTTTACGATCTTCTATCTCTCAGAACGTAGTATCATGCCTGGCGGACTACATTTTCGAAGCCGTTCCTCAGTGCCGACCATGCGCCGCAAACTTTACTCACTCTGCGTCTCTCTTCTCATCCTGGCTTCTGCCCTGCCTGATTATGCTCATGCCGCTCCATCTGTCAGAGCCTCAAGCAGCAAGACCGACTCAGCCAAAGAGCAGGGTCGCGGCGGTCCACCTGCCCCCGGCTGGGAATTGCACCAGTGGCACAGGATGGCTGGTCGGATCAGATTAGTCTCTACCAAGTACGGCGGAAAGTTTGAAACCACCCACTATACGCTTCTAAAGCAAATGCCTGGCGACAAGATGAATTTCTTGAATCAGCAAACCAGGCGTTACGTAAGTTATAGCTCTGACGCCTGGCGCAAGAAATTCAACTTTTACCGCAAAGATCCAGGACGGGCAAAGGACGCCGGTTTTACCGAATTTTCTGCTTGGAAACGGCAGGGTGAAGAAAAAATTGCTGGTCTGAAGTGCGTCCGTTATTCGCGCATGCGCACGAATAATTTGCCACCGCCTAATGACAAGACTTACACCGAGGAATGGTCTTTCTGCCGCGAGCTTGCTGTTCCGCCCGCCTTGATCGAGCTCTACAAAAAGGTCCTCTATTTGCAGTACGACGCCAAGCTCGGTTTTCCGATGCGAGTCAAGGAGATTCGCGAGTGGAATGGAAAGAAAGCCAGAAAAGTCGAACTAAGTTACGACACTCTCAAATACAACAAAGCCAGTTTCCCGCAATCATTTTTCGAGATTGGCAAGGACTACAAACAAGCCAAAGACGAGATGTCCGTTCTCATGGATGAGGGCGCAGACATGATGGACGGCGATATGATGGGCGGCGACGGCTCTCTGGGCGGTCTTGAAATAAAGGACGAACTCAAGCGCCGATTAGGCAATTGATTCTTAAATTTGCACCTTCGGAACTTGCCTCGAGTAGTTGAGCTTTAAGAGTATTGCGTGAAGAGGATCGCTGTGTTTCCACAGGTAGTCCGCGTAACACTTTTCTGTGATGCAGGTGATTAGCAGCGAACCATTCGGTTTCAAGGCTTTTAGTGCTGACTCATAGCTGTTTTTCGGATCTTCGTTGAGGCGCTCCTCGATCATCGCCATTCTTAAATATGCAAGCGCCTCATTGTCTGCCGATTTCAAAGCGGCCCAGCGGGCGGCGGCGTCCCTGTATTTGTCCCTGGCTTTTGGATAGACTTCTCCTTTTACCAGGCAGTCACCAGTGTGGCTGACCAGGAGCGCATAGCCCTCGGTGCCCTGAAACTGCCGTGCCGCTTCCACGTATTGTCCTGTGGCCAGCGGGCTCAAGTTCGCCCACTCGAGAGCTTCTCCATGGAGGGAGGCATAGAAATTGCGATATGCCGTTATCGCATCTGAGTATTGTTCCATGTAATAGTGGGATTCGCCGGAGTGAACTATGCACATCAATATGTTTTTTGCTTTTTCGTTGTCGACAAAACCATTGGCGTGCTGCATGTAGATTGCGTATTCGCGCGCCGCAAACGCGTATTCTTTGGCATTGAAGCAGGCCTCGGCAAATTGCCGGCGCAATTGCATTGAGGGTAGACAAAATTCTCCATTGATCAATTTGCTGCACTCGAGAGCCAGTCCGAAAGCCTTTTCCGCTTCTTCCCAGCGCTTGAACTTATACATGTCATTGCCCCAGGAAACCATGCGCTCCAACGTGTCTGCATCGACCGTTTGCGGAGCATTTCTCAACAAGCCTTCGCAGTGAGCGATATCGTTCTGGTAGATGGAGAGTGCCATCTGCCCGACATTGCCAGGTGGAGGCTTCGCCGGCTCGTTCCATGTCAATTTCTGTTTGAAAACCTGCGATTCATCAGCAAATGCGTATTGCGAAATCAAATAGGCCCAGGCTGCAAACAGAGCGATTAGTGAAACAACCAGTGCCCCCAGAACGATGAATTCGCTCTTCTTGCGCGGTCTGCGCTTGAGTACAAAAAGCTCCCAGCTGGTCACCAGTCGACCGAGAAAGGAAGACTTGCGATAGAAAAATATCTGTTTCAACTCATCATGCACTGCTTGCATGCTGGCAGGACGAG